>NZ_JBQUZP010000004.1:0-427266 GCF_056313785.1 Caulobacter sp. DMC95 | reverse complement strand
TAGATGCTCTCCATGATGACCAGCATGAACGACAGCCCCAGCGTCAGGGGCACGAACAGAAAGTGGTAGAGGGCGGTAAGCGCGAACTGTAGTCGCGACAGGTCTACGACAGCGGGGTCCATGGACAGCTCCGAGGCGAACGGCCGATGATCAGGCCGATCGAGAGCCATGCCCTAGACCCGCCCGACCGTCCGTTCCTTGATCCGGATCAAGGCAAGCGGATAACCCCACCCTACACTCAACTCATGGGCGCCCGCATAGTGCAGATTGATCATCGTGGCTCCGCCAAGGCCTGGCTCAAGCAATGGGAGCGGACCGTCGCGCCGACGATCCGCAGCGCAGGCTTGCTGGGTCTCGTGGACGGAATCGCCGCGATCGCCTTCGCCGCCGGTCTTGCGCTGAGTGTCGATGCGATCGCTCAGGACCTTGGACCCGCAGCGCTTTTCGGTTGGCTGCTTGTGGCCGCTGCAGCACTCGCGGTTCGGGGCGCTCTGGCGCTGGCGACGGGCGTCCTCGGTGCCCAGGCGGCGACGCAGGCCAAGGCTTCGCTTCGGATCTCGCTCGCGCGCGCCGTGTTCGCCGGCCCGCGCCGCCCGGCCGGCGAAGCCGCCACCGCCCTGGTGGAGGGCGTCGAAGCGCTGGACGGCCATGTCGCCCGCTTCTTGCCCACGCGCCTCTCCGCCAGCGTCCTGCCGCTGCTGATGATCGCCGCCGCCGCCGTCGCCAGCCCGATCGCCGCGGCGATCATGCTGGGGACGCTGATCCCGTTCATCCTGGCCATGATCCTGACGGGAAGCGCCGCCGCCGCCGAGGCGCGCGCCCAGTTCCAGGCCCTGGAGCGGCTGTCAGCCCTGT
The DNA here is from genome assembly GCF_056313785.1 of Caulobacter sp. DMC95. Lineage (NCBI taxonomy): Bacteria > Pseudomonadati > Pseudomonadota > Alphaproteobacteria > Caulobacterales > Caulobacteraceae > Caulobacter > Caulobacter sp. DMC95. The sequence goes on along the minus strand of NZ_JBQUZP010000004.1, from coordinate 426,411 downwards.
TCCTGGACCGGGTCCGCGCCCTGCCCGTGGTGCTGGCTTTCCAGGCCGAGGGCGCGACGACGCTGGCCCTGACCCGCTCGGCGTCGAACCTTGCCGAACGGACGATCCGGGTCTTGCGCGTGGCCTTTCTGTCGTCCGCAGCGCTGGAGTTCTTCGCCGCCCTGTCGGTGGCCCTGGTGGCGGTCTATTGCGGCTTCAACCTGCTGCGGCTGCTGCCCTTCCCGGTTCCGGAGCAGCTGGATCTCAAGCGCGCCTTCTTCGTGCTGGCCCTTGCGCCGGAGGTCTACGCCCCCATGCGCCGCCTGGCCGCCGCCTATCACGACCGCCAGGCCGCCGAGGCCGCCTCCGCCAGCCTCGTCACCTTCGAGCCCCCCGCCCCGCGCTCCGCGCGCGCCCAGCTCACAGCGGCGCCGACACTTCGCTTCGAGGGCGTCGAGATCCGCTATCCTGACACCGACGCCCCCGCTGTGCGCGCGTTCGATCTGGTCGCGCCCGCCGGCTCGGTCACGGCCCTCGTCGGCGCCAGCGGCGCGGGCAAGAGCTCGATCCTCAACGCCTTGCTGGGTCTGGCGCCGGTCACGGCCGGCGCCATCCGCGTCGACGATAAGCCGGCTACAGACGTAGAGCTCGCGATCGCCTGGGCCGGACAGTCGCCGTTGATCCTTCCCGCCTCGATCGCCGAGAACATCGCTCTGGCCCGCCGCGACGCCAGCCGGGCCGAAATCGCGCAAGCCGCCGAGCGCGCCGGTCTGGGTCCCGCCCTCGCCGCGCGTCCCGGCGGTCTGGACTTCGTGCTCGACGAGCGCGGCTCGGGGCTCTCCGGCGGCGAGCGACGCCGCCTGTCTTTGGCCCGCGCCCTGCTGAAACCCGCGCCGGTCCTGCTGCTGGACGAACCGACCGCCAATTTCGACGCCGAGGCCGAGGCGGCGATGATCGAGGCGATCCGCGCCGCCGCACGCGGCCGAACCACGTTGATCGCCACCCACTCAGAGGCTGTCGCCGCCCTGGCGGACAAGGTGATCCGCCTGTGACCAGTCCGCTCGACACCCTGATCCGCGCCCAGAAGCGCCAGCGCGCCAGCGCCCTGCGCCTGGCGGCGCTCAGCGCCGTCACCGTCGGCGCGGCCTCGACCCTGCTGCTGGGCCTTTCGGGCTGGTTCATCGTGGCCAGCGCGGCTGCGGGCGCGGCGGGCCTGGCTGCGGCCCATGCGTTCAATGTGCTGCTGCCCAGCGCCGGCATCCGGTTCTTGGCCATCCTGCGGACGGCCGCGCGCTATGGGGAACGCGTATCGGGGCACGCCGCCGCCCTGCGCGCCCTGGCGGCCATCCGCCCGGCGGTGTTCGAAAGTCTGGCGGCCGCGCCGCCGTCCGAATCCTTGAGCCTGTCGCGCGGCGAAGCCTCGGCGCGGCTCGTCCAGGACGTCGACGCCATCGAGACCCGCTTCGTCCGTCTCTCTGCGCCCTGGAGCGCCGCGGCCGGACTGGGCGCTGGCGTTGCGCTGGCGCTGCTGGCGGGATGGGTTCCGGCGCTGGCGATCCTGACCGCCGCCGGCGCGGCGATCCTGACGGCCCGCGCGCTGGCGAGGCGCTTCTCGGCCCCTGCGCGCGCCGCCATCCAGGCGCGCACCGGCGCGCTGAAGGACTCGGTGGCCGCCCTCGTCTCGGCCTCGGCGGAGCTGCGCGCCTATGGCCTCGCCGACTGGGCGGGCGAGACGCTCAACGCCCGGGCCACCAGCCTTGAGGACGCCCGACGCGCTGCTGCTCGCGCTCAGGGTCTGATCATCGCCAGTCAGTCCGTGATCGCCGGTCTTGCCGTGGCGGCGGCTGTGGCCGCCGCCGCGCCGGCTGGCGCAGCTCTGGCGGCCCTGGCCGGCCTGGCGGCGGTGATGAGCCTGGACGCCCTGACCAGCCTGGCCAACGCCTTCGATCAGGACGGCGCCGCGCACGAAGCCCGCCAGCGCCTCGACGCCGTGTTGCGACATCGACCCCTCCCCTCTCCGCCGTCGCGAACCGAGGCCGAGCCTCTGACCCTGCTGGGCCAAACGCTGAGCCCCGGCGAGCGGCTGGCGCTCTCGGGGCCCTCGGGCTGCGGCAAGACCACGGCGGTCGAGACGCTGCTGGGCCTGAGGGACGCACCCGCGCTCACGGCCCGCGACGCCTTCGCCTGGCTGCCGCAGGACGCCGGTCTGGTGGCCGGCACGGTGCGCGAGAACCTGCGCCTCGCCGCGCCCAAGGCCAGCGACGCCGACCTCTGGGCTGTGCTGGAAGACGCATGTCTCGCCGACCGCGTCCGCGCCGCGCCAGAGGGCCTGTCAGCCTATGTCGGCGACGATGGCGAACGGCTGTCGGGCGGTGAGCGGCGACGCCTGGCCCTGGCCCGCGCCTATCTGCGCGACGCGCCCTGGCTCCTGCTGGACGAGCCGACCGAGGGCCTGGACCCCGCCACCGAGGCGGCGGTCGTGGCGCGATTGGACGCCCGTCTGAAGCGGACCGGCCAGGGCCTCGTGGTGGTCAGCCACCGCGCCGCGCCTCTGGGTCTCTGTGCGCGGATCGTTCGCCTCAACACGCAAGAAAAAGGCCCGGCGACCGCGTCGCCGAGCCTCGTCCCCACCCTATGATCGGATCCCTATTTCAGGTTCACCCGGATATGGGTCGTGAACAGCACCACCGCGAAGGTCGCAAACGCGCCGATCACCAGTCCCAGATAGGCCAATTGTCCACCCGACATCGACAGTCTCCCTTGCTAGAGACCGTCAGGCTGCGCGCATCCGCATCGCCCGGCCTTGACCTGCCTCAAACGCTCGCGGCTATAACCGCATAAGATTCAGGGAGCCGCAGGCGACGATGAAACCGACCCGAGGCCTGTCTTCGAGCCTCTTCAGCGACCCTCATCCAACCGCCTATCTGGCCGCCTTCGCGGCGGTGATGGCCACGGCGGTGGCGCGCCTGTACCTGCCCGAGGCGTTCACCGCCCCGTCGTCGTTCCTGCTGTTCGTACCCGCGGTGCTGGTCAGCGCGGCGCTGGGCGGGGTCGGGCCTGGCGTGTTCGGCACCACGTTCGCCTGGGCGACGGTCTGGTGGGTGACACGGGACATCCCATTTGACCTGGTCAGCGGCCTGTCGGCGGCGATCTTCCTCTCGGTCGGCTTCGGCATGGCCGTGGGCGGCGGCTGGTTCCATGCCGCGCGGCGACGGGCGGCTGCGGTCAACGACCACCTGCGCTCGATTCTCGACACCGTCCCCGACGCCGTGGTGGTCATCGACCGCGCGGGAATCATGACCTCGTTCAGCCCGGCCGCCCAGCGGATGTTCGGCTGGACGGAGGCCGAAGCGATCGGAAAGAACGTCAGCCTGCTGATGCCCGAGCCCTATCAGTCCTCGCATGACGGTTACCTGGACCGCTACGCCCGCACGGGGGAGAAGCGGATTATCGGCGCGGGCCGCGTCGTGGTGGGTCGCCGCAAAGACGGCTCGACCTTCCCCATGGAGTTGGCCGTGGGCGAGACCAAGGGACCGACGCCGTCGTTCACTGGTTTCATCCGCGACCTGACAGAGCGCCAGGAAACCGAGACCCGCCTGCAGGAACTGCAGAACGAGCTCGTTCACGTCTCGCGCCTGACCGCCATGGGCGAGATGGCCTCGACCCTGGCCCACGAGCTGAACCAGCCCCTATCGGCCATCGCCAACCTGCTGACCGGTTCGCGCCGTCTGATGGATCGAGGCCGCGAGGCCGACCAGGCCAAGGTGCGCGACGCTATCGACCGCGCCGCCGCCCAGGCGCTGCGCGCCGGCGAGGTGATCCACCGCATGCGCGACTTCGCCCGGCGCGGCGCCAGCGAGCGCGAAGCCGAGAGCCTGTCGAAGCTGATCGAGGAGGCCTCGGCCTTGGCCCTGATCGGCGAGAAGGAACGCCAGGTCGATGTCCGCCTGAAGCTTGATCCGAAGGCCGACGACGTGTTCGCCGACCGGGTCCAGATCCAGCAGGTGCTGCTGAACCTCATCCGCAACGGCATCGACGCCATGCAGGCCCAGGAGCCACGCAAGCGCGCCCTGCTGATCAGCACCGGCATGACCGAGGAAGGCTGGTCCGAAGTCTCCGTCGCCGACACCGGCCCCGGCATCGCCCCGGAGGTGCTGGAGCGCCTGTTCCAGCCGTTCATGACCACCAAGCCGCAGGGCATGGGGGTGGGCCTGTCGATCTCCCGCTCGATCATCGAGGCGCACGGCGGCCGTATCTGGGCCGAGGCGAATCCTGGCGGCGGCGCGCTATTCCGATTTACGCTGCCGCCAGCCGAGTCTGTGGCCGGCGAGAAGGAGACCATCGATGACTGACGCCCCCGTGGTCCACGTGGTGGATGACGACGAGAGCGCCCGCGAGTCCTTGGCGTTCCTGCTGGAGTCGGCCGACTTTGAGGTCGTCACCTACGCCAGCGCCCCGGCGTTCCTCGACGCCCTGCCGCAGGCCAAGCCCGGGGTGGTGATCACCGACGTCCGCATGCCCGAGATGAGCGGCCAGGACCTGGTCGCCCGACTGTCGGCCCTGAAGATCAAGATGCCCATCGTGATGATCACCGGCCACGGCGACATCCCGATGGCCGTCGAGGCGATGCGCTCGGGCGTGGTCGACTTCCTCGAGAAGCCGTTCTCGGAATCGCGGATGCTGGACGCGCTCAAACGCGCCTTCGCCACCGTCGAGGCCGCGCCGGTCTCGGACGATCAGCAAATGATTCTGAAGCGGATCGAGAGCCTGTCCGAGCGCGAGCGCCAGGTGCTGGACGGGGTGGTCGCCGGCCACGCCAACAAGGTCATCGCCCGTGACCTGGGCATCAGCCCGCGCACGGTCGAGATCTATCGCGCCAAGCTGATGACCAAGATGCAGGCCGACAACCTGGCGGCCCTGGTGCGCATGACCCTGTCGGTGCGCGGCGGTTAAGCTCCACCGCTCATATCAAGCGCCCGCCGACGACGGACCGCCTTGATCACGGCCTGCGCCACCGCGGCGACGTGTTCGATGAACCAGCTGACGGGGTTCTCGCCCGGACGCCGCTGGCTGACGACGAACGTGGCGATGCAGATCACGGCGAAGATAACGGCGGGCAAGGCGACAGCGACGAGGGCCGTGGCGCGGGTGGCCGTCGCCTGTCCTAGGACCATGAGGATCTCGAAGGCGAATAACAGGATCCCGCCGGTGGCGACCGCCGCGCCCGAGCCCGCGCGCTTGGCGCTCAGACCAAACGGCACGGCGATCAGCGGCAGGAGCGGCAGGATAAACGCACGGGCGAGACGCGCGTAGAGCGCCGCCAGCAAGGTCTCCCGCGGCAGTGCGGCGGGCTCCAGACCGAAGCCCTGGCGCGCCAATTCGATCAGCGTCAACTCGCTGACGTCCTCGCCGCGCAGCCGCAGCAGCCCCGCGTCGCCGGCGGGCACGTTGAACATCAAGCGCGAGAAATTGACGACATAAGTTGGGGCGCCGGCCACGGTGCTGATCTGGCGTCCGTTGGTTAGCTCCAGCGCGATCTGGCTGTCGGCAGGGTTCTTGTGGACGACCGCCGACACGGCCGTGAGGATGTCTTCGCGGCCGTTCGGATCGATGCGTCGAATGAAGACCTGCTGCAGATGACGGCCGCTGGCGTCGGTCCGGTCTGCGGTCAGGAAAAAGTCCGGACCCGCCGACAGCAGCGCCTTGGGTCGCACGTCGCCGTTCCATCCGGCGTTCTCAGCCGCGTGCAGCACCGCGTGATAGGCGTAACGGCTATAGGGCTGCACGAACCCGAACATGAAGACGCTCAGGACCATCAACAGGACGCCCAGGACAACAAAGGGCGCGGTAAAACGGGTCAGCGACGTGCCGCTCGCCAGGATCGCGTCGATTTCGGAGCTCTTGTTCAGGCCGTTGACGACCACGAACAGGCCGATGAAAAAGCCGCCGGGCAAGGTCAAGCCCACATAGTGCGGCGTCAGGTTCACCAGCAGTTCGGTCAGATACCGGAAGCCCTCCGTCGTCTGCGACAGCAGGTCGAACGAGCGCATCAGGCGCTCCATCAGGAACGCCACCATCGTGCTGATGAGGACGGCCGACATCGGCGCCAGGGTTCGCCGGAGCAGATAACGATCAAGCGTGTTTGGAAAGATCAAGGCGAAGCTCGTCGTACCGAGCGCCCCTTCCCGATCTGATCCGTCAGTTCGGCGGGAAGGGCGCCATTCCAAGGTTCAGGGCGCGGCGATCGACTAGAGAGCCTGGGGCGCGGCCTGGGCGTCGATCCGTCCGCCGCGGCGGCCGGTCCAGGCGCGGGGCTCGGGCGCGCTGACCTCGGCGCGGCTGGAGGCCAGGGCCCGCGCGTCCAGCGCCTCGGCGTAGACATCCACCACCGCGTCGAGGATTTCAGTCCACCGATAGGCCGCGCTGCGCTCCAAGGCCTTGGCGGCCATCTGGCGAAGATGCTCCGGGTCCTGACAAAGGCTCATAAGAGCCCGGGCGTAGCGCGCCGGATCGGTGGGCGCGCAAAGGATCGCGTCACGACCATCGCGCAACAGCGCCCGGGTGTTAGGCGCGTCGGCGCAGACCATGGCCAGGCCCGACGCCATCGCCTCTAGATTGACGTTACCGAAGGTCTCGGTCGTGCTGGGATTGAGGAAGATGTCGCCGCTAGCCAGCGCCGTGGCGAGCGCCTCGCCCGTCAGAAAGCCCGTGAAGGTCGCTCCCGGAAGCCGTTCCTGGAACCAAGCGCGGGCCGGGCCGTCACCGATGATCAGCACTTGCGGCGCAGGCCCCGCCGCCGCGAGGCGGTCGATCGTGTCGGCGAAGGCCGCCAGCCCCTTCTCCATCACTAGGCGTCCGAGAAACACGATGACGGGCCGATCAGGGTCAAAGCCCTGGGCCGCGCGCCAGGCCGCATTGCATCGCGCTGGATTGAACAGGTCGGCGTCCACGCCGCGCGCCCAGGTCCTGACCTGAGCGCGCGGGTTCTGAGCACGCAGATCGTCGCCGATCGCCGGGGTCGGGGTCAGGACGAAATCGCAGGCGCCGTAGAACGCCCAGAACCGTCGTTGCGCCAGGGCGCGCAAGCCTCCCAGCCCATAGTAGTCGAGATAGGAGTCAAAGAGCGTGTGCAGGCTGGCGACGACCGGCGCCTTCAGGCGCCGGCCGAGCTTCAGCGCGGCCGCTCCCAGCAGGTCCGGCGCCGACAGATGGATCAGGTCCGGCGCGAACGCCTCGACATCACGCCGCACCGCCGCGGGGAGACCGAGCGCGAGACGATAGTCTCTGCGGAACGGAATGGTCACCGAGGGCACCGACACCAGATCGCCGACGGGCGCGAAGGCGGGCGTGGGCGAGGTCGGCGAATAGATCCGCACCTGCGCGCCCGTCGTGCGCTGCACATGGTCCACCAGTCTGTTCAGCGACTTGTTGGCCCCATCGAGCGTGTAATTGTAGTTTCCCGAGAACAGGGCGATCCGCGCCGAGCGCGCGCCAGGGGCGAACATCGAGGCCCTGGTATCCATCGCCGTGCTTTCCTGTGAGCGTCTCGGACGTCGCCGAGGCGGTTCCGCTCCCCCCCGGAAGCAGCTCAGTTCACGACTTAGAGCAGGCAACGCCGTCGGTTTTGTGAAGGTCTCCTATGCACGACCGTCACGGTACTGATTTACCGGTGGCGGAAGTGTTCTCCTGGGGGCCGCCGGATGCGGATCGTGGACGTCGCCGAGTTCTATTCGCCTACCGGCGGGGGGGTTCGAACCTATATCGACCGCAAGCTCGAGGTGGCCGCCCAGCTTGGTCACGAGCTTTTCGTTCTCGCCCCGGGACCCGAAGACCGATTCGAGCCCCGCCCCTCCGGCGGCGTGATCTGGGTGCGCGCGCCGCGCCTGCCGTTCGACGCCAACTACTCCATGTTCTGGGACGCAGCGCCGGTGCACAAACACCTGGACGCGCTGGCTCCCGACCTGGTGGAGGCCTCGTCGCCCTGGCGCGGCGCCTGGATCGTCGCCCGATGGCGCGGGCCCGCGGCGCGGTCGATGTTCATGCACGCCGACCCCGTGGCGATCTATCCGCAGCGCTGGTTCGGCGGGATGGCCAGCCCCGAGCGTGTGGACCAGTGGTTCGCGTGGTTCTGGCGCTATCTGCGGTCGCTGCGTCGCCATTTCGACACCACCGTCGCCGGCGGACACTGGCTGGCCCACCGCTTCGAGCAGCACGGCCTAGGCCCCGTCGCAGGCATTCCGCTGGGGATCGATCGCGTCGCGTTCTCGCCCGCCTTCCGCGATGAGGCGCTGCGGGCGCACCTGCTGGAGGCCTGCGCCATGCCTCCTCGCGCCAAGCTGGCTTTGGCCGTCGGCCGGTTCCACCCCGAGAAGCGCTGGCCGATGGTGATCGAAGCGACGCTGAAGGCCTCCAAGACCACGCCGATCGGTCTGGTGGTGGTCGGCGACGGCATCGATCGCGCCCGCGTCCTACGCGCGGCCGCCGGTGAGCCGAACGTCCACATCATACCGCCGATCCGCAATCGGCCGCTGCTGGCGGCCCATCTGGCCAGCGCGGACGTGCTGGTGCATGGTTGCGACTCTGAGACCTTCGGCCTGCTGCCCGCCGAGGCCATGGCCAGCGGCCTGCCCCTGGTCGGCCCCAATCGCGGTGGCTTCGCCGATCTCGCCCGGCCTGACAGCGCCGAGATCTATCCCTCCGGCGATCCAGACGCCGCCGCCGCAGCCCTCCTGCGGCTGCTGGCGCGCGATCCGGCCTCGCTCCGGGCTGCGGCGTTGCAAGCCGCAGCCGACGTGCGGCCCGACATCGACCACTTCGCCGAGCTGTTTGAACACTATGAAACGATCGCGAAGACCGCCTCGAACATCGGCCTCGGAGCCACGGCGCCCGCCGCAGGCGCGAAGCCATGAGCGCGACCCGAACGCTCAGGGCGAAAGCGCCGCCTTCGCCTGCGCCAGAGACCTGGGCGCCCAAGACGCCTTCGCTCTGGTGGAACCTCCTGGGTTTGGCCGTCTCGGTGGGACTTGTCGCAGCGATCCTGTTCCAGCTGGACAGCGCGGCCGCCGACGGGATGAGGATGATCCTCCAGCTGCCAATGGCCGTCTGGCCGGCGATGATCTTGCTGTACCTGACCCAGCCGATCTGCGACTTCGCCGTCTATCGGCGGACATGGAACCTCCCCCTGTCGGGCTTTGGAGTCTTACTGCGCAAGAACGTGATCAACGAGATCGTGCTGGGCTACAGCGGCCAGGCCTATCTCTATGTGTGGGCGCGGCGGACCAGCGGTCCGAGCGTCGCGCCATTTGCGGCGATCAAGGACGCCAGCATCATATCGGCGCTGCTGGGCAACCTGCTGACCCTGGTGCTGACCGCCGTCAGCGTCACGCAGCTCACCGAACTGGGCCTGGTCAAGCAACTCGGACCGGCGCTGTGGTCCGGCCTCGTCCCTATCGCCATCTCGATCGGCCTGGTGGTTTTCGGACGCTGGGTCTTCTCGCTGTCGCCCCGTCTTCTGCTGTTCGTCACCAGCGCCCATACGGTGCGGATCATCGTCTCCACCGCCTTGACCGTGCTGATCTGGCGGATCGCCCTGCCAGAGGTCGCGTCAGAGCTTTGGCTGGTGCTGATGGCCGTCCGCTATCTGGTGTCGCGCATTCCGCTGCTGGCGAACAAGGACCTGGTGTTCGGCAATCTGATGGTCTTCCTGCTGGGACCTCAGTCTGCGGTGGCGGTGCTGCTGGCGGCGCTGGCCCTGGCGACCCTGCTGATGCACCTCGGTGTGATCCTGATCCTGGGCGCCGTCGCGCTCGTGCGGCATCTGGCCAAACGCGTCGCACGCCGCGATCCGCGCGTTCGCCTTCCTGAATGTTAAAGCCCCGGGGCCGCCCGGGCCAGCAGGGCCGAGAGTTCGCGGCCTAGCTTGTCGTCCAGCAGGGGCTTTTCCACGAGGGTGACGCCGGTCACGCCCCGCCGCGTCAGCCGCTGCGCGTCGCCGGTCAGGACAATGGTGGGTCGCCCGGCGGTGGGCGGCGGCAGGCTCGCATCGCCGTCATCGATCACCACGCAGGCGGCGGCGCGACAGTCCGAGCAGCTCAGGCAACCGTGCGTGTCGGCGGGCGCGCGGACGGCGTACCCGTCGGTCTCCAGCGAGAAGCGCAGCGCGTCGCGCAGGGCCTCGTCCTCCACCAGGAGGAGGATCATGGGACGGTCCGTTTCGCCGTCCGACAGGTCGGGCCGGTCGCACATGCTCTCCAGACCGCCAGAAGACCCGGCCAACCGCCTTGATCGGCGTCAAAATCGCCCCCGTCAGCAAAGCCGCCTAAGGGACTCCCCTTAGCGAGGCCCCCTTAGGCGCATGCCCCGAATATCGGATCGGTTTGAGATGGCGCAAAAAACCCACACCAAACGAGGGGGTTTCCGATGCTGTCTCCGATCCGCGCAAAGACGTTCGACAACGACCATTTCTTCGACGCCGTTCTGCCCGCGCCGGGGGCTTGCGCCCGCTTCCATCGCGATGAGGAGATCTTCGGCGAGGGCGAGGCGGCCGACTACGTCTACCAGGTCGTGTCGGGCTCGGTGCGCACCTATCGGATTCTCCGCGACGGCCGCCGCCAGATCGACGAGTTCCACTTCGCCGGCGACTATTTCGGCTTGGAGATGACCGAGACCCATCGGATCAACGCCGAGGCCATGTCCGACGCCACCGTGCGGATGATCCGCCGCGGCGCGCTCAGCGACCTAGCCGCCCAGCGGAGCGACGCGGCCCGGGCCCTGTTCCGCCTGACTGCCGAAGGCCTGCAGCGCTGCCAGGACCACGTCCTGATGCTGGGCCGCCGCTCGGCGCAGGAACGCGTCGTCGGCTTGCTGCTGGACATCGCCGCCCGCACCCATGCTGACGCCGAACTGGACGTGCCGATGAGCCGCCAGGACATGGCCGACTATCTGGGCCTGACCATCGAGACCGTCTCGCGCACCCTGACCAGCCTTCAGGACGAAGGGCTCATCGCCTTGCCGACTGTTCGTCACATGGTGCTGAAGGACCGCCGCGCGCTGGAACGCCTGGTGGCCTGAGGGCTAGACCCCACCCTCGTCGCTGCGCTCCAGACCGGCGATGGCCGCCTCTTCGTCGGCGTCGCCCTGGTTGACCGAGCGCAGCATGACCTGCCGCATCGCGTAGACCAGCATGGCTAGCAGGATCACCGTGTTGAGCACGAACGGCGCCCAGCCGATCTGCTCGTAAAGCAGCACGAACAGCGGGGCGACCACCACGTTCAAGCCGTTGATCGCGGCGATCGCACCGGCCGCGCCCGCCTGGTCCTTGGCCTCGACCGACAGGGACGCCCCCGCCGTGAAGCCGGGCCGTGCAAAGCCATAGCCCAGGCTGGCGATCGCATAGCCGATGGCCACCGCCGCATAGTCCGGCGCGAAGGCCACCACGATATTGCCCAAGGCCGCGGCCCCGACGCCCCAGCGCATCAGTTCGCGCGGCCCCATGCGGAACATCCGGATCAGGCCCCATTGGGCCAGGAGACCCGCCACCGCGCCGGCGGCCATGGCCAAGGTGATGAAACCCTGCGCCTTGATCGGCGACAGGCCCAGCTTGTCGATGATCAGAAAGCCCAGAGTCTGGGTCTGGGCCGTCTGGCACGAGGCGACCAGAAAACCGTAGATCAGGAAGGGCTTCAGGCGCGGATCCTTCCAAAGGGCCGCACCCTCGCCGCGCCAGGGGAGCCCCAGGCTGCGCCGCCGGGGCGGCGTGTCGCCGCGCCCGGGGGTGAAGGTCTCGGGCAGGCCGCGATGCACCACAGCCAGCATCGCCGCCGCCAGGGCCGCGAAGGCCACCATCGGCCCGGCAAGCCCGACGCCGGGCAGCACGAACAAGGGCGCTAGCAGCGGCCCGACCACGGTGCCTAGGCCAAAAGCGCCGGCGAGGCTGGCCATGGTCTGGGTGCGCTCCTCACGGCTGGTCCGCTCGGCCAGATAGGCCTGGGTGGCGGGATTGGCCGCCGAGCCGAAGCCGCCGAACAGCGCCCGCGCCAGCAGGAACAGTACGAAGATCACCATCGGCGGCGCCAGGTGGTGCAGGCCGGCCGAAACCACGATCGCGCACAGGGTCATCGACACCGCAAAGCCCGCCAGGCCCAGCATGATCAGCGGCTTGCGTCCGCGAAGGTCGGACTGCCGCGCCCAGAACGGCGAGGTCACCGCCCACAGCACCGCCGACAGCGAGAAGATCCCCGCCACCAGGGCGTCGGGAATGCCGATCTCGCGCCCGATCGCCGGAAGGACCGACAGCATGCCGGTGTTGCCCAGGGCGGTCGCCACGGAAACGCCGAAGAGAATGGCGAACGCCCGCCGGTTCGCCCGGCCGCTTTGAAGATCACCGGTCATCGAACAACCGTTAGACCCGCGCCCCGACCGGCGCAATGTGTCGCCGATCACAGACTCTCGAACACGGCTGCGAGAACCTTGGATTAATCATTAATCGCGATGATGCGTCCGCAAACTCGGGGCGACCTCCACCATGTTCCAGATTATCGGCATCGTTCTGCTCTTCGGCCTGGTGTTCGGCTCGTACATCATCTCGGGCGGCAAGATGGACGTGATCATCCACGCCGCGCCGCACGAACTGATGGCCATCGGCGGCGCCGGTGTCGCGGCGTTCCTGATCTCGAACTCGATGACCGTGATCAAGGCCACGCTGGGCGGGTTCGGTACGATCTTCAAGGGCCCCAAGTGGAAGGCGCAGGACTATCGTGACCTGCTGAGCCTGCTGTTCCTGCTGACCAAGACGATGAAGTCCAAGGGCGTCATCGCGCTGGAAGCCCACATCGAAAAGCCGCAGGAAAGCACGATCTTCTCGCGCTACCCCAAGATCGCCCACGACCACTTCGCCGTCGACTTCATCTGCGACACCCTGCGGATGATGACCATGAACCTGGAAGATCCCCACCAGGTCGAGGACGCGATGGAGAAGCAGCTCGAGAAGCACCACCACGAAGCCCACCAGGCGGCCCACGCCCTGACGCAGCTGTCGGACGGTCTGCCGGCTCTGGGTATCGTGGCCGCCGTGCTGGGCGTCATCAAGACCATGGGCTCGATCACCGAGCCGCCGGCGGTGCTGGGCACCATGATCGGCGGCGCTCTGGTCGGTACGTTCATGGGCGTGTTCATGGCCTATGGCCTGGTCGGCCCGATGGCGACGCGTCTGGCCTCGGTGCTGGACGAAGACGCGGCCTTCTACAAGATCATCCAGGCTGTGCTCGTCGCCCACCTGCATGGCAACGCGGCTCAGATTTCGGTCGAAATCGGCCGCGGCAACGTGCCGACCGCCTGCCAGCCCAGCTTCGCCGAACTGGAAGAAGCCCTCTCGCAGATGCCGAACGAATAGGTCGGGGACTCCCTACCGACTCGTAACTTGCGCGGCCCTTCGAACCGGTATTCCTATCGAGGCGATGACGTCGCCGCCAAGGCGACGCGGCCAATCGAAGGGGAAACCTCATGACCTCGACCATGCTCCGCAAGCTGCTGATCGCCGGCGTCGCCGTCTCGGCCCTGTCGCTGACCGCCTGCGGCAAGAAGGAAGAAGCCGGCGCTGAAGACGCCGCCGCCAAGGCCGCCGCGGCTGACGCCTCGACCGTGACGGACGCCGCCTCGGCCAAGGACCAGGCCGCCGCTGACGCCAACAAGGCCGCCGCCGACGCCGCCGCCGCTCCGGTCGACCCGGCCGACGCCGCCGCCACGGGCGCCACCTCGACCACCGCGCCCGCTGACGCGGCCGCCCCGGCCGAAGCCGCCAAGCCGGAAGAGAAGAAGGCCGCGCACTAAGGTTCGGAACCCTCGCCCTTCGACAAGCCCAGGGTGAGGGTTTCGCCTGCGAGCGCACAATAGTCCTCACCCTGAGCCTGTCGAAGGGCGAGGACGGGCCCGCAAACCTCACAAGGGGCCGTTCCTTGGAGCGGCCCTTTTTCGTTGACCGGAGCCCTCACCAGCGCTGTACCAGCTCGATGGATCCCTCCGCCCCTTCCCCGCTGGTCTGGCGCGACGACGGCCTGCCGCAGTCGAGCCTCTACGGCGACGTCTATTTCTCCAGCGTCGACGGCCTGGCCGAGACGCGGGCGGTGTTCCTGGCGGGCTGTGGACTGCCCGAACGTTTCGCCGAGCGACGCGACTTCGTGGTCGGCGAGCTGGGCTTCGGCTCGGGGCTGAACATCGCCGCCCTGCTCGACCTTTGGCGCCGCGAAAAGCCGGCCGGCGGACGACTGCACATCTTCTCGATCGAGGCCCACCCGCTGTCGCGCGACGAGGCGGCGCGGATCCTGGCCCACTGGCCCGAGCTGGGCGAGGCCGCGCAGGTGCTGCTGGATCATTGGCCCGGCCGCGCGCGGGGCTTCCATCGCGTTGACCTTCCCGGCTTCGACGCGGTGCTGGACCTGGCGGTGATGGACGTGGTCGAAGCGCTGGAGGCCTGGGACGGCCTGGCCGACGCCTGGTTCCTGGACGGCTTCTCTCCGGCCCTGAACCCCGCCATGTGGCGCGACGAGGTGCTGGCGGCGGTCGGCGCGCGCTCGGCGCCTGGCGCGCGGGCGGCGACCTTCACCGTGGCCGGCGCGGTGCGTCGCGGCCTCTCGGCGGCGGGTTTCGAGATCGCCAAGCGCCCCGGCTTTGGCCGCAAACGCGAACGGCTGGAAGCCTGGCGACCGGGCGCGCGGCCGGCGTCGCGGCGGCCCGAGACCCTGGCCATCATCGGGGGTGGAATCGCCGGGGCGTCGCTGGCGCGAGCGGCGCGGGCCGAGGGCCTCTCCGTCGTGGTCATCGATGATCCCGACACGTTCGGCGCCTCGGGCAATCCCGCCGCCCTGGTGACCCCGGCGCTCGACGCCGGCGGCGGCCCGCGCGCGGCGCTCTACGCCCAGGCGCTAGCTCGCGCAGTGACGCTGTACGAGGCGGAGGGCCAGCCCGTGATCGCCCGCGAGGTCTTGCAGCTCGCCGCCGGCGATCGCGACCCCGCCCGCTTCGCCACCGTCGCGGACCAGGACCTGTTCGAGCCGGGCGACATGCGGACGCTGGGTGTCGAAGAGACTCTCGCGCGCCTGGAGACCGCCACGCCAGCCCTGGCCATGGCTGGGGCCCGGGTCATTGCGCCGGCGGACGTCATCGCAGCCTGGACCGGCTCCGTCCTGCGCCGGCGTGTGGCGAAGGTTGAGCGCGACGGCGAAAGCTGGCGGTTGCTCGATGCGGCCGGTGACCTGGTCACGCGCGCCGATCGGGTCGCGCTGGCGGGCGGCGCCGATGGCGCGGCCCTGCTGCCAGATACGCCTCTGCGCCCCGTGCGAGGCCAGGCCAGCTGGACAAGCGGCCAGGATACGGCCCCAACCGCCTTCGGCGGCTATGCGATCCCCACCCGCGACGGGCTGTTGTTCGGCGCCACCCATGACCGGGACGATGTCCGGACCGACGTGCGTCCGGAGGACCACGGCCGAAATCTCGCGACATTGGCCAAGGGCCTGCCGGCGCTGGCTGAGCGCCTGGCCGGGTCGACCTTCGAGGGCCGCGCCGCTGTGCGCGCCACCACACCCGACCGCCTGCCGCTGGCGGAGGTTCGCGAAGACGGCTTGATCGTGCTGACGGGTCTGGGCTCTCGCGGCTTTTGCCTGGCCCCGCTGCTGGCCGAGCATCTGGTCGCTCGCCTGCTGGACGTCCCCTCGCCGCTTCCGCGCCAATTGTCGCACCTGCTCAAATTGACGCGTTTCGACTCGCCTGTGGCGCGCATCAGCGTATAGTCGAACACGGTTATCGGAGCGTCGCGGACGACGTCGGCGCGTTCTAGGCCCCACGAGAACAGATCTGGCCGGTGCCCCCTTCACAGCCGGCCACGTGACGGCGGACCGCCGCCCTCTTGGCCCGCCGGATCAGACGCTCCCGACGCCCCATCGGGAGCGTCTTTTCGTTTCCGGCCCGATCACCACTGACCACGAAAAAGGGGCCGGCCTTGCGGCCAGCCCCAATTCCTACCGATCCGGACTTCCTTATTGGAAGTTGATCGAGACCGACGAACGGCGGTTCAGCGGTTCCTTGACGCCATCGCCGGTGGCGACGGCCGGAGCGCTTTCGCCCTTCCAGTCGACCGCCACGGTGGTGGCGTTCAGGCCCAGGCTCACCAGACCGTCGGCCACGGCGCGCGCACGGCGCTCCGAGAGCTTGCGGTTGTAGGCGTCAGAGCCCGAGGTGTCGGTGTGGCCCGTCACCACGACGCGGGTGGCGGAGCCGCCCTTGGCGTATTCGGCGGCCTGCTGCACCACGGCCTGGGCTTCCGGCGTCAGCACGTACTGATCGAACGGGAAGTAGACCACGAACTCACGCGCCTCGTAGGCCGGAGCGGCCGGCGGCGGCGGCGGAGGCGGCGGCGGAGCCGGCTCAGGCGGCGGAGGGGGCGGCGGCGGCGGCGGCGGGGGCAGCGGCGGGGGCGGCGGGGCGCCGAAGGTGTAGCGCAGGCCCAGGGTCACCGAGGTGTCCTTGTAGCGGCCCGAGAACGTGCCCACGTCGGTGATCGAGCCGCCGGCCGGACCGGCGTTCTGGGTCACCGAACCCCAGTCGAGCTTCGAGGTGCGGAGGTAGCGGCCGGTCAGGTCCATCGACCAGTTGTCGGACAGGTTCCACGCCACGCCCAGGAGGCCCTGCATGGCGAACGCCTGATCGACGTCGTCGAAATTGGTGTTCTGATAGATGGCCGCGCCGGCTGGAACGCCCGACAGCTGGCCATAGACCTTGTTGTGCACCCAGGCCGTACCGGCGCCGACACCGATGAACGGGCTGAAGCGCGAGTCGCCGCCCATGTCGAAGATGACATTGGCCATCAGGGTGGAAGCCTTGAGCTTGCCGTTCGGCGCGACGCAATCCGGAGCGGCGGACGTCCGGGCCACGCCCGGAGCGCACAGGCCGATGGGCTGGGCGCCGCTCAGGCCGGCGCCGCGTACGCCTTCCATGTCGCTGGGACGATAGCCGTACTCGGCTTCGACCCGCCAGTTCGGCGAAAACTTGTAACCGAGGCGGCCGAAGGCGGCCCAGTCCTTGTCGGCGTTGAAGTTCCACTGATACCCGTTCGAGGACGTCGCCTTGACGTCCTTAGGCTCGTGATAGCCGGCGTCGCCCGCGACGTACCAGCCGCTCAGGGCGCTTTGGGCCGAAGCACCCGAGGCGGCGCAGAGCGCTACCGCCGCGACGCCGACCAGCAACCGCATGTTCATTTGAAAAACCCTCTTCCTACGAAAGTCGCGGACCCGACATCTTCCCCGGGACCTGGAGCACAAACGCGCCATGCGCGGATTCAGGTGTGGCGCCAGAGCAACAAAATCGGCGGAACTGCGAAAAATGTGGCGAGACGCGCCATGCCACAGCGAAGCTATGGGTTGCTCCGCGCCGTGCGAAACTGTCGCAAATAGCTAAGATTGCAGAAGAAAACCTTAGACTCCATACTCGCCTGATTGGTGAGTGGAGCGCGTCGTTGTGTAGCCAGTGCGACCGGTTCGGTCTGAACCTTCACGAGGATTGGAGCCAGGCTGCCATCAGCGGCGGCGGCTTGCCGCAGGCGTTCGTTGACGCCGACTCCCGCACCGGAATCATTGCTGGGAAAAAGAGCCTGACCGTTGATCAGGCCGCGTCTCAGCTTCTGCGGGGCGAACCGGGCTGGTCGGCCGCCTTGTACACCTCCGCTGTCGTCACTTACGCCTATCGCGCCACCGCCCCTACGACAATGCCGGTCGACACCGGAGATTTCTCGCAATTCAATGCGGCTCAGATCGCCCAAACGGAAAAAGCGCTTCAAGCTTGGGCGGACGTGGCCAACGTGAAATTCGTTCGGGTTGGCGAAGGAAACTCCGGTGAAGCCGCCTACAGCGACGACGCGGCCATGCTGTTCGGCAACTTCTCCAGCGGGAAGGAAGACGCCGCAGCATTCGCCTACTACCCGGGGATCTACGCCTCAAGTAACAAATCTGGCGATGTTTGGATCAAGGCAACGCTGGGCTACAATATAAATCCCACAGGATCCAACTACGGCGGCATGGTTCTGATCCACGAGATCGGCCATGCCATTGGCCTAGCTCATCCGGCCGACTATAATGCGAGCGACGGCGTCGATCTTACGTACGCGATGCATGCTGAATATTATGAGGATAGCCGGCAATACACGGTGATGTCCTACTTCAGTGAAGCCAATACGGGAGGCGCATTTCAAGGCGCCTACGCTTCGTCGCCGTTGCTTGACGATATCGCAGCAGCTCAAATGGCCTACGGGGCCAACATGACCACGCGCACCGGCGATACGGTGTATGGCTTCAACTCAACGGCGGAGCGCGACTGGTTCCTGGCCACGTCGTCCTCGAGCCGGCTGGTGTTCGCGGTCTGGGACGCGGGCGGCGTCGACACCCTGGATTTCTCCGGCTACCGCGTCGCCCAGACTATCGACCTGCGGTCAGGCTACTTCTCCAGCGTCGGCGGGCTGAAGGGCAACGTCACCATCGCCATGAACGCGGTGATCGAGAACGCCATCGGCGGTTCGGCCGCCGATACGATCAACGGCAACGCCGTCGATAACCGGCTCATCGGCGGCGCGGGCGCCGATATCCTGGACGGCGGACCTGGCGTCGATACGGCCGCCTTTTCCAGCGCCTATGGCGGCTACACAATCACCGCAGGCGCGAACGGCGCCTGGACGGTGCTGGATCGCGCCGGCGGCGACGGGACCGACAGCCTACTGAACATCGAGTTCATGGCCTTCGCCGACCGGACCATCGCGCTGGTCGACAGCCGCGTCGCGACCGCGATCAGCAATATCCTGCGCCTTCAGACCTTCAGCGCCGCGGCCGAGCCGATTACCAAGAGCCTGGCGACCGCGATGGCGGCCGGCACCAGCTATGCCGACGCCATCGATCAGGTGTCCAAGGCCGCGCTCTCGACCAGCGCGGTCGCCGTGCTGGCCTACCAGTTCTTCACCGGTAGGACGCCGACCGCTGCGGGCATGGACTATCTGGTCAATCCTGACGGCGTGAACGCCAACAACCTCAATAGCGCCTACTATCAGTCGTTCAATCTCGAGAACCGCTACATCAATTTCGCGGTCAATCTGGGCAAGATCGGCGAAGGCGCGGCCAAGTTCTCGGCCGACTATGGCGGTCTGAGCCTGTTTGACGCGACACGCAAAGCCTATGCGACCATCTTCGGCCTGACGCCGACCGACGAGAAGGTGCGCGCCTTGATCGACGGCCGCGCCGACTACTTCGCCGCCTATGGACGGGACGGCGCGGACGGCCAGGGGACCAAGGCGGCCATGGTCGGCTGGCTGATGGCCGAGGCCGGCAAGGCCGACGTCGGCGTGTACGCCAAGTCGGCGGAGGCCTTCTTCGCCGATCAGGCCACCAAGGACGTCTACGGAGTCGACCTCATCGGTGTCTACGCCAAGCCTGAATACGCCCTGACCTGAGCAGGCGAAGCCGAACGTCCGTGCGTTCGTGACAGCTGATTTTGAGGGAGCAAGGGCGGGCGGCCCTCCCCCGAAAAGGTCGCCGCCCGAGTTGCTTCACCGGTGGGGTGGTGAAGGGGACGCAGAGCTAGCCGCAGCCAGCGGCGACTAGCAAGTCCAAAAAACCCGGAATGGGGTTTGGCGTGGCCTAGCCTGTGTCGGACGCAGCGGGCGCAAGTTTCATCACCCGCTCCCCGGCCCGACGTTTTCCGCGCCCGGGCAGCTTTACCTTGCGCGCGGCGCCCGCTAGCCATGTCGATGGAGGGGGCTCCAACAACTGATCAGGACGCCGAATGAGCGACGCCGCGCCCCCCGCCACGTCTCCGCCGCCCCGCCAGAAGGGTTTTCTCGGAGCCGTCGAGAGACTAGGCAATCTCCTCCCCGAACCCGTGATGATCTTCGTCTGGCTGATCCTGGGCTTGATGGTCCTATCGGCGATCGGGCAGGCCCTCGGCTGGTCGGCCTCGATCACCTATGCGGGCGACGAAGCCCCGCAGTTCGGCGAGCTTGAGAACGGCGTTCTCACCTATGCGGCCAGCAGCCTGTTCTCGGAGGCGAATCTGGCCCGCCTGTTCACCGAGATGCCCAAGACCCTGACCAGCTTCGCCCCGCTGGGCCTAGTGCTGGTGGTGATCCTGGGCGCCGCCGTCGCCGAACGCTCGGGCCTGTTCAGCGCCCTGATCCGCGCCAGCCTGCGCGAGGCGCCCAAGAGCATCCTCACGCCCCTGGTCGTGATCATCGGCATGGTCTCGCACCATGCGTCGGACGCAGCCTATGTGGTGTTCATCCCGTTGGCCGGCCTGCTTTACGCCGCCGTCGGGCGGCATCCGCTGGCGGGCATAGCGGCGGGCTTCGCGGCCGTCTCGGGCGGCTTCGCCGGCAATTTGACGCCCGGCCAGTTCGACGTCGTGCTGTTCGGCTTCACCCAGGAGGCCGCCCGGATCATCGACCCGACCTGGACCATGAACCCGCTGGGCAACTGGTGGTTCATCCTAGCCATCGTCGTCGTCTTCACCCCGATCGCCTGGTTCCTGACCGACAAGGTGGTCGAGCCGCGTCTTGGCCCCTGGGGCGGCCAGGCCGACGACGCCTTGAAGGCCGAGCTGGCCAAGTCCGCCGTGACGCCTGATGAAAAGCGCGGCCTGAAGTTCGCCGGTCTCGCTGCTCTCACCATCGTCGCCCTGTTCGCGGCCCTGAGCCTGATCCCGGGCTTCACCCCGCTGATCGACGAGACCAAGTCCGGTCCCGCCCAGCTCACTCCGTTCTACGGCGCGCTGATCGCGGGATTCATGATGTTGTTCCTGGCCAGCGGCGTCGCCTACGGCGTCGGGGTCGGAACCGTCAAAACCGAAAGCGACGTCGTGGCCATGATGGCCGACGGCGTGCGCTCGGTGGCCCCCTATATCGTCTTCGCCTTCTTCGCCGCCCACTTCGTGGCGATGTTCAACTGGTCGCGCCTGGGCCCCATCGCCGCCATCCACGGCGCCGAGGCGCTGAAGGCCATGAACCTGCCCGCGCCTCTGCTGCTGGTCAGCGTGCTGGGCTTCTCGTCCGTGCTGGACCTCTTCATAGGCTCGGCCTCGGCCAAGTGGAGCGCCCTGGCCCCGGTGGTGGTGCCGATGTTCATGCTGCTGGGCATCTCACCGGAGATGACCACCGCCGCCTACCGCATGGGCGACAGCTTCACCAACCTGATGACGCCGCTGATGAGCTACTTCCCGCTGGTGCTGGCCATGACCCGCCGCTGGGATCCCAGCATGGGCGTCGGCTCGCTGCTGGCCCTGATGCTGCCCTACGCCCTGGCCTTCATGGTCGCCGGCGTGGTGATGACCCTGGCCTGGGTGGCCTTCGACTGGCCGCTGGGCCCCGCAGCCCAGGTCCACTACACCCCGCCGGGCGGGCTGCTGAAGTAGCCCGTGATCAAGGCCCGAGGCGCCGCACAGCGTCTCGGGCCCATATCCACAAGCCCATCACAGCCGCCACGTTGACGGGAGGCGGAACCTCGTTACGCTCCCTGCGGGTTTTTGGGGCAAGGCGATGACGGATCGGGGCAGGCGTAAGGTTTTGGCCGGCGGCTTGGCGCTCGGCCTGGTCGGCGGTTCGGCGCGGGGCGAAGAGCCCCTGGTGACGACGCCGCCGCTGGAGCTCGGCCCCTTCTACCCGGTGCTGCGCCCTGCGGACACCGACGCGGACCTGACCCGGATCGCCGGTCGCAGCGGCCGCGCCCAGGGCGAGGTGATCCAGGTCGTCGGCCGTATGGTCGACCAGCGCGGACGCCCCATCGTCGGCGGCAAGGTCGAGATCTGGCAGTGCAACGCCGCCGGCCGCTACGCCCATCCATCCGACACCAACACCGCGCCGCTCGACCCGGACTTCCAGGGCTTCGCCAACCTCTCGACCGATGCGAACGGCGAGTTCCGGATCACCACCATCAAGCCAGCCCCCTACCCCGCCGGCCCCGGCTGGATGCGCGCGCCGCACATCCACATGGACGCCACCGGAAAGGCCGCCCGCAGCACCTTCCAGATGATGTTCGACGACCCCCTGCTGGCCCAGGACCGCGTGGTCACGCCGCTGAGCCCTGCCGATCTCGCCATGACCTTGGCCCGCCCCCTGGAGCGCGGCGCCGACGGCGTGGCTCGCTTCGGCTGGACGATGATCATGCTGGAGGGCTGAGGGGGCCCTACAGACCCGCCCCCGCCTCAAGACTCAGCCGAACACGGCGCCAGCGGCAGGCGCACGAGAAACAGCGCCAGGATGACGCCCGGCGGCGAATGCGATTGATCTAAGTAAGAAGAGGAGATGGTGGACGCGACAGGGATTGAACCTGTGACCCCTACGATGTCAACGTAGTGCTCTCCCGCTGAGCTACGCGTCCGCCGAAGCGATCCGAAGCGTCTTCGTGAAGACGTCCCGGCCGGGAAGGTGTGGGGGTATAGCGGCGGCTCGCGGAGTGCGCAAGCCGCCTGTCGAAACTTTTTGTGGGTCAGGCCGCCATCATCTTTTCGACCTCGGCGACGAGGTCGCGCAGGTGCACGGGCTTGGACAGCACCTTGGCCCCGGCGGGGGCGCGGTCCTGGGCCGAGAGGGCCACGGCGGCGAAGCCAGTGATGAACATGATGCGCAGGGACGGATCGCGCGCGGCGGCCTGGCGGGCCACCTCGATACCGTCCATGCCGGGCATGACGATGTCGGTCAGCAGCAGGTCCCAGGGATGGTCCAGGTGCTGAACGGCCTCTTCGCCGTCGGCGCAGGCCTGGACTTCGAAGCCGGCGCGTTCCAGGGCGCGGGCCAGAAAGCCGCGAAGGGAATCGTCGTCTTCGGCGAGGAGGATGCGGGCCATGGGGTCACGTGTCCGGGTCAAGATCGTCGATAGAGGGTCCACCTTAGCGTCATGTCCGTAAATCGGGGATGAACCTAAACGTCGCGGCTGTGGATGGTTTGACCTCGGCGATTGCGATTTGACCCCGCGCCGCGAGCCTTCGATGATGAAGCATGAGCGCGTGGCGGCCCCTTTCGACGGATGAGCTTTCGACCCCGCCGCTGGAGACCTTTGGCGGGCCAGCGTTCGAGGTGTTGCGCGCCGCGCCCGCCGGCGCGCCGGCGCCGACCGCCTTGGTGTTCGCCTCGCCCCATTCGGGGAGCGTCTATCCCGCTGACATGATCGCCGCAGTCCGCCTGCCGATCGACACCCTGCGCGCGTCTGAGGATGCGTTCGTCGACCAGATCATCAGCGCCGCCCCAAGCCGGGGGGTGAGCGTGGTTCGGGCGCGGTTCGCCCGCGCCTATGTCGATCTGAATCGCGAGCCCTGGGAACTGGATCCGGCGATGTTCGACGGCGATCTGCCCGACTACGCGCAGGGCCGATCCGCGCGCGTCGCCGCAGGCCTGGGGACGATCCCCCGCGTCGCCGGCGAAGGCCGCCCGATCTATGGCCGCAAGCTGTCGTTCGGCGAGGCCAAGGCCCGGGTCGAACTGGCGCACCGCCCCTATCATGACGCTCTGGACCGGCAGCTGGCCGCCGCGCGTGCGGCCCATGGCGCAGCCATTCTCATCGACTGGCACTCTATGCCCGCCGCCGCAGCGCGGGGGCAGCGTTCCAAGGCCGGCGGCGCCTGCGACATCGTGCTGGGCGACCGCTTTGGCGCGGCCTGCTCGCCGAAGCTGACGGCTTTGGTCGAGCGAGAACTGGAAGCGCTGGGCTACGATGTGGTCCGCAACGCGCCCTACGCCGGCGGCTACACCACCGAGCACTATGGACGTCCCGCCAAGCGGACTCACGCCCTGCAGATCGAGATCAATCGGGCGCTCTATATGGATGAGACCACGCGCGAACCGACCGAAGGTCTGGCAAGACTGACGCGCGACGCCGAGATCCTGACGCAGGCGCTGACCAACATGGACCTGAGCGCATTGCGTTGAGCCGGA
This sequence comes from Caulobacter sp. DMC95, assembly GCF_056313785.1. NCBI lineage: Bacteria > Pseudomonadati > Pseudomonadota > Alphaproteobacteria > Caulobacterales > Caulobacteraceae > Caulobacter > Caulobacter sp. DMC95. The sequence goes on along the minus strand of NZ_JBQUZP010000004.1, from coordinate 402,485 downwards.
GATCTAGCGCGCCTCGACAGGCGGCAAGGCGAAGCGAATGGTGATCCCCGAAAGGCGACGGGAGACCTGCACGGCGTTCGCCCCCGACACATCGACCTGATAATAGGTCATCGCGACCAGGGCCGCTCCGCCAAAGCCGAGGCCTTGCGGGTTTTCGCCGGTGACGACGCAGTCACCGAGATCGCCGTCGCGCCGAATCGTGCATTGCACCGTGGCCGCGCCTTCGACGCCCGCCCTGCGCGTGGTGGCTGGAAACAGCTGCGCCAGGAGCTCGGAGCTGGGGGCCTTGAGAACCTTCAGAGGCGGAAGCCTGATCTGCGACGGCTTGTTCTGGGGCGAGCTGTTTTGGGGCGCTTGGGCGACGACAGGGCCGCCGCAGAGCGCCAGAGCCGCCATGGCGGCGGCGGCGGTGATTCCGTGTTTGCGGCCCAAAGCTCCCCCGGTGGGCTTCGTCGCCTCGAGCAGCTCCGATGGCGGAGACGGTGCCAAACCGCCCCGCGTCCGGCCCTACCCGGCTTGAGGATGGCGCGCCGGAGCAGAATCCAAAAAAAAGCCCGGCGAAACCGCCGGGCCAGTTCATTAGGGAGGAAACGCCCAGGAAGGGCAGAAGCGGCAGCGCCGCCTCACAGGATTGTTTTTAGAGTGCGGCGCAAAATTAGGCAAGCGGAAAACAAGCGTTCGACGTCATTTTTTTGAAGCCGAACCTCGCAAAACCCCTTTCCCTAAAGGGGAAGCAGAACGGCGCTCTTTCAAACCGCCTAAAATATAGGCATATTGCACCGCACAATTTGTTGCGTTTGAAACCGTCTCGTATGAGATCGAGGCGCAAACCCAAGCCAGACAAGACTTTCGCGATGACACCGGTGTCGTGCGACAAGTGTTCCTGATGGTGAGGGGTGGATAAATTGAACGCATTCGCGTAAAAGCCGCGCGCCTGACGACCGAAGCGTCATCTCCTATTCCTCCCGAAAGTCCGTCCGCCCCCATGTCCATGCGAAATATCGCCATCATCGCGCACGTCGATCATGGCAAGACCACCCTCGTCGACCAGCTGCTGGCCCAGTCCGGCGTGTTCCGCGCCAACGAAGCCACGACCGAACGGGCGATGGACTCCAACGACCAGGAGCGCGAGCGCGGCATCACGATTCTGGCCAAGTGCACCTCGGTGCTCTGGAACGGTGAAGCGGGCGAGACCCGCATCAACATCATCGACACCCCCGGCCACGCCGACTTCGGCGGCGAGGTGGAGCGGATCCTGGGCATGGTGGACGGCTGCGTCCTGCTGGTCGACGCCGAGGAAGGCGTCATGCCGCAGACCAAGTTCGTGCTGACCAAGGCGCTGAAGATGGGCCTGCGTCCGATCCTCTGCATCAACAAGGTCGACCGCCCCCACGCCGATCCGGACCGCGTCCACAACGCCGCCTTCGACCTGTTCGCCGCCATCGGCGCCACGGACGAGCAGCTGGACTTCCCGCACATCTACGCCTCGGGCCGCGCCGGCTGGGCCACGCTGGACCTGAACCAGCCCAGCGACACGCTGGCCCCGCTGTTTGACCTGATCGTCCGCCACGTTCCGCCGCCCAAGGTCGCCGAGAACAAGGACAAGCCGTTCCAGATGCTGAACGTGCTGATCGAAAGCGACCCCTTCCTGGGCCGCCTGCTGACCGGCCGCATCGCCAGCGGCAAGGCCGTTCCCGGCATGGCGATCCACGCCCTGGACCGCAACGGCAACGAGATCGAGCGCGGCCGCATCACCAAGGTTCTGGCCTTCCGCGGCCTGAAGCGTCAGCCCGTCGATGAAGGCGCCGAGGCCGGCGACATCGTCGCCATCGCCGGCATGAGCAAGGCCACCGTGGCCGACACGCTGTGCGCCATGGACGTGACCGAGGCGCTCCCCGCGCAACCGATCGACCCGCCGACCATCTCGATGACCGTCTCGGTCAACGACAGCCCGCTGGCCGGTCGCGAAGGCGACAAGGTCCAGTCGCGCGTCATCCGCGACCGCCTGCTGAAGGAAGCCGAGAGCAACGTAGCCATCCGCGTCACCGAAACCTCGGAGAAGGACGCTTACGAAGTCGCCGGCCGCGGCGAACTGCAGCTGGGCGTGCTGATCGAGAACATGCGCCGCGAAGGCTTCGAAGTGTCGATCAGCCGTCCGCGCGTGGTCTTCCAAACCGGCGAGAACGGCGAACGCCTGGAGCCGATGGAAGACGTGATGATCGACGTGGACGACGAGTTCACCGGCATCGTCATCGAAAAGCTGTCGGCCCGTAAGGCCGAGCTGAAGGACATGGGTCCGTCGGGCGCGGGTAAGACCCGCATCACCCTGCTGTCGCCGTCGCGCTCGCTGATCGGCTACCAGGGCGAGTTCCTGACCGACACCCGCGGTTCGGGCGTGCTGAACCGCGTGTTCAGCCACTACGAGCCGCACAAGGGCCCGATCGACCAGCAGCGCAAGGGCGTGCTCGTCTCCAACTCTGACGGTGAAACGGCGGCCTACGCCCTGTGGAACCTGGAAGAGCGCGGCGTGATGTTCGTCGGCGCCGGCGAGAAGACCTACCAGGGCATGATCATCGGCGAAAACAGCCGCTCGGACGACCTGGACGTCAACCCGATGAAGGCCAAGCAGCTGACCAACGTCCGCGCCTCGGGCAAGGACGAGTCGATCCGCCTGACCCCGCCGCGCCGCATGACCCTAGAACAGGCCATCGCCTATATCGAGGACGATGAGCTGGTCGAGGTGACCCCGAAGAACATCCGCCTGCGCAAGCAGGTCCTGAACCCCTCGTTCCGCAAGAAGCGCACGAAGGAAGACTAGGACCTGTCGTCCTGAACAAAGGGCCGCCGTTCATCCGAACGGCGGCCCTTTTCTTGTGCGCGGCATGTTGACCTGCAAACGCTGACTTAACCCCCGGTTTACCTAACAGAACGATGTTTTGCCGGGGGATCTCCGCTCCGGAAGACCATGGGTTCGCGCGTGCGCGTTATCGTAAGCTCGTTGCTTGATCGCGTCGCTGCGGTCCTTCCGTCTCAAGTACTGGCCGACGCGCCCGAAGCCTTGGCCGGCCGCGTGCGCATGGAGCAGGTGCAGAGCATCCTGCGCATGACGCCGGTGATGATGGGCGCCAACATCGCCATCGCCTTTCTGGTCTCCCTGGCGGGCCTGACCCATCCGCATCGGGTCGCGATCGGCGTCTGGGCGGCGCTCGTGATCAGCTACGCCCTGCTGGGCCTTCGTGGTTGGGTTTCGGCCCAACGCCGAAAGAGCGGCAAGGCCTCGGTCTCCCAGCGTGGCGTGCGTCGAATCGCGCTCCAGGCCGGGCTGCTGGGCTGCCTGTGGGGCGTTCTGCCGGTCTTCACCTTCCGCGTCGGCGACAGCAGCGCCATGCCGATGATGGTGGCCTCGGTGATCGCCGGCATGATCGGTTGCGGTGGCTTTGCCATGCTGACCCTGCCGGCGGCCGCCCTGGCCTATTCGACGCCGATGGTGGTCGGCTCGCTGATCATGCTGTGCGCCAGCGGCGATCCGATCCTCTACGCCTTGGGCGGCCTGCTGGTGTTCTGCTACGCGGTCGTCACCGTCTCGTGCCTGTCGCACGCTCGCATCTTCGCCGAGCGCCTGGTCGCCGCCGAAGAGCTGGAGAAGCAGAAGCAGGTCGTCAGCCTGCTGCTCTCCGACTTCGAGGAGGGCGCCAGCGACTGGCTGTGGGAGGTCGACGCCTGGGGCCGCCTCACCTACGTCTCCGATCGCATGGCCGCCGCCGCCGGCGTCGACAAGGACGCCCTGCTGGGCCAGGCGATGTCGGACCTGTGCGGCGCGGCCGAAGCCCCGAACGGCCCCGTCGCGGCCCTCTCGGCCCTGTTCGCCGAGCAGAAGACCTTCCGCGACGTGGTGGTCTCGATCACGGTCGCCGCAGACACTGAAAAGTCCTCGACGCACTGGTGGTCGCTTTCGGCCAAGCCCGTGTTGGATCTGGACGGCCTGTTCGTCGGCTTCCGGGGCGTCGGCGCCGACATCACCCAGGCCCGCGAGGACCAAGAGCGTATTTCGCATCTGGCGCACTACGACGTGCTGACCCAGCTGCCCAATCGCCTGTCGCTCCTACAGAACCTCGGCAAGGCCTGGATGGAGCACGGCCGCGACAAGACCTCGGGTTGCGCGGTCCTGTGCCTGGACCTCGACCACTTCAAGGGCGTCAATGACAGCCTGGGCCATCCGGTGGGCGACGCGCTGTTGATGCAGGTCGCCAGCCGACTGCGCGCCTGCGTCGGCGACGCTGGCATGGTGGCGCGCCTGGGCGGCGATGAGTTCGCGGTGATCTGCGCCCCCTCCCCCGGTCACGAAGCGCTGTCGGCCCTCTCGCAATCCATCGTCGAGACCCTGTCGGCGCCCTACGACATCCTGGGCCACAACGTCCTGATCGGCGCCAGCGTCGGCATCGCCGTCGCGCCGTTCGACGCCGACGACCCGGACGGCCTGCTCAAGAACGCCGACCTCGCGCTCTACCGCGCCAAGGGCGACGGCCGCGGCGCCTATCGGTTCTTCGAGACCGCCATGGACGTCTGGGCCCAGGAGCGGCGCGCCCTGGAGCTGGACCTGCGCGAAGCCCTGGCCCGCGACGAGCTGAAACTGTTCTTCCAGCCGCTGATCGGACGTCGCGACAACGAGACTACGGGCTTTGAGGCCCTGCTGCGGTGGCAACACCCGACACGCGGCCTGGTGCCGCCGTCAGACTTCATCGAGTGCGCCGAGCAATGGGGCCTGATCGGCCGGATCGGCGAGTGGGTGCTGAACGAAGCGTGTCGCACCGCCGCGACATGGCCCTCGCACCTGACGGTGGCGGTCAACCTGTCGCCCAACCAGTTCGCCTCGGGCGACCTGGTCGAGCAGGTCCGCCGGGCCCTGGCGAGCTCGGGCCTGGCGCCAGCGCGCCTGGAGCTGGAGATCACCGAGGGCCTGCTGCTGCACGACAGCGCCAAGACCCTGGAACAGCTGGCCGCCCTGAAAGCGCTGGGCGTCAAGATCGCCATGGACGACTTCGGCACGGGCTATTCCAGCCTCGCCTATCTGTGGCGGTTCCCGTTCGACAAGATCAAGATCGACCGCTCGTTCGTGGCCGAGATGCAGGACAATGCGGCCATCGCCGACATCCTGCGCACCATCGCTCTCCTGGGTCAGACCCTGAACCTGGAAGTCACCGCAGAGGGCGTCGAAACCCAGGCCCAGGCCAAGCTGCTGGCGGAGATGCGCTGCGATCAGTTCCAGGGTTTCCTGTTCGGCCGCCCGATGCCGGTGAGCGACATCCCCAGCTTCCTGATGTCCAATCTCGCCCGCCAGATGCGGGGCGAAGACCGCGACGCGGACGATCGGGGCTCGGAGGTTGTGGCGGGGTAGGCGCTGGCCCAAAGCGGATCAGGCTGAGGTCGGTTCGGGGTGGTGAGCGGACCTTCGACCTGGCACACTGGCTGCATGATCCAGAAGCAACGATACGTGTCAGAAAAGCCCCCAGAAGGTTGGTCGTTCACAGTAACCGAAGTCACGGCTGGCATGTATCGGGTTAGGGGAGTCGGTCCAGATGGCCTGACCATAGAGCGTCACGGACCGGACGATGACTCACTCCTCAGCACCCTGATCGCAGACTCGGTCAAGTTATCCGCTAGGTGACATTCGGACGAGCGGACGAAGCGAAGGTCTGTGAAGGGGGGGAGCCGAAGTTCGAAACGTCAGCTTGCTAGCATCAGAGCCCAACAGCCAAACACCCCGGCGAACATGAGCACGTTGTAGAGCCAAGCCTTCCTTGCGAGGCCGCCGTTTGGGTGCAGATTGCGGTATCGAGCGAAAATGCGCTGTGCCTTTGAGGAATACCAAATGTACGCGCTTTCGGGTTCGTCAGGGGCGACACGATTAATCTCCCGAACCATCGCAAATATCGTGAAGGTTCCGCGTAAGCAGCAAAACATCGCAAACGCGAAGCACGCGATAAACGCTACCAACCTCATCACGCCGTCGGACATGCTATCTGTTGACGAAGCCTAGTTTGAGCTGCGCGTAAGCGTAGCATTTGCGCCGCCGTGTCCGCTACGGGTCGTAAGCGGTCTCAAGCCTGCCTCCAGAAGCCCGCCCCCCGCCGATCTAGGAACTTTGGTCGGACCGCAACTGGCCCCATAACACCCCCATGGTTCATCCCGTCTTCGACAACCTGCCCACCACCATCTTCGAGCGCATGAGCGGCCTGGCCCGCCAGTACGGGGCGATCAATCTGGGGCAGGGTTTTCCCGACGACCAAGGTCCGCTGCCTGTTCGCGAGGCGGCGGCGCGGGCTCTGATCGAGGGCTCGAACCAGTATCCGCCGATGCGCGGGCTGCCTGAGTTGCGCGCGGCCGTGGCGGACCACTACAGGCGGACCCAGGACTTTTCCCTGGATCCCGACACCGAGATCGTCATCACCTCCGGCGCCACCGAGGCGCTGGCGGCGGCGTTCACGTCGCTGATCTCGCCCGGCGACGAGGTGGTGCTGTTCCAGCCGCTGTACGACGCCTACCTGCCGCTGGTGCGCCGGGCCGGCGGCGCGCCCAAACTGGTCAAGCTCTCACCGCCGCATTGGCGGTTTGACCGCGCGATGCTTGAGGCCGCGTTCAGCGACCGCACGCGGATGGTGGTGCTCAACAGCCCCCTGAACCCGGCCGGCGTGGTGACGCCTGATGAGGACCTGGCGCTGCTGGCTGAGTTCTGTGTCCGCCATGACGTGCTGGCGGTCTGTGACGAGGTCTGGGAGGCCGTGGTGTTCGACGGCCGGCGCCACCGGCCGCTGATGACCTTCCCCGGCATGCGCGAACGGACGATCAAGATCGGCTCGGCCGGCAAGCTCTTCGGCATGACCGGCTGGAAAGTCGGCTTCCTGTGCGCCGCCCCGCCGCTGGCCAAGGCTCTGGCCGCCGCCCACCAGTTCCTGACCTTCACCACCCCGCCCAACCTACAGGCGGGCGTGGCCTGGGGTCTGGACAACCACCGCGCCTGGTTCGACGAGATGCCGGCGACCTTGCAGCGCTCTCGCGACCGCCTGACGGCCGGCCTGCGCGACGCTGGCTATGTCGTGCTGGAGAGCCAGGGCACCTACTTTCTGAACGTCGATCTCGCCGCCTCCGGCATCGCGCTGGACGATGTCACCTTCTGCGAGCGCTGCGTAACCGAGCACGGCGTCGCCGCGATCCCGGTCTCGGCCTTCTTCGCTGAGGATCCAGTGACCACCGTGGTGCGCCTGTGCTTCGCCAAGGCCGACGCGACGCTAGACGAGGCGGTGAAGCGACTGGCGGCGGCGAAGGCGGCGCTGGGCTAGACCTCCGTCTGATCGGACGGTCGCGCCGCACCCAGGGGCTCGCGGACTGCGGCCTCTGCGGCCAGCAGGTCAGATCATCCGCTTTCGCTCTTGTTCACTGGCCAGACGGTTGATGACGAACGCTTCTGCGGTCGCACGCAGGAACTTCTGGGCGCTGGGGTCCTGCTCGCGATCGGCCACCAGCAAGAGCGCGGCATGCAATTCCTCGCGCTGGATCAGCCCCTTGCCCAGCATCACGCCGGACAGCGCCGTGAACAGGGCCATCTGGTAGCTGACGAGCGTCTCCAGATCCTTCTGCTCCACGTCCGCGCGCCCGACGCCTAGGCAGCCCGCGAGACGCTGGCGCGTCTGGCGAGCTGGAAATTGTCGATCAGGGACTGCAGGCGACTGGCCTGTTCCTTGAGCACATGCGACGAGGCGGTGGCCTCCTCGACCATCCCGGCGTTGGTCTGAAGCAGCCGGTCCATCTGGCTGACGGCGGTGGAAACCTGGTTGAGGCCAGCCGCCTGCTCCTGGGCGGAGTGGGAAATGTCGCCGACCAGGGTCCGGATCTCTTCGACCTGCGCCAGAATGCTTTTCAAGGCTTCCCCTGTATCGCCGACCAAGGCGACGCCCTTGTTGACGTGTTGCGACGAGGTAGAGATCAACACCTTGATTTCCTTGGCGGCTTCGGCCGAGCGCTGCGCCAGCGCCCGCACCTCTTGCGCCACCACGGCGAAGCCACGACCAGCCTCGCCGGCGCGCGCCGCCTCGACGCCGGCGTTGAGCGCCAGGAGGTTGGTCTGGAAAGCGATCTCGTCGATCACGCCGACGATCTGGCTGATCTGGCTTGAGGACCGCTCGATCCCGCCCATGGCCTCGACAGCGCTTTCGACGACAGTCCTTGACGCCGCCGCGTCCTGACTGGCGCGCTGAACCACGCCGTCGGCATGCTTGGCCCCCGAAGCCGTTCGCGCCACCGTCGCGGTGATCTCTTCTAGCGCGGCGGCGGTCTCCTCCAGGCTGGCGGCTTGTTGTTCGGTTCGATGCGCCAGACCGTCGGCGTGGGCGGAAATCTCGTCGGAGTTTTCGCTGACGCTAGCCGCCGAAGCGGCGACCGTGGACATGGTCGTGTTAAGCGCCTGGATGGACTCGTTGAAGCTGATCCTCAAGCTGTCGAGCGAGGGCATTAGCGGTTCGCGAACTTCCGATCGCAAATCTCCGTGCGACAGGCTTTGGAGAGCGTTACCCACCAAGCGAACTTGGCGCATGCGCTCGGTCAAGTCGGTGGCGATCTTGATCACGCGGACGACCTGGCCGTCGACGTCGAAGACGGGATTGTACTGCGCCTGCAGCCACACAGGCCGCTCCCCCTTTCCAACCCGTTCAAACTCCCCGGACGAGAACTCTCCTTTGCGCAGCCCGGCCCAGAAGGCTGCATAGGCCGGCGACTGAGCTTGGTCAGGTCTAACGAACAGGCTGTGATGACGGCCGACGATCTCGTCGCGGCTGTAGCCGACCGCCGCCAAGAAATTGTCGTTGGCGTCAAGAATAACGCCGTCCAGACTGAACTGGATCACGGCCTGGGATCGGTGGATCGCCTGGATGAACGATGCGTTCTCGGCGGCTCGTACGGTCTCGGCCGTGATGTCGAGCGCCAGCTTGACCACCTTAAGCACCTTGCCCCGCTGGTCCGTCACCGGGGTGTAGGAGGCGCGGATCCAAAGCGGCGACCCGTCCTTGCGAAGACGCTTGAACTCGCCGGATACGAATTGCCCGGAGGACAGGGTTTGCCAGAAGGCTTCATAGTCGGGCGCCGCTGCTTTCTCGGCTTCGATGAACAGACGATGGTGCTTGCCGACGAGTTCCGCCTGATCGTAGCCGATCGCGGCGCAGAAAAGATCATTCGCCCGAAGGATTTTACCGGTGGGGGTGAACTCAATGACGGCGAAGGAGCGCTCCAGGCTCTTTAGCGTCTGCTCGGCTACTGATCGGCCCCCAAAGCTCAAGCTCATGGCGCGGTCCTCCTCGTCTCCTTTTGAAAACGATTGCGGTGGCGCGATTAAAGACGGCTTAAGGACCGATGCGGCGTCCTGACGCATAACCCAGTTCGCGTTTCAAGCGAGCCTAGAGAACGCTCAGCCCCGCCGCAGCTTCACGGGCGACGCCCCGGCCCAGGCATCGGTCCATCGCCGACAGGAGGTTCCGCAGGTCGATCGGCTTGGCGACGTGCGCGTCGCAGCCAGCGTCGAGGCAAGTCTTGATCTGGGCCGACATGACGTCGGCGGTCAGAGCGATGACGGGCAAGCGACGGAAACGCGGATCCATTCGCAGGCGACGTGTCGCCTCCAGCCCGTCCATGACCGGCATGTTGACGTCCATCAGAACGAGATCAACGGCCTCGCGCTCCAGCGCGTCCAGCGCCTGCTGTCCATCCTCGGCCTCGACGAGATCGCACTCGAACGGCTCCAGGAACAGGCGGATGACCCGCCGGTTCACCGGATGGTCGTCGACCACCAGGACGCGGCGCCCCTGCAGGGCGGCGAAGCCGACCTCCTCCTCGGCGCCGTCCGCCTCGCGCGCCTGCGGGGCCGGCGCTTCGGCCTGGTCGACGACCATCTCGATGGTGAAGACCGAACCCACGCCCTCCTCGCTCTCGACCTTGATGTCGCCGCGCATCATCTCAACCAGACGTCGGGTGATGTTCAGGCCAAGGCCCGTGCCGCCGAAGTTGCGCGTGGTCGAGGCGTCGGCCTGGGTGAAGGGACGGAACAGCTTGGCGACCGTGGCCTCGTTCATGCCGATGCCGGTGTCGGCGACACGCAGGCGCACGCGCACGCGATCATCCAGCTCGGGATAGCAGGCCAGCGCGACCTCGACCTTGCCGTGCGTGGTGAACTTCAGCGCGTTGGAGACCAGATTGCTCAGGCACTGCCGCACACGCACGCCGTCGAACAGCAGCGGTCCGGGGGCCTCGCCTTCCAGGCGGAAGGTCAGGGCGACGTCCTTCTCACGCGCGGTGGGCTGATAGCCGCCGACCAGACGCCCAGCGGTCTGGACGATGTCACCGACCGTCGGCGCGATCTCCAGCTTGCCCGCTTCGATCTTGGACAGATCCAGAATGTCGTTGAGCAGCACCAGCAGGGTGTCGCCGCTGTCGAGGATCAGATCGACCTGATCACGCTGCTCGTCGGTCAGATCGCCGGATCGCAGCGCCTGGGCCAGCCCCAGCATGCCATTGAGCGGCGTGCGCAGTTCATGGCTCATCACCGCCAGGAAGGCCGACTTGGCGGTGCTGGCGGCTTCAGCCCGCTGCTGCGCGCCCTTCAGCCGTCCCGATGCGCGGCGCTGATGCACCGCCCAGGCCGCCGCGCCGGCGACCAACACGCCGAGCAAGAGCGCAATGACCACCGACGCGCGCGCCAGGCTGCGGGACAGCCGGACCTCCTCGGCAAGGCGCCGACTCTCATCGCGCTTGGCCCGCAGCTCGCTTTCCAGCGCAGCGGACATTTCGGCCACGCTGCGGGCGTGGACCTTGCGCGCGGTCTCGCTATCGGCCTTGCGCCAGGCGTCGAGCTTGCGGAAGGCTTCGGCGCTGCGGCCCTGGCCCTGATCGATATAGGCCTCGACCAGCGCTTCCAGGGACAGGTCACGCGTGGCCAGGCTTTCGGGAATGGCCTTTAACTGATCCAGGTCGCGCTGCGCGGCCTGGGCCTGGCCCAGTTGAGCCGCAGCGAGCGCACGCTGCGCCAGCATCCGCACCTGCAGGCGACGGTCGGGCTTGGCCAGCATGCCCGCGGCCGGCGCCAGGCAGGCCATCACCTTGGCCGGCGCCTCGCGCAGGCTGGCGATCCTGGCGCAGAGATACCGATCCCAGGTCAGCAATCCCGCGTCGCCGTCGGCCAGGGTCAGTTTGTGGTGCAACGCTGCGAACCGCTCGGCGGCGCTCAGCTCGCCCAGATCGGCCGCCGTAAAGGCGATGTCGTAGATCCGCTCGATCTTGCGGACATAGAAGGCGTCGCGTTCGTCCAGCGCGGCCGCCTGGGTCATGTGTTCGAGGGCGCCTTCCTTGTCCCCGATGTCCGACAGCGTGTAGCTGTGCACCTGATGCAGCTCGGCCAGCAGGGGCTGAGCGATGCGGCCGCGGCGCTCCAGATCGGTGGTCAGTTCGGCCGCCAGGCGCGCGGCCTCCGCCCAGCGCCCGATCTGGCCCAGATGCCGGACGCGCTCGATGCCCGCCATCCAACGGATGTCAGGGCCCGACTGCTTGAGGAAACGATCCCAGTCGGCGTCGCGGAACGCCTGATAGCCGCCGCTCTCGTGACGATAGGCTAGGGTCTCCAGGTCGACGAGAGTCGCCAGGTTCGCGTCCTTTTCACGCGCGGCCACCTCTCGCGCCTGCTCCGCCCAGGCGTCGAACGGCTGCTGAAGCTGGTTGCTCTTGTAGGCATAGAGCACCCGCCAGAGACCATACAGGCGGACCTGGCCTCGCTCGCGCAAGGCCCGGCGACCGGCGCGCTCGATGTCCTCGTTGTCGCGCGGCGGCGCGCGCACTTCATGCGCGCCAATCTCCTGGCTCAACTGATCGAGCCGCTGGGCCAGGGGCGCGTTGCTTTTGCCCCAGGCGCTGGTCGCGCCGAAGGTGGTCAAGACCGCGAGGAAGATCAGAAGGCGCCGCAAGTCCGTTCCCTGGAATCCACGGCAAGCCTTCGCGGGTAGAAATGTAGGACGGGTTAAGGTTGACGTCCTGATTGCAGGCTAGATCGTCGCACCGCCGTCCACCACCATGGCTTGTCCCGTCATGAAGCTGCCGGCCTTCGAGGCCAGATAGACGGCTGCGCCGGCGATCTCGTCCGGTTCGCCAATCCGGCGCAGGGGCACGCCCGTGGTCGAGCGCTTCAGCGTCTCGGGATTGTCCCAGAGCGCCTTGGCGAAGTCGGTCTTGATCAGGCCAGGCGCGATGCAGTTGACCCGCACGTTGTCGGGTCCGAACTCGTGCGCCAGGTTCCGCGCCAGCTGGAAGTCGGCCGCCTTGGAGATGTTGTAGGCGCCGATAATGGCGTTGCCGCGCAGGCCGCCGATCGAGCTGATGATGATGATGGACCCATCCTTGCGGGCCTGCATCTCGGGAGCGACCATGGAGATCAGCCAGTGATTGCTGATGATGTTGTTGTCCAGGATCTTGCGGAACTGGTCGTCGGCGATCCCGGCCAGCGGGCCGTAATAGGGATTGCTGGCGGCGTTGCAGACGCAGATGTCGATCTTGCCGAAAGCCTTGCGGGTCTCGTCGACCAGGGCCTGTAGCTCCTCCTTCGACGCGATGTTGGCGGGGACAGCGATCGCGGTCCCCGCGCCGTGCCTGGCGTTCAGCTCGGCGGCGACCTCCTCGCAGGGACCGGCCTTGCGCGACGAGATCACCACCTTGGCCCCGTGTTCGGCCATCCGCTCGGCGATCGCCTTGCCGATCCCGCGCGAGGATCCGGTGATGATCGCCACCTTGCCGGTCAGGTCGAAGAGGTTCATGTCGCGCCCTAAACGTTTGTTTGAATTTTGGACACAGTGCGGCGGGGCGGAGCGAGGGTCAAGCGCGCGAAAATCCTCCCCCTCGCGGGGGAGGTGTCGGCGCGGAGCGACGACGGAGGGGGAAGAGGCAGGCGCCAAGGCACTTCCCCCTCCGGTCCTTCGGACCGCCTCCCCCGCTGGGGGGAGGATTTTTCTCAGCATCCCTGTCGGCGCCCGCGCCATCGGCGCGTCCTTGAGGCAAGATCGCCCTCAATCGGAGCCCCTTCATGCCCCTCGCCACCGCCGCCGCCAAATCGGAAGACCGCGATCTTGTGCTGGAGCGCATCATCGATGTCCCCGCCGAGAAACTCTATCGGTGCTGGACGACACCGGAACTGCTCCCGGAGTGGTTCTGTCCCAAGCCCTGGTTCGTATCTGACGTGCGCCAGGACGTTCGTTCGGGCGGCGATAGCTACATGGTGATGAACGGTCCGGACGGCGAGCGCGTCCCGCAGCCGGGCGTTTATCTTGAGGTGGTCCCGAACCAGAAGCTCGTCTTCACCGACGCCTTCACGCAGGCCTGGAAGCCTTCGGACAAGCCCTTCATGGTCGGGATCGTCACCTTCGAGGATCTGGGCGACGGCAAGACGCTCTACCGCGCCGTAGCCCGCCACTGGACCGCCGAAGACAAGGCGGCTCACGAACAGATGGGCTTCCACGAGGGCTGGGGGATCGCCACCGACCAGCTTACGACCCTGGCCAAGACGCTCTGAGAGGACAGCCATGGGGACCGTCCGTGAATTCCTGGCGAGCCTTGATCCGGAGACGCGGATCACGGTCGAGCGGCTGAGAGAGATCGTCGCCACCGCCGCGCCTGGCCTCAATGAACGCATCAAGTGGAACGCGCCCAGCTTCGCGCTCGGCGACGACGATCTGATCACCCTGGGCCTGGAGCGACGGGGCGGGGTGCGCCTGGTGCTCCATCGTGGGGCCAAGCCTAAGGATGCGAGCGGCTTCCACTTTGACGATCCGGCGGGTCTGGCGCGATGGGCCGCGCCGGACCGGGGCGTATTGGTGTTCCAGACCCCTGACGACGTCGACGCCCGGTCCCAGGCCTTGCGTGAGCTCTGCGGGCGCTGGGTTCAGGCCGTCGCCAAGGCCTGAGGCGCGCAGAACACCCTTGGCGTGGGCGACGAAAAGGGCCATGTGCCCGGCATGCGTCCCGCCTCCGCCCCTGCGCGCCTGGTCGACAAGGCCCTCGTGCCCCGCTTCGCCCTGCTGTGCCTGGGCATCTGGCTGAACGCCGCCGACACCCTGGTGACGGCGACAATCATGCCCAGCGTGGCCAAGGAAATCGGCGGCTATCAGTATTTCGGCTGGTCGGTCGCCGCCTATCTGACGGGCTCGATCGTGGCCGGCGCCTGCTCGGGCAAGCTGTCGATCTCTCTGGGCCTACGCGCGGCGACGGCGATCAGCGGTCTTGTCTATGCGATCGGCTGCGCCATGAGCGCGCTGGCGCCAGAGTTCATCACCTTCATCGTCGGACGCCTGGTCCAAGGGCTGGGCGCCGGAGCCGTGGTGGCGCTGTGCTATGTGGCCATCACCGCCCTCTTCCCGCAGAGCCTTTGGCCGCGCGTCTATGGCGCGATCGCAGGGGTCTGGGGCGCGGCGACCCTGCTGGGCCCGGCGCTGGGCGGCCTGTTCGCCGCCGCCGGCTTCTGGCGCGGGGTGTTCTGGATGTTTGTCGTCCAGGCGGTGATCTTCGTCGGCGCGGTGATGGTCATGTTGCCCGGCGGCAAGCGCGAGGAAGGCGGCGGCCGGATCCCGAGCCTGCAGTTGGCCTTGCTGGTGATCGGCGTCAGTCTGATCGGCGGCGCCGGGGTCGTGTCCTCGCCCAGCCTGGCCGTGATCCTGGCCATAGGCGGCGTCATGGGCATGGCCACCATGCTGGCCGCCAACACCCGCACCCAGGACCGGCTTCTGCCCAAGTCCGCCGCCGACCTGCGCACCGCCACAGGTCTTGGGCTGCTGACCATCTTCGCCTGCGAGGCGGCGGTGATCGGCTTCACCGTCTATGGTCCCGCCTTCATCCAGGCCCGCCATGGCGCCTCGCCCCTGCTGGCGGGCTATGTCACCGGCGCGATCGCCGCCGGCTGGACGGCCTGCGCGATGATCTTCGGCCATGTGCCGGCGGAGAAGGACGGACGCTTTGTGCGCCTCGGCGCGGGCGTCATCGCCTTGGGCGCAGCGCTCAGCGCCTGGGCCGTGCCGCGCGGTAACCTGGTCGAGACCTCGCTGGCCTTCGTGGTTTTGGGCGCGGGCTTTGGCCTCTGCCATGCGTTCATCGCTCGCCGCACCATCGCCGGCGCGCCGGCCGGAGAGCAGGCCATGGCCTCGGGCGCGGTGCCGACCTCGCAACTGATCGGCGGCGCGGTCGGTTCGGCCGGCGCCGGGGCGATGGCCAATGTGCTGGGCTTTGGCCACCACGGCATCGACGCGGCGCAGGCGACGAGCCAAGGCGTCCTGCTGTTCGGCGCCTTCCTGCCCCTGGCCCTCGTGGGCTTCGCGGCGGCCTGGCGGCTGGGGCGGAACTAGGCCTCCGCCAGCGCCGTCGCCTCCACGAGCTTGACCACGTCGCCCATGATCTGCGTGATCTTAAAGTCCTTGGGCGTGTAGATCCGCGCCACGCCCATCTGCTTCAGGATCAGGGCGTCCTCGGGCGGGATAATGCCGCCGGCGACGACGGGGATGTGGCCCAGGCCTTCGGCGCGCATCACCCGAATGACTTCCTGCACCAGATCGAGGTGCGAGCCCGACAGGATCGACAGCCCCACCACGTGAGCGCGGCTTTCCTTGGCGCGGCGGACGATCTCCTCCGGCGTCGAGCGGATGCCATCATAGACGACCTCCATGCCGCAGGCGCGGGCGCGGGTGGCGATCTGTTCGGCGCCGTTGGAGTGGCCGTCGAGACCCGGCTTGCCCACGAGATAGGTGAGCGTGCGGCCCAGCATTTCCGAGACCCGCTCGACCTCGCGCTTCACCGCCTCGACGTCCTCGGCTTCGTTGGTCGAGACCACCACGGCGACCCCAGTCGGACCGCGATACTCGCCAAACACCTCGCGCAGGGCGCCGGACCACTCGCCGGTGGTGACGCCGGCCTTGGCGGCGGCGATCGAGGGCTCCATGACGTTGCGGTCCTCGCGGGCGGCGGCCTTCAGATCGGCCAAAGCCGCCTCGACTGCGGCGGCGTCACGGGCCTCGCGCCAGGCCTTGATCCGCGCCACGACCTCGGCCTCCAGGCGTGGATCGACCGTCTCGATCGAACCTTCACCCGCCGACAGAGGCGAGGCTTCGGTCTCGGTCCAGCGATTGACCCCGACCACGGTCATGTCGCCGGTCTCGACCGCGCGCACCCGCTTGGCGTTGGAGGCGACCAGCTCGGACTTCATGTAGTCGATGGCGTTCTGCGCCCCGCCCATCTCGTCGATCAGGGCCAGTTGCTCCAGCGCGCCCTTCGACAGCTCGGCGACCTTGGCCTCGACCACGTGCGAGCCGTCGAACAGGTCTTCGTACTCCAGAAGGTCGGTCTCGTAGGCCAGCACCTGCTGCAGGCGCAGCGACCACTGCTGGTCGAACGGACGCGGCAGGCCCAGGGCCTCGTTCCAGGCCGGCAGCTGCAGGGCCCGGCAACGGGCGTCCTTGCTCAGCGTGACCGCCAGGGCCTCGATGAGGATGCGATAGACGTTGTTCTCGGGCTGCTGCTCGGTGAGACCCAGCGAGTTGACCTGCACGCCATAGCGGAAGCGGCGGGCCTTCTTGTCCTGCACGCCATAGCGCTCCAAGAGGATCTGGTCCCAGAGCTTGGTGAAGCTGCGCATCTTGCACAGCTCGGTCACGAACCGCACGCCGGCGTTGACGAAGAAGCTGATCCGCGAGGCGACGATCTCGAAGTCCTCGTCGGGGACCTGGCCGCCGGCCTTGACCGTGTCGAGCACGGAGATCGCCGTGGCCAGGGCGAAGGCCAGCTCCTGCTCCGGCGTCGCGCCGGCCTCCTGCAGGTGGTAACTGCAGACGTTCATCGGGTTCCACTTGGGAACCTCGCGATAGCACCAGGCGATCATGTCGCCGATCAGTCGCAGGCTCGGGCCCGGCGGGAAGATGTAGGTGCCGCGGGACAGATACTCCTTGATCAGGTCGTTCTGGGTGGTGCCCTGCAGCAGCTTCCGATCCGCGCCCTGCTCGTCGGCCAGCGCCACGTACATCGCCAAGAGCCAGGCGGCCGGGGCGTTGATGGTCATGGAGGTGTTCATCTTCTCCAGCGGGATCTCGCTGAAGAGCTGGCGCATGTCGCCCAGATGGCTGATCGGCACCCCGACCTTGCCCACCTCGCCGCGCGCCAGGATGTGATCAGGGTCGTAGCCGGTCTGGGTCGGCAGGTCGAATGCCACCGAAAGACCGGTCTGCCCCTTGGCGAGGTTCGCCCGATAAAGCGCGTTCGACTTCTCCGCCGTCGAGTGGCCGGCATAGGTGCGGAAGATCCACGGCGGATCGGGCGCGTGCTGATACGGCTTGGCGGACATGGCGGGCTCCCGGCGTTTTTTGGTTCTTGTTATCGCCGATCATGATCTGGGATTTGCTGCGGCGCAATATGGATTTCGCGGATGCGAATAGCGATCACGAACGCCCCCTCCGTCACGCGGCTACGCCGCGCGCCACCTCCCCCGCAAGCGGGGCAGGAGAAAGCGTAGTCCTCCTCACCCGCAGCGCGGGGGAGGTGGCGCGGCGCCGATAGGCGACGTGACGGAGGGGGCGTCAGGCGCTGGGCTTTAAGCCGCCTGCTCCAGTCCTTCAGGCTCCAACGTCTGGATCAACGCCACCAACTCGGCCCGCCGCGCCTGGGCTGCGGCGATATGGGCGTCGACCTCGATCAGCTTACCCCGCAGCTTTTCCGCCAGCCCATCGCAGGGCCTGCCCTCCAACGCCGCATGGCCGGCGATCTCCTTCAGCGAAAAGCCAAGCCGCTGAGCCTGTTCGATGAAGCCGAGCGTCGCGATCAGGGTCTCGGGATAGTCGCGATAGCCGTTCGCACCGCGCGGGGCGGCCGGCAGGATACCCTGCTCCTCGTAGAACCGGATGCGCGACGTGGAGACTCCCGCGCGCTTGGCGATCTCGCCGATCCTCATCGTCAGGCCTCTTGACCTTCAACCTAGCTTGAAGGTGTAGAAGGTGCGACCCGTCTGAACCGAGGTCAAGATTCCATGCTCACCGCCGCCTATGAGCCGCTGTTCGCGCCGCTGGTCCTGCCCAACGGCGCTGTGCTCCCCAACCGCATCGCCAAGGCGGCGATGGAGGAGAACCTCGCCGATCCGGGCCAACTGCCTGGCCCCGCGCTGTGGACCCTGTACCGCCGCTGGGCCAAGGGCGGCGTCGGCTTGCAGATCACCGGCAACGTGATGGTCGACCCTTCGGCCGTGACCGGACCCGGCGGGGTGGTTCTGGACGCCCGCGCGCCACTTGCGCCGTTCGAGACTTGGGCCAAGGAAGCCAAGTCAGGCGGCGGTCAGGTCTGGATGCAGATCAATCATCCCGGTCGCCAGACCTACGCCGATCTGGGCCAGGGCGCCGTCGCCCCCTCGGCCGTGCCCGTCGATCTTGGCAAGCTGTCGAACCTGCTGGCCCAGCCGCGCGCCCTGACCGCCGACGAGATCATCGCCCTGGTGGAACGCTACGCCGTCACGGCGCGCCGCGCCGAGGAGGCGGGCTTCGACGGCGTGCAGATCCACGCCGCCCACGGCTATCTGCTGAGCCAATTCCTCTCGCCGCTGGTCAACCGCCGCGACGACGCGTGGGGCGGCTCGCGGGAGAACCGCGCGCGAATGCTGTTCGAGGTGATCAAGGCCGTCCGGGCGCGCGTGTCGCCGCGCTTTGCAGTCTCGGTGAAGCTGAACTCGGCTGACTTCCAGAAAGGCGGCTTCGACGCCGACGACGCCCGCTGGGTGGTCGAGCAGATGAACGGCATGGGCGTCGACCTCGTCGAGCTGTCGGGCGGCAGCTACGAAAGCCCGGCCATGCAGGGCCCGTCGCAGGTCGACACCGCGCCGAAGACCTCGACGGCGGCGCGCGAGGCCTATTTCGTCGACTTCGCCCGCGACATCGCCAGGGTCGCCCGGATGCCGATCATGGTCACGGGCGGCGTCTGCCGGCGCGAGGTGGCGCTGGCCGCCTTGTCGCCGGAGGGCGCCCTGCCGGGCGTGCCGGTGATCGGGATCGCCCGGGCTCTGGCCTTTGCGCCTGACCTGCCCAACGCCTGGCGCAAACCCGAAGGCCAGGACGTCGTCCTGCCCGAAGTGACCTGGAAGAACCGCTCGCTGGCGGGGCTGGCGGTGATGGCGCTGACCAAGGCGCAGTTGAACCGGCTGGCGGCGGGCAAGACCCCGGCGCGCAAGCTGTCGCCGCTGCTGACCGTGATCAGCCAGCGGATCAAGCAGAACGCCCAGACCAAGCGCTATCGCGCCTGGCGGCTCAGCAACCCGTAAAAACCGCCGGCCGCTTGGCGATGAACGCCGCGCGCGCCTCGGCGTGATCGGCTGAGGCCGCCAGCGCCGGGATTTCATCCGCCGTCGCCGACACCCCCGAAGCCACCCGCTTGGTGGCCTCGATCGCCAGCGGCGCGCGCGAGGCGATGACGCGGGCCATGTCCAGCGCCGCGGGCAAGAGGCCCTCGGACGCGTGAACCTCGGCGACGATCCCGTCGGCCAGGGCGCGGGCGGCGTCGAACGGCGCGCCGGTCAGGAGGTGCGGCTTGGCGCGGCTTTCGCCGACCAGCCGGGTCAGGCGGTCGGCCGAGGCGGTCAGTCCCATCCGCACGGCCGAGCAGGCGAAGCTGGCGCGCGGTCCGGCCAGGCGGATGTCGCAGGCCAGAGCCAGTTCCAGCCCGCCGCCGATGCACCAGCCGTCGACGGCGGCGATCACCGGGACGCGGACAGCGGCGATGCGGTCGCACATGTCCAGGAAATGCAGGATGGCGGCGGTCTGAGCGGCCACGTCGCGCGACAGCGACTCGGCCAGGTCATCGCCCGTACAGAACGCGCCGTTGCGGCCGGTGAGGATCGCGACGCGAACCGCGCGGTCGGCCTCGATCTGCGCGAAGGCGTCCAGCAGCCGGGCGCGTTCGGCCAGGGCCAGGACATTGGCCGGCGCGACGTCCAGCTCGACCAGCGCGACGCCGGCCTCGGGTTGGGAACGATGGATCATGCCGCCAGCGTGGCGCGCCGCGCGCCGCTCGGCAACCTTCCCACGCGAGAGCCCGCCTCGATGTTGCGGCGCACAAAGATTCTACTTGCCACTTTCAAACAGTTGTCTCAGCGTAGGGGCTTCCGGGCGAGTTTTTGCGCCCGAGAGCCAAAAATGACCCGTCGGCGGAACTTTTTCGCGTGTCGACCGGCGGGCGGCGCAGCCGAGTTTGACCTTCGAGCGTTGTTGCAGCGCGGAAGGAACGGGGAGTGAGATGACGACCGAGACGCTTGAGACCACCGAGCTGAAGGACCTGTACGAGATCGGTGAGATCCCGCCGGCCTTCCACGTGCCCAAAACCATGTACGCCTGGAGCATCCGCAAGGAGCGCCACGGCAAGCCCTCCACCGCCATGCAGGTCGAGGTGGTGCCCACCTGGGAGATCGGCGAGGACGAGGTGCTGGTCCTCGTGATGGCCGCCGGCGTCAACTACAACGGCGTCTGGGCCGCGCTGGGCGAGCCGATCAGCCCGCTGGACGGCCACAAGCAGCCCTACCACATCGCCGGGTCCGACGCCTCGGGCATCGTCTGGAAGGTCGGCGCCAAGGTAAAGCGGTGGAAGCTGGGCGACGAGGTCGTCATCCACTGTAACCAGGACGACGGCGACGACGAGGAGTGCAACGGCGGCGACCCGATGTTCTCGTCCAGCCAGCGCATCTGGGGCTACGAGACGCCGGACGGCAGCTTCGCCCAGTTCTGCCGCGTGCAGTCGCGCCAGCTCTTGCCCCGCCCCAAGCACCTGACCTGGGAAGAGGCCGCCTGCTACACCCTTACCCTGGCCACCGCCTACCGGATGCTGTTCGGCCACAAGCCGCATGAGCTGAAGCCCGGCCAGAACGTGCTGGTCTGGGGCGCTTCGGGCGGTCTTGGCGTGTTCGCCACCCAGCTGGCCGCCGTGGCCGGCGCCAACGCCATCGGCGTGGTCAGCGACGACGACAAGCGCGAGTTCGTGCTGTCGATGGGCGCCAAGGCGGTGCTGAACCGCAAGGAGTTCAACTGCTGGGGCCAGCTGCCCAAGGTCAACGGCCCCGAGTTCAACGACTACATGAAGGAAAGCCGCAAGTTCGGTAAGGCGATCTGGCAGATCACCGGCAACAAGGACGTCGACATGGTGTTCGAGCACCCTGGCGAGCAGACCTTCCCGGTGTCGGTGTTCCTGGTCAAGCGCGGCGGCATGGTCGTGATCTGCGCCGGCACCTCGGGCTTCAACCTGACCATGGACGCCCGCTTCCTGTGGATGCGCCAGAAGCGCGTGCAAGGCTCGCACTTCGCCAACCTGATGCAGGCCAGCGCCGCCAACCAGCTGGTCGTCGACCGTCGCGTCGACCCCTGCCTGTCGGAAGTGTTCCCCTGGGACCAGATCCCGGCCGCCCACGAGAAGATGCTGGCCAATCAGCACCACCCGGGGAACATGGCCGTTCTGGTCTGCGCCCAGCGCCCGGGCCTTCGCACCTTCGAGGAAGTGCAGGAGCTGAGCGACGAGCGCTGAGGTCCTGAAGGCGGACGGCGCGCGCCGTCCGCCCTACCCTTCCTTCGTGAGCCGCAGGTCGTGGTAGTCGTAGCTGAAGTCGGCCAGCGGCGAGACCGCCTTGACCAAAGCCGAGACCGCCTTGCCGTCCTTGATGTCGAAGGTGAAGAACGCGTCCTCCTGGGTGCGGTCCTCAAAGGTGGTGATGAAGGTCTCACCGTCGAACGGTGCGAGCTTGCCGCGCAGCAGCGGCGTCTTGTCGAACGAAACGTACAGCCCCTTCTTCTTGCCCTTCCCCGTCACGCTGACCGTCACCGTGCCGTACCAGGGATCGCGATAGACCCCCGCATAGGCCTCGAGCGGCAGGCTGGGCGCAGCGCCGCCGCCCTTGGGCGTGGTGGCGGCTGCAGCGTCCTTGATCGTCTGGGCGTCGGCCTCGGCCTGGACGCGCTTTGACGAGGCGATCCAGTCGAAATCGCTGCGGCCCTGCAGCCGGTCCGGACCACCAAACCGGAGTGACCGCAGCACCGGGTTCTCCTCGGCGTTGGTCATGATCATGATCCCGGACTTCCGACCGGGCAGCAGGCCCGTATAGGAGATGAAGCCCGCCAGGCCGCCGGTATGCCACAGCAGCCGCTCGCCCCGGTGATCCTGCACGTACCAGCCCAGCGCATAGGCCTGCATCGAGGGCCGCGCCGGGTTCTCGCTGGTCGGACCGTCGGACGAGCTGGTGATCGTCTGCGGCTTCCACATCTCGCGGGCCTGGGTCTCGCCCCACAGGCGCTTGCCGTCCGCCGAGAGGCCACGGCCCAGTTGGACCTGCATCCACTTGCCGATGTCCGCCGGGCAAGAATTCACGCCGCCCGCCGGTCCCGCCGCGTCGAAGCTGGCGTCGAATGGCAGCACCTTCTGCGGTCCGAGGCCCCGCACGGGCGGCCCCAGGCGCGCATGCGGCAGGGCGCGGCGGGACTGGTCAACGAGACGCGGGCTGGAGACGGTGTTGGTCATGCCCAGCGGGTCGAAGATCCGGGCCTTGATCACCTGTTCCCAGGTCAGCCCTGTGACCGCCTCGATCACCGCTCCGGCGACGACATAGAGGACGTTGTCATAGGCGTAGCCGCCTCGGAACTGGCCGCCGATCGGCAGATACTTCAGGCCCGCCACGATCTCGGCCCGGGTGTGGGTGGGCGCTGGCCAAATCATCAGGTCGCCCGCGCCCAGGCTCAGGCCGCTGCGATGCACCAAGAGGTCGCGCACCGTCAGCAGCTTGGTGACGATCGGGTCCTTCATCGCAAAGTCGGGCAGGTAGGTCGTGACCGGCGCGTCCCACTCGACCTTGCCCTCCTCCACCAGCATGGCCAGCAGGGCGGCGGTCATGGCCTTGGTGTTGGAGGCGATGCCGAAGACGGTGCTCTCGTCACAGCGGTCCTGGCCGCCCAGCGCCTTGACGCCATAACCCTTGGCCAGGGTGATCTTGCCGTTCTCGACCACCGTGACCCCAAGGCCCGGCTGGTCGGGGAAGGCGGCCATCACCTCCTGGGCGAACTTGTCGACCGCCGCGCCGACAGCGCCGGTCTCTCGGGCGAAGGCCTTGTCGCCGAACGCCGCCAGGCTGGTGGTGGCGAGACCGGAGAGCAGCGCGGCGCGGCGAGTGGTGGTCAGCATCGGGGCGTCCTTCGAATGAGGACGCGAGGCTAAGCTGATGCTTTGGAGGGCGGCAAGGGCGGAAGCGCCCCCTCCGTCACGATGCTGCGCATCGCGCCACCTCCCCCGCTGCGCGAGGGAGGAGGAAACCGCCCTCCTGCCCCGCTTGCGGGGGAGGTGGATCGCTGCGGAGACGCAGCGAGACGGAGGGGGCGTCTTAGCCCTAGTTCCCGCCGTCCAGCAGACGCCGCGCGATCACCTGGGCCTGGATCTCGCCGGCGCCTTCGAAGATGTTGAGGATGCGCGCGTCGGCCAGCAGACGGCTGGCGGCGTATTCCATCGCGAAACCGTTGCCGCCGTGGATCTGCAGGGCGTTGTCGGCGGCGGCCCAGGCGACGCGAGCGGCGATCAGCTTGGCCATGCCGGCCTCGAGGTCGCAGCGCTTGCCCTCGTCCTTCTGGCGGGCGGCGAAGTAGGTCAGCTGGCGCACGCCCATGATCTCGGCGGCCATCATGGCCAGCTTGTTGTGGACGCGCGGGAAGTCGAAGATCGGCTGGCCGAACTGCTTGCGATCGAGCGCATAGGACAGGCCGACCTCCAGCGCCGCCTGGGCCACGCCGACAGCGCGGGCGGCGGTCTGGATGCGGGCGCTTTCGAAGGTGGCCATCAGCTGCTTGAAGCCCTGGCCGGGCACGCCGCCCAGCAGGTTCTCGGCCGGGACGGTGAAGCCGTCAAAGCCCAGCTCATACTCCTTCATGCCGCGATAGCCGATCACGCCGATCTCGCCGCCGCTCATGCCCTCGGCCGGGAACGGCGCTTCGTCCGTGCCGCGCGGCTTGGGAGCCAGCAGCATCGAAAGGCCGCGATAGTCGGTGGTGGCCGGGTCGGTGCGGACCAGAAGCGTCATCACGTCGGCGCGGGCGGCGTGGGTGATCCAGGTCTTGTTCCCGGTCACGACATAGTGGTCGCCCTTCAGCTCACCGCGCGTGCGCAGGGCGCCCAGGTCCGAGCCCGTGTTCGGCTCTGTGAAGACGGCCGTCGGCAGGATCTCGGCGCTGGCGATCTTGGGTAGCCAGTATTGCTTCTGGGCTTCGGTGCCGCCGGTCAGGATCAGCTCGCCGGCGATCTCCGAGCGGGTGGCCAGCGAGCCGACGCCGATCCAGGCGCGCGACAGCTCTTCTGAGACCACGCACATGGCGGTCTTGCCCATGCCGCTGCCGCCGAACTCTTCGGGGATGGTCAGGCCGAACACGCCCAGCTCGCCCAGTTCCTGGACCAGCTCCAGCGGGATCAGCTCGTCCTTCAGGTGCCATTCGTGGGCGAAGGGGGTGACCTTCTCCTCGGCGAAGGCGTGGAACTGGTCGCGGATCATCTCGAACGTCTCGTCGAGACCGGTCTGCTCCAGGGTCGGCCGGCCGCGGGCCTCGGCCAGGCGCTGGGCGATGCGCGCCTTCACGGCCTGGGTTCCGCCCTCGACCATCAGCTTCATCAGGCCGTTGGAATAGAGGCGGTTCAGCACCGCGCGGTCCTCGACCAGATGCGCCGGGCGGACGATCTCGCCCTGGTTCATCGGCACGCCGCCGACCAGCTGAGCGCAGTATTCCGAGAACAAGAGCTGGGCCAGCAGGGCCTCGATCTCGCCAAAGCGACCTTCAGCCTCCAGCCGCTCGGCCCAGCCGGCGACCTGGTTCATCAGCTCGGCGTAGGAGGCGTACCAGCCATAGCCATGGACGCGGTGCTGGTGGACGTCGGCGAGCTTGCGATCAACCTTGCCGCCGTTCGGCGCGATATGGGCCAGCACGGCCGGCTTGGCCTCGGCCACGAACAGCGCGGTCGCGTCAGCGGCCTCGCGCAACAGGCCCGTCAGGCCGGGCAGGATGAGAGTCTCGTTGGTCTTCTCGACGACCGTGTCGGTCATGGCTTGCTCCCCGCGCCCAAACAGTTGTTTTCTTTCACTGTGGCTCTTTTCGCACCTGCGAGCAATGCCGCAATGCAGCATAACCACAAAATAGGGGATGAAACGTGCTCAAGGTCCACCATCTCAACGAGTCGCGCTCGCAGCGGATCCTGTGGCTATTGGAGGAGCTGTCGCTCCCCTACGAGATCGTCCAGCACAAGCGCGATCCGCAGACCCGCCTGGCGCCGCCGTCGCTGACCGACGTCCACCCGCTGGGCAAGTCACCGGTGATCCAGGACGGCGAGCTGGTGGTCATCGAGTCCGGCGCGATCATCGACTATGTGATCCGTCGCCACGGCGGCGGTCGCCTCGCCCCAGACGCCGCCAGCGCCGACTACGACCGCTATCAGCAGTGGCTGCACTATGCCGAGGGCTCGGCCATGCTGCCGCTGATGCTCAACATGTATGTCGGACGCCTGGGCGAGGCCGGCGCGCCGCTGCACCCGCGCATCCAGTCCGAGATCGCCAACCACCTGTCCTATGTCGACCAGAGCCTGGCGGGCCGAGAGTTTTTCGTCGGCGAGGCCCTCACCGGCGCCGACATCCAGATGAGCTTCGTGCCCGAGGTCGCCAAGGCCATGGGCAAGCTGGCCGACTATCCGCATATGGCCGCCTGGATCGGCCGCATGCACGCCCGCCCGGCTTGGAAGACCGCACTCGACAAGGGCGGGCCTTACGCGCTGGGGGCTTAAGCCTCGCCTAGGGCCGCAGGACCACGCCGACGTCCGGCGCGGTCCCGCCGTCCACCTGAGCCAGATAGGCTGCGCGGATGGCGTCCTGGCCCTGGCCTTCTTCAACCTTGAGCCAGCGCGGCGCGTCGGCCACGAACGGGGTCCAGGCCGCGCCATAGCGCTGGTCGAACTCGCCGCCCGGCCAGTCCTGGCGGCGCTTGGCCACCCGGTCGGGGGCGAAGAAGAAGGCCGGCTGCGGCCCCGGCAGGGCGACCTGGGCGCGCGGCGCCTCCCAGTGGGTGCCGCCGACCAGGATCGAGGCCTTCAGGTCATCGGCGAAGCGGTTGTGGACCGCCGCCAACACCGCCGAGTCGCCGGCGAAATCGACGAACACCGCCGGTCCGGCTATCGGCGCGGTCGGCAGGTCGCCGTACAGCACCACCTGGTCGTAGAAGCCCAGCCCCTCGACGAACGCTTGGTTGCGCGGCGAGGTCAGGCCGACGACGTTGACGCCGCCGCGCGCTTTGAGCAGCGCCGCCAGGGCGATGGCGGTCTTGGACGAGGCGCTGGACAGGATCACGCTCTTGGCGCCGTGGAAGCCGGCCTCGTCCAGTTGGTCGTCGATCAGGAACGAGGTGATGAACAGCGGCTGCAGCAGCGCCGTATGCGCCTCCAGCGGGCTCGCCTCGGCCACCGCGATGTACTGGTTATAGACCGCCGCCAGGTGCTGGCGGTGCGGCGCGACATCGGCGAAGCCGGCCTTGCCGACCTTGGGCGTCACGGTCAGGTGGGTCGACATCGGCCAGTAGCCGTAGAACCGCTGGCCGACCGCGACGCCGGGGTGATTGCTGGCCTCGACCCGCGCAAAGCCCCAGACCGGCACGCGGCCAAAGCCATCCGCCGCCGGGAAGAAGTCCCAGTACTTCATCATCTCGCCGAAGACCGCGTAGGTGATGTTGTTGGCCGTCAGGGCGAAGCTTTCAATGGCCAGACGCACCTGGCCCTCGGCCAACGGCGACAGTGGGGCGTCCTGGACTTCAGTCCGACGCAGGTCGCTTTTGGCGACGACGAAATCCCAGGCCATGCGGGCCTCCCTTGCTAGTCGGCGGGAAGCTAGGCGGCGGCAGAACGGCCGTCAAACAAACGTTCGCCGCTGCGGACATGCCCGACGGGATGGGACGCTCCCTGCAAAGGTTCGTGCTATGCCCGCGATGCCGCCGCGTTCTGGAGTCTCATGGATATCAGCCAGCTCGATGTGATCGTTCGGGTCGCCGGAGCCACCTTGCTGCTCCTCTTGGCGATCCTGCTGGCGCGTGATCCCAGGACACGCCGCGTGGCGGCCTACTTCGCCCCCATGGCGATCTGCCTGGTCGGCTTTCTGGCCGGCAACACGCCTGAGCCGGCGCTGCGGTTGGGCGGGCCCCTCGGAGCCGCCGGCGCCCTGATCGCAGGCTACGCCGCCGTCTTCCTTTGGTGGTTCTGCCTGGCTAGCTTTGATTCGATGTTCCGGCCGCGCGGCGGCGTGCTCGCCGCAGGGCTGGTCTGGCTGGTCATCGCCAGCGCCGACCGAGGGCTCTTGGGGCCCCATCTGGAAAGTCGTGGGCTCTCCTGGGCGCTCATTGCGCTCGGGGTTTCGATGCTGGCCTATCTGGCCTGGCGCCTGGTTCGCGACCGGGCGGGCGACCTCGTGGACGAGAGCCGGCGGGCGCGGCTGCTCGTGGTCATGCTGCTGGCCGGCCAACTGGCGGCGGATTTCCTGGTCGACCTGGTCATGGGACTGGACTGGGGCCCGCACGGCTTCACGATCCTTCAGAACGCGGCCTTCCTGGCCTTCGCCGCATGGCTAGCGCTGCGCCTGTTGCCCGTCCCCGCACCCGCAAAGCCCAGCGCGCGGGCGCAAAGTCTCAATCTGGCCCAAGGCGACGAAGCGCGTCTGATCGAGCGCCTGCGCGTGCTGGTCGAGGTCGAGAAGATTCACCTAGCGCCGGATCTCGACTTCGCCGAGGTCGTGCGCCGCATGGGCGCGCCGGAACGGACGGTGCGGCGGCTGATCAACCATCGCCTCGGACACGACCACTTCCGCGCCTTCCTCAACGCCTGCCGGGTGGCCGAGGCCAAGCGGCTGCTCGCCGATCCGGCGCGGGCCGAGGACAAGCTGATCGCCATCGCTCTGGACAGCGGCTTCGCCTCGCTGGCCTCATTCAATCGCGCCTTTCAGGCGGTGGAGAGCCGCCCGCCCAGCGCCTTTCGCAACGCGCCGACTCCTGAGGAACGGCCCGCCGTGTTCTGAGAAGCGCCCGAGCCGCCGCCGGCCTAAGCCCTCGCACTCCTATCACGAGGCGAGATCATGGACGGTTTGTGGAGCATTGGCGCGATCCTGGCGCTGCTTCTGTTGGCGGGCGGCGCGATCGCGCTTTTGAGCGGACGCCGCGCCGTCTCGTTCCGCTGGCTCTTCGCGGCGGCCGGTCTGGTGCTGCTGAACGACGCCCTGCTAACCCGAGCCTACCGCTTGGTCCCAGACCTGATCGGCGGCGACTGGAACTGGCAGGGCAAACTGGCGGCCCTCGCGGTAACCCTGGCCTTAGCCGCCCTGCCCGTCCTGGGGTGGCGCGCGAGCGGCCTCACCTGGCGCCAGGAGCATCTCAAGGGACCGTTGGCCGTCGCCAGCCTGTACGCGCTGTTGTTCGTCGGTCTGGCCCTGGCGTTTCCGAATGAACCCACCGACGTCGAGACAATGGCCTTCCAGCTGACCATGCCGGGCCTCGAGGAAGAGGCGTTCTATCGCGGCGTCCTGCTGCTGGTCCTCGATCGCGCCTTTACCGGCCGGGTCCGTTTCCTGGGCGTCGACTGGAGCTGGGGCGCGGCGCTGTCCTGCGCCCTGTTCGGCCTGGCGCATGCGTTCGGCGTCTCCAAGGGCGAGCTCTCGTTCGAACCGCTGATCTTCGCCCTGACCGCCGGTCCCTCGATGATCGCGGTCTGGGTGCGTCTGCGCACGGGAAGCCTCATGCTGCCTGTGCTAATGCACAACCTGGGCAACGCCGCCTCGCTGGTGCTCTGAAAGGCAGGCGGCATTGTCACCGGGACAATGTTTCGGTTGCCGTGACGCCAGGCGGGGCGCAATCGGAGGCGACCACCGCCGATGGAGCGTCCATGCCCCAAGCCGCCCTGCCTTTGCGCCACTTCCTGCTGGCCCTGGCTGTGGTGGCGGTGTGGGGGACCAATTTCGTGGTCATCCGGGTGGGCCTGGACCACCTGCCGCCGCTGCTGTTCGCCACCCTGCGTTTTTCGATGGTGCTGTTGCCGATGGCGTTCTTCGTCAAACGACCGGCCGTGCCGTGGGGAAACCTCGCCGCCTACGGCGTGGCGATCGGCGCGGGTCAGTTTGGCCTGCTGTTCGTGGCGATGAAGGGGCACATCTCGCCGGGCCTGGCCTCGCTGGTGGTGCAGACCCAGGTGTTCTTCACCATCGGCATGGCCATGTGGATCAGCCGCGAGCGCGTGCAGGGCTTCCAGGTGGTGGCCCTGCTACTGGCCGCCTCGGGCATCATCCTGATCGCCGCGCACGGCGGCGGCTCCGCAACGCCGCTGGGTGTGATCCTGGTGCTGCTGGCCGCCGCCAGCTGGTCGGCCGGTAACATCGTCGCCCGCCAGGCCGGCGCGGTGAACATGCTGGGCTATGTGGTCTGGGCCAGCCTGTTCTCGATCCCGCCGCTGTTTGCGATGTCGCTGTGGCTTGAGGGCTGGCCAGCCATCGTCAAGGGCGTCACCGCCGCCACCCCCTGGACCTGGGTCGCCGTGGCCTGGCAGGCGGTCGGCAACACCATGTTCGGCTACGCCGCCTGGGGCTGGCTGCTGGCGAGGCACCCGGCCGCCACCGTTACGCCGATGGCCCTGCTGGTGCCGGTGTTTGGCATGGGCGCCTCGGCCCTCTTGCTGCACGAGACCCTGCCCGCCTGGAAACTGATCGCCGCCGCCCTCGTGCTGACGGGCCTGGCGGTCAACATGCTGTGGCCGAAGGTGCGGATGCGCTTCGCGGCGGCTTGACCTCCCCCGCGTCAACCGCCTGACGCTTCCCTCAAAACAGGGAGGTCGCCATGTCAAAGCCGTTCGAGGTCGACTGGAGCCGAGAGGCTGTGGACAAGGTGCTGGCCCAGGTCCGCGCCTATGAATTCCCGCCGGCGCCCGAAGGCGGCGGCTGGGGCTATGGCTGCGACGCGGACTTCCTGAAGGACCTCTGCGCCTACTGGACCGACGGCTTCGACGTCGGGGCGGTGCAGGCCAACCTGAACCGCTACCCGCAGTTCACCGCAACGATCGAGGACCTGGACATTCACTTCGTCCATGTCGTGGGCGAGGCTGGCGGCAAGCGGCCGCTGCTGGTCACGCACGGATGGCCGGGCAGCCACTTCGAGTTCTGGGACGCGATCGAGCCGCTGGCCTTCCCGTCCCGGCATGGCGGCGATCCGGCCGACGCCTTCGACCTTGTCATCCCCTCGCTGCCTGGCTTTGGCTTCTCGGGAAAACCCAAGCGGCCGCTGGGCCAGCGCGCCACGGCGCGCCTTTTCAACACCCTGATGACCCGCGAGCTGGGCTACGAGACCTACCTCGCCCAGGGCGGCGACTGGGGCGGTCTCGTGACCTCGTGGCTGGGCCTCGACCATGGCGCCCACGCCAAGGCCATCCACCTGAACATGATCGGCCTGCGTCCCGCCGGTCCGCCGCGCACCCAGGACGAGATCGACTGGATCACGGGCTTCGGCGCTCAGATGGACCTGTGGGGTGCCTATTTCCGCCTGCAGGCCAGCAAGCCGCAGTCGGTCGCCTGGCTGGGGGCCAACAACCCGGTCGGCCAGGCGGCCTGGATCCTGGAGCGCTTCCACGACTGGGCCGACCTGTCGGGCAAGCCGTTCGAGCAGGTCTTCACCCGCGACCAGTTGCTGACCAACCTGATGATCTACGTGATGACCGGCAGCTTCACGACCGGCGCCTGGTACTACCGCGCCATGCTGGAGGAAGGCGGTCCGGTCCTGGCCGAGGGGCAGCGCTGCGAGACGCCGACGGCCTTCGCCAACTTCCCGGGCGAGAGCATCTACAAGCCCCCGCCCCGCTCCTGGGCCGACCGCGCCTACAACATCACCCGCTGGAGCGAGATGCCGCGCGGCGGCCACTTCGCGGCGATGGAGGAGCCAGGGCTGTTCGTCGACGACGTGCGGGCCTGGGCGCGCGAACTTTAGACGTTTGATCGGAGGGGGAAGGCGATGAGCAAGATCACTGGCGGGTGCCTGTGCGGCCAGATCCGCTACGAGATGGAGGGCGTGATCAACGTCGCCGTCTGCCACTGCCGCGAATGCCAGTACGCATCGGGCGGCGGCCCGAACTATATCGCGCTGGTACCCAAGCCCGCGTTCGCCTTCACCCAGGGCGAGCCGCGTCGCTACAGCCGCCCCGGCGGCAGCGGCCAGGCGGTGACGCGGATCTTCTGCGCCGACTGCGGGACGCCCCTGGCGTCGGAGATCGCCATGCCGGTCGTGGCGGTGAAGCTGGGCGGTCTTGATGATCCAGCGCCCTACAAGGCGGGCGTCTCGGTCTGGACGTGCGAGGCGCAGCCGTGGCATCCGATCGACTCCGCCGCACCGGCTTTCCCGAAGAACCCCTCAGGCTGATGACCCAGACCGCGCCCCGCTTCGACTTCGCCTCCGACAATGTCGCCGGCGCCATGCCGGAAGTGATGGAGGCCTTGATCGCAGCCAATGCGGGGACGGCCTCGGGCTATGGGACCGACCACGTCAGCGGGGCCGCCGCCGATCGGATCCGCGCCGCCTTGGACGCCGACGCCGAGGTTCGCTTCACCGCCTCGGGCACCGCCGCCAACGCCTTCGCCCTGACGCTGCTGGCCGCGCCGCACGAGGCGGTGCTGGCTCACGAACACGCTCATATCTGCACGGACGAGACCGGCGCTCCGGGGCTCTTCGGCCAAGGCGTAGGCCTGATCGGCCTGCCGGGCGCATCGGGCAAGATGGAGCTAGCGAGCCTGGAAACGGCGCTGGCCCAGCCCGACGTCTCGTACCGCCAGCCGGCGGCGGCGCTCTCCCTAACCACCGCCACCGAGTACGGCACGGTCTATTCGCAGGCGCATCTCGAAAGCCTGATCGCGCCGGTGAAGGCCAGGGGCTACGGCGTCCACCTGGACGGCGCGCGGCTGGCCAATGCGG
Organism: Caulobacter sp. DMC95; assembly: GCF_056313785.1. NCBI lineage: Bacteria > Pseudomonadati > Pseudomonadota > Alphaproteobacteria > Caulobacterales > Caulobacteraceae > Caulobacter > Caulobacter sp. DMC95. Next base: position 370,422 of record NZ_JBQUZP010000004.1, on the reverse strand, counting down.
TGGCCGCCGGTTTTGACCTGAAAAGCGTCGCCAAGATGGGCGTCGACATCCTGGTGATGGGCGGCACCAAGGCCGGTTCGACCCCGACCGAGGCCGTGGTGTTCCTGAACCCTGACCATGCCCGTCGGCTGGATGCACGCCTCAAGCACGCGGGTCAGTTGATCTCGAAGGGGCGTTACCTGGCCGCGCCTTGGCTGGGCCTGCTGGGCGAGCACGGCGACACCGGTCCGTGGGCCGCCCGCGCCGCCCACGCCAACGCCATGGCCCGCAAGCTGGCCGACCTGATACCCTTCCCCATCAAGCACGCCGTCGAAGCCAACGGGATCTTCGTCGAGATGGACGAGCCCACGCTGGAGCGGCTGCGTGGCGAGGGCTGGTTCGTCTACCGGTTCCTGGACGGGACCGTGCGCTTCATGTGCTCGTGGGCCACCACGCCGGAGATGGTCGAGGACCTGGGCGCGGCGCTGAAGCGGGTGGCTTAGAGCGCCCCCTCCGTCACGCGGCTTCGCCGCGCGACACCTCCTCCGTACGCTCCGCTACGGGTGAGGAGGTCTTTGTTCGAGCATCCTGCCCCGCTTGCGGGGGAGGTGGATTGGCGCCGATAGGCGACAAGACGGAGGGGGCGCTCATACACGCGCCTCCCCCCACGCCCAGCATCCGCGCGATCTCGCTGGCAGGCGCCGGTCGGCTGATGAAGTAGCCCTGAATCTCGGCGCAGCCTTGCCCCCGCAGGGCGTTCAGTTGCTCCAGCGTCTCGACGCCCTCGGCCGTGGTGGTGACGCCCATCGACGCGCCGAGGTCCAGAACGGCCTTGATGATGGCCATGGCGTCGCTGTCATGCAGGATGTCGCGGACGAAGGTCTGATCGATCTTGATCTTGTCGAACGGGAAGCTGCGCAGATAGCTCAGCGAGCTGTAGCCGGTGCCGAAGTCGTCCATCGAGATCCGCACGCCCAAGGCTTTCAGGTCGTGCAGCATGGTCATGTTGGCGGCGCTGTCCTGCAGCAGGACCGACTCGGTGATCTCCAGCTCGAGGCGATTGGCCGAAAGGCCCGAGGCCGCCAGGGCTGAGACGACGGTGCGCACCAGACCCCGGTCGCGGAACTGGGCCGGCGACAGATTCACCGCCAGGCGCACATGCTCGGGCCAGTTCGCCGCCTCGGCGCAAGCGCGGCGCAGGACCCACTCGCCCAGTTGGACGATCAGGCCGATCTCCTCGGCCAGCGGAATGAAGTCGGCGGGCGAGACCGTGCCGCGCTCAGGGTGATACCAGCGCAGCAGCGCCTCGCACCCTGTCACCCGCTCGTCGTCCAGGTGATAGAGCGGCTGATAGACAAGCTCGAACTCGCCCGCCTGCAGCGCCCGACGCAGATCCAGCTCCAGCGCGCGCCGCGCCTGAAGTTGCTCGTCCATCGCCCGCTCGAAGAAGTGATAAGCCCCGCGCCCGTCGGCCTTGGCGCGGTAGAGCGCCATGTCGGCCTTCTTCAGCAACTCGTCGGCGTCGTCGCCGTCGGTGGGCGCCAGGCTGACCCCGACGCTGGCGCCGATCACAACATGGTGGCCTTGCAGGTCGAACGGCGCGGCCATCGCCTCGACGATCCGCGAAGCCAGCCGCGTGGCGCCGTTGGCGTCGTCCAGTCCTGTCTGGACCACCGCGAACTCGTCGCCGCCCAGGCGCGCGACCGTGTCACCCTCGCGCACGCAGCCGCGCAGACGTTCGGCGGCGATCTTCAGCAGCGCGTCGCCCAGCGGGTGGCCCAGGGTGTCGTTGACGGTCTTGAAGCGGTCCAGGTCGACGAAGTGCACCGCCAGCCCGTCGCCCTTGCGCGACCGACGGGCCAAGGCCTCGCCGAGCGACTTCTGGAACAGCACCCGGTTGGGCAAGTCGGTCAGCGGGTCGAAGTGCGCCAGCCGCGCGATCTGGGCCACGCCCCGCCGGTTGGTCTCATTGCTGGCCTGCAGCAGGGCCAGCACCGTACCGACGCCCAGATAGCGCTCGTTCTCGGTGACGATGAAGCCACGCAGCAGGTCCGAGGCGCGATACGACAGGCTGTCGGACGTGAACTCCGCCAGTTCGGTGTCAGCGTCCACGACCAGCGGCTCGCGATCCATCAGGGTCGAGATCGGCCGGTTGGCGTAGAGCGCGCGGCCATACTCGGCGGCCATGCGCAGGAAGAAGGCGTTGCGCTCGACGAGGCCGGTCGGCCGGTCGTCGTGGTCCAGCACCGGGATGATCAGCGTGTCGGGTTCTTCCCGGAACCGCTCGTACAGAGCCTTGCCGAGATGATCCTCGCGCGCCGGCTCCAGGAAAGAAACGGTGTCCCTCAAGGTGAACATTGATACGCCTCCACTCACGGGTGGAGGAGGCCCGGACTGGACTAACGAGGCGCTAATGGCTCCGCTTTGCGGCGTTCATTTCGCGAAAACTTCACAGGCCCGTCACAGTGCTTTCCTGTGCGTTTACAAGGGATCTCACGCAACTGAAGAGATCGCTCAGCGACCTGTGTCCATGAAATCCCTGGCGCTGAAACCTTCCGGCGGCGCGACCTCGACGATGGGGTCGTCGCGGTCATCAAACTCGGTGCGCAGGGCCCGGCTCATCACCGCATGCATCTCGTAGAGACAGGTGATGTAGGTCAGCTCCAGGATCTGCTCGTCGGACAGGAACGCCTTCAACGCGGCGAACACGCCGTCGGCGATCCGCCCCCCGTCGAGCACCAGACCGTCCGCATAGGCCAGCACGGAGCGCTCATGGGCGTCAAAGACATCGGAAACCGGCCAATGGGGCACCGCGGCGATCTTGTCCTCGGAGACCCCCAGCCCCCGTAGCGACTTGCAGTGCTGCGAGAACACGAACTGGCTGCCGCGCGCCCAGCCGGCGCGGGTCTGGGCCAGCTCGCGCAGCACCGGGTCCAGCTTGCGGGCCGGATCGCGATAGAGCGCAAAGCCCTGGGCGGCGTGACGCAGGATGTCGGGGCTGCCCGCAAACACCGTCCACCAGTCGCCGCGCGTGCCAGTGTCGGTGCCGGGCTCGGCCACCGGATCCCGGTCGCCGAACAGCAGATCGTAGAGCTTGAGGGTCCCCTTGTCGGCGACCTCGGCGCGGGGGATCTGGCGCAGGCGCGGCATCAGGCGTCCGCCGTGGCGCGGGCCGGTTCGTGGCGCACGTCCTCGGGCCCAAAGGCGCGGGTGAAGGCGGCCAGCTCCATCATGATCCCGTTGGGGTCGGTGAAGTACACAGAGCGTACGAATACGCCGGGATGCAGCTTGCGGGCGACGCCCATCTCGCTGTCGTCGTGGTTCACCACCATGGGGAATACCGGGACGCCGGCCGCCTGCAGGCGCTCAAGGCAGGCGTCCAGGTCGGCCTCGTCGACGCTAAAGGCGACATGGTTCATCGAGCCCACCGCCGTCTTGGCCTCAGCCGGGAAGGCCTTGACCGAGGCGACGCCCGGCGCGGCCGGCGGAACGTCCGGCCACCAGAAGAACGCCAGGCAGGACCCGCCGCCGCAGTCGAAGAAGAAGTGCTGCCCGCCGTCCGGCAGCGCCACGGTCTTGACCAGCGGCATCTGCAGGATCTCGGTGTAGAACCTGACGGTCTGCGCCATATCGCGGCAGACCAGGGCCAGGTGATTGACGCCGGTGATCTTCATCTCGGCTTCCTCCCGGAGACCGAGGTTACGCCGATGGAGCGCAAGCGCCAGATTGCCCCTGCGTCCGCGCCTCAAAAACCCGACCTTCCCGGCGAACGCCGGGATCCAGGTACACCCTGAGCGTTGGACCCGTCCGGCGCCTCACAGCCTTACGATCTGGGCCCCGGCATTCGCCGGGGAGGTCGGGAAAGGGGTTGGCTCCCTACTCCCGCTCCTCCTTCTTCGTATCCCCCAGCAGGATCTGACCGCCCCAGCTGACCACGCCCGTGACGATAGCCGCCAGGATCCCCGCCCACAGGCCGCGAACCGTCAGGCCGTCCAGCATCCAGGCCACGAGGCCGATCATACCGGCGTTCACCACCAGCAGGAACAGGCCCAGCGTCGCCAGGGTCAGCGGGAAGGTCAGTAGGGTCACGATCGGACGCACCACCGCATTGACGATCCCCAGCAGCAGGCCCGCGATCAGCAGGGTCTTCCAACCATCGGCCGCAACGCCCGGCACAATCTGGGTCGCCAGCCACAGGCCGAAGGCGGCGATCAACAGGCGGAAAATGAGGCGGACCATGGAATCTCCCGAACGTCAGAGGCGACGCGTCCAAACGATGGCCGCATTCGTACAATATCCGAGCACGAAACTCGGACATTACAAATGCGTTACTGCTCTTCAAACTGCCGCTGCGTGAACTATCTAGTCCCTCGTGTGGGGGATGATCGCGCGCGATTGGCGAGCGGATCCGCACGCAAGGGGATATGAGTAAGATGGCCGTGAATTCTCTATCGGTGATGTCGCCGGATGGCGGCTTGTCGCGTTACCTCACCGAGATCCGCAAGTTCCCGATGCTCAGCAAGGACGAAGAGTTCATGCTGGCCCAGCGCTGGAAAGAGCATCAGGACCCGCAAGCGGCCCACAAGATGGTCACCAGCCACCTGCGCCTCGTGGCCAAGATCGCCATGGGCTATCGCGGCTATGGCCTGCCGATCGGCGAAGTGATCTCCGAAGGCAATGTCGGCCTGATGCAGGCGGTGAAGAAATTCGAACCCGAGAAGGGCTTCCGCCTGGCCACCTACGCCATGTGGTGGATCCGCGCCTCGATCCAGGAATACATCCTGCGCTCGTGGTCGCTGGTGAAGATGGGCACGACGGCCGCGCAGAAGAAGCTGTTCTTCAACCTGCGCAAGGCTAAGAGCCAGATCGCCGCCTTCCAGGAGGGCGACCTGCATCCTGACCAGGTCAGCCAGATCGCCACCAAGCTGGGCGTGCTGGACAGCGAGGTCATCTCGATGAACCGTCGCCTGTCGGGCCCCGACGCCTCGCTGAACGCGCCGCTGCGCGCCGACGGCGAAAGCGAGTGGCAAGACTGGCTGGCCGACGAAGAGCAGGTCTCCCAGGAGACCCGCGTCGCCGAGGACGAGGAAAAGTCGCTGCGGATGTCGCTTCTGGAAGAGGCGATGGTCGAACTGACCGACCGCGAGCGCCACATCCTCACTGAGCGTCGCCTGAAGGACGATCCGACCACCCTGGAAGAACTCGCCGCCCAGTACGGCGTGAGCCGTGAGCGCGTGCGCCAGATCGAGGTCCGCGCGTTCGAAAAGCTGCAGAAGACCATGCGCGAGGCAGCGATCGCCAAGAACATGGTCGACGCCTGAGGCTTGAGCTCACGATCGTGAGACGGAAGGGGCGCTCTTCGGAGCGCCCTTTTTCGTCGGGCGATGAGTTGAAGGTCTGCTTGGTGGCGCGGCTATCCCAGGAATAGCCGACCCATACTAGCTCCCTCCCCCCTGAACGGCCTCTCGGAACGTTGGGTCTTCGGCGTCACTTCTAGGCGTCGCGCGCAAAGCAATCGGCCGATCGCTGTAAGCGGGCGTTTCTGGCTGCGGTGATGGTAGACACTCGTACATGCCCCCTCCCCTGCCCCAGCTGATCCTCCTTCCCGGCCTGCTTAACGACGCTGAGCTATGGCGCGACCAGATCAGCGGGCTGTCGGACGTCGCGCGTTGCTGGGTTCCGGATCTCTCGCCCTACGCCACGATCCGCGAGATGGCCGAGCACGTGCTGGATCACGCCGAGCCGACGTTCGCCCTCGCCGGCTTCTCGATGGGCGGCTATGTGGCCCAGGATATCGCCAGGATCGCGCCGGGGCGGATCGAGCGTCTGGCTCTGCTGGACACTTCGATCCGCATCGACACGCCCGAGCGCGCCGCCCAGCGCCGCGCGCTGAACAAGGCCGCCGCCAAGGCCGGAACGTTCCTGGGGATCGGCCAGGCGATCATGAAGAGCTATATCGACGCCTCGCGCCTGGACGACGCCGACCTCACCCGCCGCATCGTCGACATGACCCAGCGCCTGGGCCGCGAGGTGTTCCTGCGCCAGAACAGCCTGGAGCGCGAGGACGGCGAAGCCGCGCTGCGCGGCTTGCGTGTTCCGTTGGTGGTTATCGTCGGCGAGAACGATCAGATCACGCCCGCCGAGGGGCACCGCAAGATGGCCGCAGCCATCGGCTGTTCGCACCTCGTCGTGATCCCCGAGACGGGGCACATGACGCCGATGGAGGCGCCTGGCCCCGTAAACGGCGCCTTACGGCACTGGCTGGCCCGTCCTGCAGGACATCGTTAGGCCGCGTTAGGCCGCGCGGCCCGTTTCCTCGGGCGCCATGAAGCCCAGTAGGGCGTCGATCCGCTTGACCAGCTCGGTACGCCCGCTTGAGCCGGCGATGTCGGACTGAGTGCAGGCGGTCAGGGCCTCGGCGGCCTGGATGAGGCGCGACTCCTTCACCGCTTCGCCGACCCGGCGGAGCTCCAGGGCTTGAGCCGCCAACGCGCGCCGGGCTTGGGCCGGATCGCTGTCCAGCGCCTGGGCGGCCGATTTGACGATCCGCAGGGCCTGGGAGAGACGCGCGGCGGGCGTATCGGACGCGTCGGCCTTGCGCTTGCGCGGCCCCTTGTAGTCGGCAGAGTTGAAGCGACGGCGATCGGGGCCGACATAGGCCACGGCCTCGACCCAGTCGCGCGGCTTCAGGGTCACAGCCTCCAGGCGCCGCTCAAGGTCCTTCAGGTTGAAGGGCTTACGCATGAACTCGTGCACGCCGGCGTCGCGCGCGCCGAAGATCGCCTCGGCGGTCGCCTCGCTGGTGCACATGACCACAGGCGCCTCGCGACAGGCCAGATCACTGCGGCGCAGCTTTCGGGTGAACGCCAGTCCATCGACGCCGGAACTGCCATGCTCGACAAAAATGAGCTGGGGGTCGACGGCTCGCGCCATGGCGTAGCCCTTCTCGGCGGTCGGGGCCGAGAAGATCTGCACCCCGCCCAGCGGTCGAAGATGCTCGGTCAACAGGCGCGCGGTCGCAGGGTTTGGGTCGACGACCATCACCCTTTGGACCTTCGCGGCCACCCGCTGAATAGTGCGGACGTTTCCGTCGAACACGAACACGACTCCTGAACCTAGGGCTGGAGGCTACGCCCTAGAGTGTAAAAATCCGCTTGATGAATCTTGGATCACGTCCGCCTCAAGCAGGAAGGGGCACTGACAGCCCCGCCTCGAAATCCATGAAGATATCGAGCGTTTCTTCAACAGAGGCTGTGAGTGTCTCACCTATCGGAAAACGATATCGCCAGTAGCTAGAGATGTGTGAGATAGCGCCTACGCGTTCACCCAAAATTAGAAATAACTCTGGCGCCTTGAGCAAGAATTCACGGAATACGTTTGGGTTGTTATTCTCGACCAAACTATCGAAGGCGTCATCGTACACCTTCAGCGTCCTAAGGATGGCGTTACGCTCGACCAGAACACCGCTTTGAAGGCGACGACGCGCATCCTCTAGGTAGCGACCCGTTTCGGGGTCGCGCTCTCCACGGACAGCAAGGCGCCCGATCTCTGCGGCGACTTCGGCCAAGCGTGGCCACAGGCTCTCCAAAGTCCATTTATAGTAGAGGAAGCCCTTCCAGCTGAAGACGCCCTCCTTGAAGCTGCCCCCTTCAAGGACAAGGGTCTCGCGAAGAGGTTCCAGCCGATCATCGACATCGGTCGCCAACAAGGCCTCGACCATCCGGGTGGCGTGGACTTCGCCGCCCCCGCCGAGGTCGCGGTAAGCGAGCGCGATCAGGCGCGCGATCTCCATGGCGACGAAGCCTTGCATGGCGTCGACGTCCGCCGGAGACAGGGCGAAGTAGCACGGGGCGGCGAAGACACCGTGGCGACGCAGATGTTCGCGCAGCAAGAACGGATCGAGCGACGGCAACTGGTCGATCATCCGCAGAACCGACAGGTCTCGCGCGCTCTCGCCCGCGCCGTTGCAGGCGTCGACCAGCAGGTTTTTCCAGCCCCGCTGCCCGATAAAGACCGATTGTCCGCCCAAGGACAGGTCCTTGCGGTCGAACGGTATGATGATCTTGGTCGCCGTCGCACGCGCCTCTTCGAAGAGGTAAATATCGTCGTGGCGGACGCGGTGCTTGACGATGAGCGCCGTGTTCAGCACCCGGTTCTTGAAGAGCGGAGCTTGAACGTATTCGGGCCTATGGCCGCTCTCGGCCTCGATCGCGATGAGGTTCAGCACGCGACTGGTCGAGGCCGTCCGCTCCAGCGCGCGAAGACTCCGCGTCACCCGGTCGGACGTTCTGGCCGGCTTGAGCCTACGGCGCGCGGGTGCGAGCACGGATCCCCCAGTTCTGAAAGCGCCCGCCTGATTTACGCCAAACGGGCTAACAAACGCTAACCGAACAGCGTTCTGCAGACTTGCCTGGACCGGATCGAAAGGGCGCTAATTCAATAGCTTAGAGCATTTTCGGTCCGATAGCCGTTTCCCACCTATCGGAAAATGCCCTAGACTCCCGCAAGGCGCAGGCGCTCGAGCTCCGAAGGCGCGCGACGCAGGCTAGCCACCGTCGCCAGCAGGCCTGCGGGTTGGACGGGCTTGGGATGGGCGTCGTCGAACCCTTGAGCGATCAAGCGCTCGCTGTCGCCGGCCATGGCGTCGGCTGTCAGGGCCACGATGGGAAGGTCACTGCGACCGACCTCGCCGGCGCGAATGCGGCGCACCGCCTCCACCCCATCCATGCCCGGCATGTGAACGTCCATCAGCACGACGTCGAAGTCCTCGATGCGCAACCGTTCAAGCGCCGCATGGCCATCGCCCGCCACGGCGACAGCGGCCCCGACGGCTTCGAGGATCGCGCGTGCGACCATCTGGTTGACCACGTTGTCATCGACCACCAGCACGCGCGCGCCTTCGAGCAGCGGCGCCGGTGAGGGCGTCGATGTCCTTGGCGTAGCGGGCGCGGCGGTGGCCGGAAGGCGAAGGCGGGCGGTGAAGGTGGAGCCCACGCCGGGATCGCTGGAGACGCTGATCTCGCCACCCATCAGCTCGGCCAGCTGCCGGCAAATGGAAAGTCCAAGACCCGTGCCGCCGAAACGGCGGGCGATGGTCGGATCCCCCTGGGCGAAGGGCGTAAAGGCGCGATCGATCTGCTCGGCGCTCATCCCGATCCCGGTGTCGCTGACCGCGACGCGGACGCCCCCCTGATCATCGGCGTCGAGCCGGATGACGACCCGACCGGCCTCCGTGAACTTCAAGGCGTTTGAGACTAGATTCATCAGGATCTGACGCACCCGCGCGGCGTCGCCGATCACCCAGGGCGGCGCGCCCGGGCCGACTTCCAGGATCAGGTCCAGACCCTTCAAGCGCGCGCTCTCATTCCATACCGCGCGTGTCTGGAGCGCCAACTTGCGGATATCAAAGGGAGCGACCTCAAGGGCCAACTTGCCAGCCTCGATCTTGGAGAGATCAAGGATATCGTTGAGGATCGTCATCAGGCCATGGCCGGACTCCTCGATCATCTCCAGGTAGCCGGCCTGCTGGGCGTCAAGCTTTGTGCTGCGGAGCGCGTGCGCCAAGCCTAGGACACCATTCATCGGGGTCCGCAGCTCGTGGCTCATCATCGCCAGGAAGGCGGACTTGGCCTGGCTCGCCTCCAGCGCCTTGGCCTCCGCCTCCTCGCGCGCCCTGGCCGTCTCGCGCATCGCCCGAACCGCGTCGATGACGTAGCCCACCAGACCCGCCAGGAACACCAGAGCCGTCACGCGGTCCCAGAAGCCAAACCTTGGCGCGACCAATGGCAGCGCAGCCAGGGCGGCGAAGGGCCAGATCGTCAGGGAGAGCATGGCCGACGGACTACTGACAGCATACCGCATGCCCTCGACCACCATGCCAAACAGGATCAGGACGCCCGCATAGCGCATGGCGCCAGGCCCGTTCAGCACGGAGAGGATCGCCATCACCGCCCAGACTAGCGCGAAAGCCGACGGCGGTCCCAGCCGCATCCAGCGCATTCGCTTCACGTCGCCGGTCGGCTTGAAGGTCACCTGCAGGTAAGTGACCCAGCCCTCGCAGGCCAGGATCGCCAGGACCCAGATCAGGCAAGGCTTCAGGCCGAAGTGGAAAGCCAACAGACCGGCGATCAGCGCGCTGGCGCCCAGGCGTGCAATCCGGCTGCGACGGCTCATCACGAGCATCGCGCCTTCCACGCCGTCATCCAGCAACGCCCTCAGCCCCACCCGGCTGTCCCTTCGCGGTTTCTTCTCCCGCCAAGCTTCAGCGTTCTAGGTTCACAACCATTTACCGTGCGCGGAAAAAAGCTCGATTTTTAAGCGTGTGTTCCACAAGCATCTGTTTCCAGAGAAATTTATCCCTGGAAGGGGTCGCGCATCAGGATGGTGTCGTCCCGCTCGGGACTGGTCGACAGCAGAGCCACAGGCGCGCCGATCAGCTCCTCGACACGGCGCACATACTTGATGGCGTTGGCGTTGAGGTCCTTGAACGAGCGGGCGCCGGCGGTGCTTTCGCTCCAGCCCTCGATCTTTTCATAGATCGGCGTGGCGGCGGCCTGATCGCGCAGACCGGCCGGCAGGTAGTCGACGACCTTGTCGCCGATCTTGTAGCCGACGCAGATCTTGAGGGTCTTCAGGCCGTCCAGCACGTCGAGCTTGGTCAGGGCCACGCCGTGAATGCCGTTGATGGCCACCGACTGGCGCACCAGCACCGAGTCGAACCAGCCGCAGCGGCGGGCGCGGCCGGTATTGACGCCGACTTCGCGGCCGACGGTCGACAGGTGCTTGCCCACGTCGTCGAACAGCTCGGCCGGGAACGGCCCTTCGCCCACGCGGGTGGTGTAGGCCTTGACGATCCCCAGCACGAAGCCGGTCGCCGACGAGCCCATACCGGAACCGGCCGAGGCCTGACCGGCGGCGGTGTTGGACGAGGTGACGAACGGATAGGTGCCGTGGTCGACGTCCAGTAGCGAGCCCTGCGCGCCCTCGAACAGGATGCGGCGGCCAGCCTTGTAGGCCTGGTCCAGCACGCGCCAGGCCGGCTGGGCGTAGGCGAGGATGCGAGGGGCCAGCTCCATCAGGGCGTCGAACAGCTCTTGCGCGTTCGCCTCCGGCAGGCCCAGGCCGCGACGCAGGGCGCCGTGGTGGGCCAGCAGGCGCTCGATCTTGGGCTTCAGCGCTTCCGGATCCGCCAGGTCCGCGACCCGGATGGCGCGACGGCCAACCTTGTCCTCGTAAGCCGGGCCGATGCCGCGGCCCGTCGTGCCGATCTTCTGGGTCGAGGCGGCCTCACGCGCCTGGTCCAAGTCGCGGTGCAGCGGCAAGATCAGGCAGGCGTTGTCGGCCAGAATCAGCAGATCCGGGGTGATGGCCACGCCCTGCTCGGCGATCTTGTCGATCTCGCTCAGCAGATGCCAGGGGTCGACAACCACGCCGTTGCCGATCACGCTGGTCTTGCCCTGCACGACGCCCGACGGCAGTAGGGCCAGCTTGTAGACCTTGCCGTCCACCACCAGCGTATGGCCGGCGTTGTGGCCGCCCTGGAAGCGCACCACGACATCGGCGCGGTTGCTGAGCCAATCGACGATCTTGCCCTTGCCCTCGTCGCCCCACTGGGCGCCGACAACGGTCACGTTAGCCATGGTTTGGGTACGCCTTGTCGCCTGCCGAGTGACGCCGCAGGGTCCTTCGACAGGACTCGACCCCGGACGTGGTCTCAATTTTGGGCGGCGCCGGCCGCTGGCGTCGCACGCCTAGCCGAAGTCAGAAGGCGTAAACCAGCCGAACCCCTGCGTCGTCAAGCCCCTGGTTCTTGCCTTGGTGGAAGATCTGGCCGTTCGACAGGTGCGTGTAGGACAGCTCGACCGACACCTTGTCGTTGACCTGATAGCCCAGGGCCAGCTCCGGCTCGAACAGCACCTTCGAGCCGAAATCAATGCGGTTGTAGTAGAGCCAGGTCCGGCGGTCGCGCTCTTCCGGCGTCAGGTTCGGCGCATTTGCCGGCGGCAGACCGGCCTTGCCGTCGGTGTAGGCCAGACCCATGCCGGGGCGCAGATAGAACCCGCCCGGCTGCCCCAGCTCGACCTTCCAGTTGAAGCCGACGGCGGCGAAGTTCGAGGTGTTGTTGGTGTTGATCGACACCATCGCGTGAACCTGCGGCTTGCCCAGCCAATCCAGGCGCTCGATGCGGTCGGTGCGATAGCCCAGGTGGATGTCGGCCCCGCCTTCGCGGCCTGCGGCGCCCAAGCCAACGGCGTTGCCGATGAAAGTCACGTCGTGCTTGTAGATACCGACAAAGGCCTCCCCCGCCAGCGCGGGGCTGGCGCATCCAAGCGCGGCGCCGGCAAGCATCAAGGAGGCCACGGCGGCGGAAGTGGCGGTCTTCATAGAGTTGTCCTGAACAGCTAAGCCCCCGGCTCAATATGGCCGTAACGGCGGAGCTCGGAAAGGGTTTCGATCGATCCATGGCCGCGCTAGCCTGCTCTCATGACCGTCTCTCTCGCTGACATCCAAGCCGCCGCCTCGCGCCTGAAGGGCCTCGCCGTCGAGACGCCGCTGATCGAGAGCCCCGCCTTGAACGAGCGACTGGGCGGTCGGATTTTCCTCAAACCCGAGACCTTGCAACGCGCCGGCGCCTTCAAGTTTCGCGGGGCCTATAACCGGCTCAGCCAACTGAACGAGGCTGAAAAGGCGCGGGGCGTGGTGGCCTTTTCGTCCGGCAACCACGCACAGGGCGTGGCGCTGGCGGCACGGCTTCTGGGCGTGCCGGCCCTGATCGTGATGCCGTCCGACTCGCCGACCGTGAAGGTCGAGGGCACGCGCGGCTTCGGCGCCGACATCCGCTTCTACGACCGCTTCACCGAGGACCGCGTCGCCATCGCCGACCAGATCGCCGCCGAGCGCGGCTGCGTGGTCGTGCCCTCCTATGACGACCCGCACATCATCGCCGGCCAGGGTACGGTGGGTCTCGAGATCGTCGCCCAGGCCGCCGCGCAGGGCGCGACGCTCGACAGCCTGATCTGCTGCGTCGGCGGCGGCGGCCTGATCGCCGGGACCTCGACGGCGGTGAAGGCGCTCTCGCCTTCGACCGAAATCTGGGGCGTGGAGCCCGCCGGCTTCGACGAGACCCGGCGCTCGCTGGAAAGCGGCCAGCGCGAGACGATCGACAAGGACGCCCGCTCGATCTGCGACGCCCTGCTGACCCCGATCCCCGGCGACCTGACCTGGCCGATCAACCAGAAAAACCTCGCCGGCGCCGTGGCGGTGACCGACGCTGAAGTGGCCGAGGCGATGCGCTACGCCTTCTCGACGCTGAAGCTGGTGGTCGAGCCGGGCGGCTGCGTGGCCCTGACGGCGGCGCTGACGGGCAAGGTCGATGTGGCGGGAAAGACGGTGGCGATCGTCCTTTCGGGCGGCAATGTCGATCCGGGGTTATTCGCCAAGGTCTTGAGCGGCGAGATTTAGCGCCCCCCTCCGGGCCACCTCACCCGTTGAACAGGGGAGGATGGAAATCCTCCTCATCCGCGAAGCGGGGGGAGGTGGCGCGCGGCATAGCCGCGTGACGGAGGGGGCGTTAGGGTCGCCAAAAATGAGGAAACCCATGAACCTGCCGCCCGCGACCGCGCTCCCCCAAACCCCGCTATTGGTCATCGAGCGCGCCGCCCTCGAACGGAACCTCGCCCGCATGCAGGCGCTCTGCGACGCGGCGGGCGTGCGCCTGCGGGCGCATGGCAAGACTCACAAGTGCTCGACACTGGGCCGCTTGATCATCGAGCGCGGCGCAGTAGGCCTGTGCTGCCAGACCGTCGGCGAGGCCGAGGCCTATGTCGCAGGCGGAATCCAGGACGTGCTGGTCACCGCCCCCTCCCCGCCCTGGGGCGCGGCGCGGCTGTCGGCCCTAGCCAAGACCGGCGCCACGGTCGGCGCGGTCGCTGACGACGAGGGCCAGATCGATCGCCTGTCTGACGCGGCTGTGGCGGCGGGCGTCACGCTGGACCTGGTGATCGACCTTGATCTGGGCACCCACCGCGCCGGCGCCTATCCGAAGGACGCTCTGCGTCTGGCGCGCGCCGCCGACGCCGCGCCCGGGCTACGGTTCGCGGGAATCCAAGCCTATCTCGGCCACCTGCAGCACATGGACGACGTGTCCTTACGCAAGTCGGCCGACGAAGCCGCTTTCGCCACCCTCAAGGGCCTGGTCGCGGAGCTGACCGAGGCGGGCCTGCCGCCGCCGGTGGTGACGGGCGGCGGGACCGGCACCCACGCCTACGATCTCGCCTCGGGCGTCTACACCGAGCTGCAAGCGGGGTCCTATGCGGTGATGGACGTCGAATACGACGACTGCGGCGCGCCGGACGGCGAGGCCTGGGGCTTCGAGCCGGCGATGTTCGTGGCCGCGACCGTGGTCTCGGCCAATCACAAGAGCCATGTCACCTGTGACGCCGGCTTCAAGGCTGTGGCCATGGACGGTCCGCCCGCCCGCGTCATGGCCGGCGCTGCGCCCGGCGCGCTTTGGCGGGCCATGGGCGACGAGCATGGCATGATCGCGCATCCGGCCCTGATCGACGTGCTGAAGGCCGGCGGTCGCGACCCTTTAAGCTTCGACAAGGCGGTCGCCGAGGCCGACGCGGATCCGAGCCGCCCCTGGCCCGCCGACGCGCCCAAGGTCGGTGATATTATCTGGCTGCAGCCGGGCCACTGCGACCCGACCATCAACCTCTATGACGCTTTGCACGTCTGGGATGGGACGACGCTGGAGCGCTGGGCGGTGGATGGGCGGCGGGTCAGTTTCCGGTAGCGGTAAACCGCTTCCCCTTGGGGCAAGAGCGCTCTAGGGTCCGCGCCCAACGACAAGATTTGCTCCAAGAGGGCTTACCGATGAAACGCCTGCTGCTCGCCACCGCCCTATTCGCCGCGCCCATGCTGGCGCACGCGTCGGACGCGCCCAAGATCGACCCCGCCAAGCTGGCCGCCCACATCAAGACGCTGTCCTCAGACGCCTTCGAGGGTCGCGGCCCGGCCACCGCTGGCGAGACGAAGACCGTCGCCTACATCTCCGAGCAGATGAAGGCCGTGGGCCTTGAGCCCGGCGGCGACCTGAAGGACGGCAAGCGCCTGTGGACCCAGGACGTGCCGCTCAGCAAGTTCGACATCGACGGCCCGGTTATGGCCCACGTGATGGTCGGCCCCGACCACGTCATGCTGAACCAGGGCGAACAGGTCGCCATCCGCGCGGCGATGACCAATGTGAACGCCGTCTCGATCAAGGACGCCCCGATCGTCTTCGCCGGCTACGGCGTCAAGGCCCCCGAGCGCAATTGGGACGACTTCAAGGGCATGGACCTGAAGGGCAAGGTCGTCGTCGTGCTGATCAACGATCCGGACTTCGAGACCGGATCCGGCGACTTCGGCGGTAAGGCCATGACCTATTACGGTCGCTGGACCTACAAGTTCGAGGAGGCCGCCCGTCAGGGAGCCGCCGGCCTGCTGATCGTCCATGAAACGGCGCCGGCCTCGTACGGCTGGGCAACGGTCAAGAACTCCAACACCAACACGATGTTCGACATCGTCCGCAAGGAGCCGGCCAAGTCGCATCCGCCGATGGAGGGCTGGATCCAGCGCGACGTCGCCGTCGACCTGTTCAAGAAGGCCGGCCTCGACTTCGAAGCCTTGAAGAAGGCCGCGCAGAGCCGCGACTTCAAGCCGGTGGAACTGAAGGGCGCGACCTTCTCGGCGGACTACAAGGTCAAGCACGAGGTGATCATCTCGAAGAACGTGGTCGGCAAGGTCACCGGCGCCAAGCGCCCTGACGAGACCGTGATCTTCAGCGGCCACTGGGACCACCTGGGCGTCGGCCTGCCGGACGCCAAGGGCGACAAGATCTATAACGGCGCCGTCGACAACGCGACCGGCATCGCCGCCATGCTGGAGATGGGCCGCCTGGCCGCCAGCGGCCCCAAGCCGGACCGCTCGATGGTGTTCCTGGCCGTGACCGCCGAAGAAAAGGGCCTGCTGGGCTCGGAGTACTACGCGGCCAATCCGCTGTATCCGCTGGCCAAGACGGCGGGCGTCATCAACACCGACGCCCTGGATCCGACCGGTCCGGCCAAGGACTTTACGATCTCGGGCAACGCCAAGCTCGACCTGCTCGATGACCTGATCGCCAAGGGCAAGGCCGTGGGCCGCACCTACACGCCCGATCCGGCCACTGAAGCCGGCTACTTCTATCGCTCGGACCACTTCCCGTTCGCCAAGCGCGGCGTGCCAGCCATCTCGTTCGGCTCGGGCGAGGACCTGGTCGAGGGCGGCGTCGCCGCCGGCAAGGCGGCTTCGGACGCCTATCGCATCAACGCCTACCATCAGCCCGCCGACGAGTGGAACGACAGCTGGCGCCTCGACGGCATGAGCGCCGACATCGCCCTCGTCTACAGCGTGGGCCGCGACCTGGCTGGCTCGACCCGCTGGCCCGACTGGGGCGCGGATTCCGAGTTCAAGGCCGCCCGCGACGCCAGCAAGGCTGAGCGGAAATAGGGTTCGTCTAATCGCTCCTTCCCGTGTCATCCCGGCCGGAGCGTAGCGTAGAGCCGGGATCCAGGGAGCGACATAGCGCCGTGCGCTCGGCCCCTGGGTCCTGGATAGCCTCTCCGAGGCTTCCGGGATGACACCCTGAGTTTGCGACCTTCCCCCATGACCGCCTCCGTCTTCGACCTCTTCAAACTCGGCGTCGGCCCGTCGAGCAGCCACACCATGGGCCCGATGACGGCGGCGGGGCTGTTCATCGGCCGGCTGCGCGACGCCGGGAAGCTGGTCGCCGTCGCGCGGGTCGAAACGCGGCTCTACGCCTCCCTGGCCCTGACCGGTCGGGGCCACGCCACCGACCGCGCGGTGATCCTGGGCCTGATGGGCTTCGTCCCCGCCGATCTCGATCCAGACGCCGGCGAAGCCGCCCTGCTGGAAAGCCAGGCCACCCAGTCGCTGAAGCTGGGCGGTGAGGTCGAAATCGCCTTCGACGAGGCCCGCGACATCGTCTGGCTGGGTCATGAGCGATTGCCGCAGCATCCCAACGGCCTGACCTTCAGCGCCTTCGACAAGGCTGGCGCCCTGCTGGCCGAACGGACCTATTTCTCGATCGGCGGCGGCTTTGTCCGCGACGAGAGCGAGATGGGCCGCAACGCCCCGCCCGAGGACGGCCCCGCCATCCCCTTCCCGTTCGAAAGCGCGGCCGACCTCCTCGACCGCGCCGAGCAGGCGGGCCTGTCGATCGCCGAGGTCATGGCCGCCAACGAATGTGCGCGGATGAGCGAGGGCGAGATGAACGCCGGTCTCGACCGCATCTTCGGGGCCATGGAGGCCTGCATCGATCGCGGCATGCGCCAGGAGGGCGTCTTACCCGGCGGCCTGACCGTGAAACGCCGCGCTCGCCAGATCCATCAAACCATCCAGGGCCGGATGGAGCGCCAGATGAGCGATCCTCTGGCGGCGATGGACTTCGTCAACCTGTGGGCCATGGCGGTCAACGAAGAGAACGCCGCCGGCGGCCGCGTCGTCACCGCCCCCACCAACGGCGCGGCGGGACTGATCCCGGCCGTGCTGCGGTTCTTCGTCAGGTTCTACAAGGGCACGCCCGAGCAGATCCGCACGTTCCTGCTGACGGCCGCAGCGATCGGCGCGCTCTATAAGATGAACGCCTCGATCAGCGGCGCCGAGGTCGGCTGCCAGGGCGAGGTGGGCGTCGCCTGCTCGATGGCGGCGGCGGGTCTGGCGGCGGCTCTGGGCGGGACCAACGCCCAGATCGAGAACGCCGCCGAGATCGGCATGGAACATAATCTCGGCCTGACCTGCGACCCGATCGGGGGCCTCGTGCAAATCCCCTGTATCGAGCGCAACGCCATGGGGGCTATCAAGGCCATCGACGCCGCCCGCCTCGCCCTGCTCGGCGACGGCCAGCACTCGGTGTCGCTGGACAAGGTCATCGCCACGATGAAGCGCACCGGCGAGGACATGAACGAGATCTACAAGGAGACCTCGATGGGCGGCCTGGCGGTGGGCCTGTCGGTGAACCGGGTGGAGTGTTGAGGGCGTCGTAAGCGCCCCCTCCACCGCTTCGCGGTCCCCCTCCCCCGCTGCACGGGGGAGGATGAGTTTCCTCCTCACCCGCATCGCGGGGGAGGTGTCATGATACGTCAGCATCGTGACGGAGGGGGCGCTATTGCCTCTCGACGCCCCACAAAACCTCGCCTAGTTTTCGCGAGAACATCAAGGGAACACGCGCACATGGGCAAGATCCGAACCGGCATCGGCGGCTGGACGTTCGAGCCGTGGCGCGGGACCTTCTATCCCGATGATCTGAAGCAGAAGGACGAGCTGAAATACGCCTCGTCCAAGCTGACCAGCATCGAGATCAACGGCACCTACTATTCGACCTTCAAGCCCAACAGCTGGATGAAGTGGCGCGACGAGACGCCGGACGACTTCGTGTTCTCGGTCAAGGCCAGCCGCTTCTGCACCAACCGCCGGGTGCTGTCGGAAAACAACGACTCGCTCGAGAAATTCCTGTCGCAGGGGCTCGAGGAGCTGGGCCCTAAGCTTGGCCCGATCAACTGGCAGTTCATGGCGACCAAGAAGTTCGATCCGGCGGATTTCGAGGATTTTCTGAAATTACTGCCAAAAGAGCAGAAGGGCGTGCGCCTGCGTCACGCCATGGAGGTCCGCAGCCCGACCTTCGCCTGCCAGCAGTTCTATGACCTCTGCGCCCAGTACGGCGTGGCGATCGTCTACGCCGTCGACGACGAGGCGCCGGAATGGCCCTGCATCGACCAGCCGACCGCCGACTTCACCTACGCCCGCCTGATGTGCAGCCGCGAGGACGAGCCGACGGGCATGACGTCGGAGGAACTGGACGGCGTGGTGGCCCAGACGCGGCGGTGGGCAGAACGCGGCGACGTGTTCGCCTACTTCATCGCCGGGGCGAAGGTGCGTAATCCGGCGGCGGCGATGGCGTTGATTGGGAAGCTGGGGGCGGCGTAAGCGCCCCCTCCGTCTCGTCGCTTCGCGCCGATCCAGCTCCCCCGTTTCACGAGGGAGGATGCCCTTCCTCCTCACCCGCAAAGCGGGGGAGGTGGCGCGCTGCGGAGACGCAGCGCGACGGAGGGGGCGCTAGACCTTCTTCGGAAACCACGGCACGAACCCGCTGGTCCGCGCCACATACTCCGCATAGCCGGGCTTGGACTTCTTCATCTTGCCTTCGGTGGTCGGCACGCCGCTCCACTTGGTCAGCAGGAAGGTCATCAGCAGCGGACCCGGCAGGGCCCAGGCGCCCAGGCCGGTCTCGGCGGCGATCAGATAGAGACCCCACCAGACGCAGGCGTCACCGAAATAGTTCGGGTGACGGGTGTAGCGCCACAGGCCCTTGTCCATCACTTTGCCGGCGTTGTCCGGATTGGCCTTGAAGGCGGTCAGTTGCGCGTCGCCGATGGTCTCGAACAGGATGCCGACCACCGTCAGCGCCGCGCCCGCATAGGCCAGACCGCCCAGCACGCCCGGCCCTTGGCCCAACTGCACCGGTAGGGCGACGAGGTAGCTCAGCACCGCCTGCAGCCCGAACACGATGATCAGCGAGGTCGTGGCGAAGTTCCAGCGCTTGGTCTTCTCATAGTGGGCGAAGATCGCGACATAGCGGCGGTCTGCGCCATGCTTGCGCCAGCGCCAAAGCAGATAGACCCCCAGCCGCGCCGCCCACAGGGTGCAGAGACCCGTAAGCAGCAGGCCGTGCGGGGTCTTGGGCCCCTGTAGCAGGGTGCTCCAGGCCAGCAGCGCCATGCTGGGACCCCACCAGGCGTCAATAAAGCTGACGTCCCTCGTCCGCAGGCTTACGGCCCACAGGGCGAGGAACGCAACCGCCGAGACGGCGGCGTTGATGGCGAGGAGGCTGAGAAGGGACATTAGGGGCTCTTCGAATAGATAGCGCGGATACGCGGCGCGAGGCCGTTTGGACTTCTCCTCCCCATTAGGGGGAGGTGGATCGGCGCGAATACGCGACGAGCCGGAGGGGGTCCGCGAAGCGGTTGTGAGGTCGCCGCCTCATTGGGCCCCTCCACCGGCGTTCGCCGGTCCCCCTCCACCAGAGGGGGAGGAAGATAGAGCCCTCCGCTTCGCGCTGGCGTCACGTCCCCACGACGAAACTCACGGTCGTCGTGGTCGACCCGCCGATGTTCAGGGTCTGCACCGTCTTGGCCCCCTCGACTTGATAGTCGCCGGCCTGGCCGGCGGTCTGTTTCCAGGCGTCCAGCACCATCCGCACGCCGGTGGCGCCGACCGGATGGCCCGTGCCGATCAGGCCGCCCGAAGGGTTGATCGGCAGCTTGCCGCCAATGGCGATGTCGCCGTTCTCAACCGCCTTCCAGCTTTCGCCCGGCGCGGTCAGGCCTAGGTGGTCGATGGCCATGTATTCGGTGGCGGTGAAGCAGTCATGAGTTTCGACCGCGTCGAGGCCCGAGACGTCCGGCGCGATCCCGGCCCGGGCGCGCGCATCAAGGATCGCCCGGCGCACCTGCGGGAAGATGTAGTCCTGGTCGCGGCTGGCTTCGATTTTACGGGCGTAGCTGAGCGGCGCCGAGCGGTGGCCCCAGCCCTTGAGGCGCGGGATGCTCTCCAGCGCGATCCCGCGCTTGTCGGCATAGGCGCGGGCTCGCTTTTCCGACGCCAGGAAGATCACGGCCGAGCCGTCGGTAACCTGGCCGCAGTCCTGCTTGCGGGTGCGGCCCTCGACCACCGGATTGGCGACCTCGTCGGCGGTGAAGGCGTCGGGTCCGAAGTTCCAGCTGCGGGTCTGGGCGTTGGGATTGCGCTTGCCATTGGCGAAATTGACCTCGGCGATGCCCATCAGGTGCTCGTACTTCAGCCCGTAGCGGCGGTCGTACTCGTCGGCGAGGTCGGAGAAGGCGCGCGGCCACAGGAAGCGGGCGTCCTGGAACTCGTGTCCGACCCAGGCGGCGCTGCCGAGGTTCTCGGCCGCCTTCTGGCCGGGGACATTGCGCATCTGTTCGACGCCAACCACGCAGGCCAGGTCATAGCGCCCGGCCTCGATCTCGGCGGCGGCAGCAAGGATGGCGATGCTGCCCGAAGCGCAGGCCGCCTCGTGGCGCGCGGTCGGCAGGCCGTCGAAAGCCGGATGCACGAGACCGAACATGCCGCCCAGGTGCCCCTGGCCCGCGAACAGCTCGGCGGCGAAGTTGCCGACATGGCCGGTTTCGACATCCTCGGGATCCAGGTCCACAGCGGCCAGGCCCTCGCCCACCGCCTCGGCGAAGGCGTCAGCCAGTTCGCGGCCCTCGCGGCTCCAGTTGGCGGCGAAATCGCTCTGCCAGCCGCCCAGCACATAGACCATGGCTAACCCCCGCTTGTTTTAGTTAGTCCGATTATACAAGCGACCTGTCCAGAGTCCATGCCGTCGTCGAACATTGACTTCCCGGACCAAAACGCCCCACCAAGCGCGCCATGGTCCCGCCGACGGCTCCAGACCCCGCCCGGACGGCGCTGGTGCGCCGCAGTTCAGCCGCACGCGCGCTGAACCTGATCGGCGATCGCTGGACTCTGCTGGTCCTGTACGCGGCCTTCATGGGCGTGACGCGCTTCGACGGCTTCGTCGAGATGACAGGCGTGGCCCGCTCGCTGCTGACCGATCGTCTCAAGCGACTGGAGGCCGGCGGCGTGCTGAAGCGTCGCCTCTACCAGCAGCGACCGCCGCGGTCAGAGTACCACCTGACGCGGATGGGACAGGACCTCTACGACTCGGCGCTGATGCTGCTGGGGTGGGAGATGCGCTGGCGCTTCGATCCCGCATGCCCGTCGCACCAGATTATCCACACCACCTGCGGCAAGCCGCTGAAGCCGATCCTGTGCTGCGCCGCCTGCGGCGAGACGGTGAAGGTCCGCGACATCACCCTGTCGCCCGGCCCGGGCGCCGGCCTCGAGCCAGCGCCGCGCGCCCGCCACTCGCGCCGCGCCAGCCACGACGACGTCGGCGGCGAGGGCCTGCATCCGATGCTGGAGCGCGGGATCGAGGTGCTGGGCGACCGCTGGACCGCCCACGTGGTCGCCGGCGCCTTCTACGGCCTGCGGCGCTTCGGTGATTTCCAGGGCGAGTTGAAGGTCGCCAGCAACATCCTCACCGACCGCCTGGAGCGGCTAGTGGCGCGCCGCATGCTCGAGAAGGTCCGCTACCAGGAAAGGCCCGAGCGCTGGGAGTATCGGCTCACCCGGGAAGGCCGCGATCTCTTTCCCCTGATCGCGGCGCTCATGGCTTGGGGCGATCGCTGGCTGTCAGGAAACGAGGGACCGCCGGAAATCCTGACACACCGCTGCGGCGCGCCGCTGACGCCTGTGGTGCGGTGCGGATCTTGCGGCGGTGAGGTCGATACCAGGAATACGACGATCCCGAACCTATCGTAGCGGGATCTACAGCCACAGCCCTTCGACCGCCTGCGCATCCCCCCAGAAGCCCGGCTTGGGCGGGGTGATCCGCCCCCGCTCGACCCGCAGACCGCCGGGATGATCGACCGCCAGCCACCAAGGTCCGTCGAGGTCAGCGAAATCGCTGGCGCCCCCCAGGTGCAGCGCCGGCGCGACACCCAGAGACGAAGCGACCATGCAGCCGGTCATCACCTGGAACCCCAGGGCCCGGGCGGCCTTGAGCATGGCTACGGCCTCGGTCAGGCCGCCGGTCTTGTCGAGCTTGAGGTTCACCGCCGCGTAGCGCCCGCGCAGGGCGGCCAGGTCGCCGCCGACATGTACGCTCTCGTCGGCGCAGACGGTGAACGGCGGATCCCAGCCCTCCAGCAACTGGTCCTCGCCGGCGGGTAAGGGCTGTTCGACAAGGGCGATCGGCAGGTCGGACAGCAGGGGCTTGAGATCGCGCAGAATGTCGAAGGTCCAGCCCTCGTTCGGGTCGACGATAAAGCGGGAATTCGGCGCGGCGGCCGCTACGGCGCGCAGACGGGCGGCGGGATCCTCGGCCGAAAGCTTGATCTTGATGAGCGGCGCGTCAGCGACCGCGCGGGCGGCGGCGCCCATGGCCTCAGGGGTGTCGAGGCTGACGGTGACGGCGGTGACGAGGTCACTGGGAACGGCAAGGCCCGTCGCCTGAGCCACGCTGACGCCCGTGCGTCGGCCGCGCAGGTCCCAGAGCGCCAGGTCCAGCGCGTTGCGCGCCGCGCCGGGCGGAAGGGCCGCGCAGGCGGCTTCGACGTCATCAGCCGTGAGCGCCGGCGCCAACTGCGCCAGCACGCTCTCCACCGTCTCGCCATAGCGGGCGTAGGGCACGCTCTCGCCGCGCCCGACATGGCCATCGACCCCGGCGGTCACCTCGACTACCTCGGCGGCGGTCTTGACCCCACGCGAGATGCGGAACGGGGCCTTCAGCGGATGCGAGACCGGGCGGGCGGAAACGACGATCGACATGACCGCAGGGATGGCGCCGTTCGCGAGCCTCTACCAGCCCCAGTGACGCGGGATCGGCGAGTCGGCGCGACGCTCGGCCATCACCTTCAGCGCCAGGGGGCGGTCGACCACGAACAGGGCCAGCCAAACCAGCAGCACGCCGGCGTAGTGGACAGCGCCCCACAGGCCGCCTGGACGACCCGGACGCACAAAGCGGGCGGCTCGGCGCGGCGCGGCGAACGGCTGGGTCATGGCGAAGTCGGTCATGTCGTCGTCCCTCATCTGATGAAGACGACCTTGGTCGGAACGTGCGCCAGAAACGGACGTATTGAACTTGTCGCGCTATGCCCGCATTTCAGCGATGTCGACTGAAGAGGATTCCATGGCCAAGACCGTCAGCATCAACATCCCCCACCAGCTGGGCGCGGCCGAAGCCAAGCGCCGCCTGGAAGAGGGCCTGTCGCAACTGGCCGGTCAGATCCCCGGCGGCGACGCGGCGCGCTTTTCCCAGAGCTGGGCGGGCGACGTGCTGAACTTCTCGGCCGTGGCCATGGGTCAGACGATCACCGGCGTGGTCCAGGTGCTGGACGACCATGCGCGCCTCGACCTGTCCCTGCCTGGCCTGCTGGGCATGGCCGCGGGCAAGATCAAGGACGAGCTGAGCCGCCGCGGACAGCTGCTGCTGAAGTAGCGTCCTCAGAGCCGTCGCGGATCGAAGTCGTGACGGCCCAGGCTTTCAAAGCGGCCTTCCTCGGCCTTGTTGATGTACTGCGCTGCGACCAGCCAGCTCTTCACGGGGCGGAGGGTCGCCAGACAGCCCAGCAGGAAGCCGGGGAACACGGTGACCAGATGCACCCACATGGGCGGGCGATAAACGACCTCGACCCAGGCGAAGACGGCGGTGACGAGGATGCCGACGCCACTCATCACGAAGAAGGCCGGACCGTCGGCCGGATCGGCGAAACCGTAGTCGAGGCCGCAGCGGTCGCAGGCGGGCGCCAGCTTCAGAAAGCCCCGGAATAGCTTGCCCTCGCCGCAGCGCGGGCAGCAGCATTTCAGACCCGCCCGGACGGGGGTCGGAGCGTTGGGATAGGCGGCGTCGGCCATCGAAAGCCCTTCCTACAATCGCGAAATTGATCCATACATTACACATACAATGTATGGAAATTCCGCCATGCCCGCAACTAAGGGGTCGCCGAATCCGGCCGCCGGCTGGCTGGCGCGGGTAACCGCGCTGGAAGGGCCGACCTACCGCCGGATCGCCCTGGCGCTGGAGCAGGCGGTCGCCGAGGGTGAACTCCAGGCGGGCGACCAGATCCCCGCCCAGCGCGAGGTGGCGCGACTGGTCGGTGTGGATTTCACCACCGTCACCCGCGCCTATGGCCTGGCCCGCGAGCGCGGCTTGATCGAGGGAACAGCCGGGCGCGGAACATTCATCCGCCAACGGATCGATGGCGATGAGGCCGGCCTAGTCGACCTCTCGATGAACCTGCCGCCGCCCCCGGCGGGCCTGAATTTGGCCGGCCTCCTCCAGGAGGCCACCCGCGCGATCCTCTCGCGCACGGACCCGGCGACGCTCATGGCCTATCACCCCGGCGCTGGCTCGCTGGCCCAGCGCCGCGCCGGGGCGGACTGGCTGGCCCCAACCCTGGGCCCTGTCGATCCCGATCGCGTGGTCGTGACAAGCGGCGCCCAGACCGCTCTGTCGGCGCTGCTGGATCACCTGATCGCGCCCGACGATACGGTCATCGTCGAGGCTTTCACCTATCCGGGCTTGCTGGCGACTGCCCGACGGCGCGGTCTCACCCTCATCGCCTGCCCCCTCGACGACGAGGGGCTGCAGCCGGAGGCGCTGGCGCAGCTTGTGGCGCAGCATGGCCCGCGCCTGATCTGCTGCACCCCGACGTTCCAGAACCCGACGACCGCCACGATGAGCCCCATGCGTCGCGCCGCCGTCATCGAGATCGCGCGGACGGCGGGGGCCATGATCCTCGAAGACGACGCCTATGGGCTATTGCCAGCCTCGCCTTCGCCCGCCCTGGCGGCCCTCTGGCCAGAAGGGGTCTTTCATGTCGCCACCACCGCCAAGGCGCTCTCTCCCGGCCTGCGCCTGGCCTATGTCGTAGCGCCGCCCGGACGCGCCGAGGACTTCGCCGAGACCCTGCATGCGATCGCCCAGATGCCTGCGCCGCTGATGGCGGGCGTTGTCACCCAATGGATCCGCGACGGCGTGGCGGCCAAGGTGCTGGCTGGTGTGCGGTCCGAGGCCATCGCACGCCGCGCCCTTTCAGCGACCCTGCTGCCCCGCGCGGTCGGCGGCGCCGAAAGTCTTCACGTGTGGCTGCCAGGCGCAGTGGCGACCCCGGCGGCGCGCGAGCGCGGCCTCGCCTTGGTGGGGGCCGAGATGTTCAGGGCGCCGGGCGTTCCCGGCGAGGGCCTGCGCATCTCTCTGGGCGCCGCGTCGAAGCGGACCGCGCTGACGCGGGGCCTTAGGGAGCTGGCTGCGCTGAGCGACGCTTAGAACGCGTCGTCGTCCTCGGCCTCGGCCTCGGCGCCGTCCGCCTCACCGCCCATGGCGTTTTCCAGACTGTCGATGATGTCGTCCATCTGGTCGGGCGTGATCGAGACGTAGATCGACTCGCCGCCGATGGCCGAGACCAGCAGACGGTAGCCGTCCTCGGTCTCCTGCAGGCTGAACGATTGGAGCGGCAGGAGCTTGGCCATGGGGGATCCTTCCCGAAAAGCTGGGCTCTAAAGAGCGAGGCGCTCATCTAGAGAAGCGCGATCCCTACTTCAACGCGCCTTTTCGCAGCATGGCCACATGGGTTGCGATCAGTTGCTCACGGTCCACCCAGGGAAACTCCGGACGAGCGATCAGAAGCGAAACGAGGCCATGCAGACCCGCCCAGAGCGACTGGGCTGCGGCGTCGGGATCGTCGGAGACCGTTTCGCCGCGCGCGTGGAACTCGACCACCATTTGAGCGAAGACCGCGAAGACCTCCTTGCCGGCGATCATCGGCCGCCCGCCGGTCTTTTCCAGGAACGAGCCGTCGACGCTCTTTTCCAGCATGAAGGCCACCCGGTAGGCGTCCGGGTGATCGAGGCCGAAGTCGATATAGACGCGCAGGCAGCGCTCGAAGTTCTCGGCGGTCGGAACGTAGCCGACGCGCGCCTCCTCCATCCGCCGCCCCAGGATGGCGAAGGCGCGTACGCAGAGCTCGGCGGCGATATCGTCCTTGGTGGCGAAATAGGCGTAGAGCGCCGGTTGCGAGATGCCGGCGATCTCGGCGATCTGCCGGGTCGAGACCGCCTGCACGCCCTTCTGGCTGAACAGGCTCAAAGCGGCGTCGAGGATTTCCTCGCGACGCTCGCCCCCATGCCCCTTGGGCTTACGGGGCGAACGGATCTTCGGCGACTTCATCTAAACGTCCTAGGCCTCGTCGCGCCAGCTTGACAAGACGATGTTATCAATCACTGATAACTTATCGCTGATTGATTTGGAACAGCTTATGTGGCGGACCCCGCTCCCTCCCCTGGCGGCCCTCCTCCTGGCGGCGACGTTGAGCGCCTGTGGCGGCAAAACCGAAACCGACGCGCCGGCTCCGCCGACGCCGGTTGAGGCCGCTCGCGTCGCCGCCCCTGACGCCGCAAGCGTCGTGTCTGGCGCTGGGACGCTGGAGCGTCGCCGCGAGATGGCGCTGTCGTTCCGGATCCCCGGCGTGCTGACCACGATGAAGATCGAGGCCGGCGACAGCGTCCGGGCGGGACAACTGATCGCCGCCATCGACCCCGCCGGCGTCGATGCGCGCCAGCAGCAGACCCAGGCCGACCTTGAGCGCGTGCGTCGTGACCTCGAACGCGACAAGGTGCTGTTCGAAAAGGGCTATGTCAGCCGCCAGCGCATCGATGACCGCACAAGCGCGCTGAAGTCGGCCCAGGCCGCGTATGACGCCGCCCGCTTCGACCGGCGCTGGGCCAATCTGGTCTCGCCGGTCTCGGGCGTCGTGCTGGAGCGCCGCGCTCAGGCCGGCGAAGTGGTCGGTGCCGGCCAGGTGGTGGCGCGGGTCGCAGACCTGACCAGTCCGCTCGTTCTGCGCCTGCCTCTGGCGGCTCGAGACGCGGCCCGCATCCGGGTCGGTGATCCCGCCACAGTCAAGGTCGATGAGATCGGCGAAGCCACCCTGAACGGCCGAGTCACCCGCGTCGGGGAGGCCGCCGACACTCGCACGGGCGCAATACAGGTCGAGATCGAGCTTTCCGCGCCCCCCTCGACCTTGCGCAGCGGTCAGGTCGCCCACGCCACGCTCAACGTCCGCGCGCCTACCCACGTCACCACGGCCTACGCCCGCGTGCCGGCCGAAGCGGTGCTGGAGGCCAACGGCGCCCGCGCCTTCGTCTTCCGGGTCGATAGCGGCAAGGCTCGGCGCACAGCCGTCGGCTTTGGCGGCTTTGACGGCGACGACGCCCTGGTCGCGGGGCTGCCGAACGGCGCCCAGGTGATCACCGCAGGCGCGGGCTTCGTTTCGGACGGCGAGAACGTAGCCGTCGTCGACCCTACCCAGCTGGGACGCTAGGCCGTGAAGTTCGACCTCTCGACGTTCGCGGTCCGTCGCTGGCAGTTCACGCTGGTGGCCTTTGGCCTGCTGGTGATGCTGGGCTTCAACGCCTTCACCAGTATTCCGCGCTCGGAAGACCCGCATTTTCCGATCCCGATTGTCGTCGTCCGCGCGGTGCTGCCGGGCGCCGAGCCTTCGGAAATGGAGCAGCTCGTCGTCGATCCAATCGAGGACGCGGTCGACGGCCTGGACAACATCGAAAAGGTCGAGTCGGTCAGCCTGGACGGCGCAGCCGTGGTTTCGGTGCACTTCACCTGGGACGTCGACCCAGAGCGCAAATACGACCAGGTCGTGCGCGAGGTGAACGCGATCCGGGGCAACTTGCCTGCAGGCCTAGCCCGCCTTGACATCCAACGCGCCCGCACGACCGAGGTCTCGGTCGTGCAGGTGGCCCTGACCAGCGACACCCTGCCGATGCGCCGCCTGGAAAAGGTCGCCGATCGACTGCGCGAGCGGCTCGACCGCGTGCCCGGCGTGCGCGAGGCGCAATACTGGGGCGCGCCGCCGTCGGACGTACAGGTGACGCTGGATCTGGCACGGCTATCGGCCCTGAAACTACCCGCCACCGCTGTGACCGACGCCCTGCGCGCAGCCGGCGCTGAGGCGCCCATCGGCGCCGTTCAAGCCGGCGAGCGACGCTTCAACGTCAAGTCCGGCGGCGCCTTCCGCGACCTGAAGACTATCGGCGACACCCCGGTGCGCTCGATCGGCGGCAAGGTCGTACGCGTCTCCGATGTCGCGACCATTGGTTGGGCCCAGCAGGAGCCGACCCACGTCACCCGCTTCAACGGCAAGCGCGCCGTCTTTGTCACGGTGAAGCAGAAGGACGGCCAGGACGTCGCCAAGATCACCCAGGAGGTCCGCAAGGTCCTGGACGAGTACGAGCGCGCCCTGCCCGCCGGGGTCAAGCTGGAGCGCGCCTTCTTCCAGGCCGAGAACGTCAAGCATCGCCTGAAGAACCTGTTCCGCGACTTTGGCATCGCCCTCGTACTGGTGCTGATCACCCTGTTGCCGCTGGGCCCTCGCGCCGGCGTGGTGGTGATGGTGTCGATTCCGCTGTCACTGCTGATCGGCCTGTCGATGCTGCAGGCGTTTGGGTTCACCCTGAACCAGCTGTCGATCGCCGGCTTCGTGCTGGCGCTGGGTCTTCTGGTCGACGACAGCATCGTCATCACCGAGAACATCGCCCGCCGCATCCGCGAGGGCGAGGAACGCACCGAGGCGGCGGTCAACGGCGCACGCCAGATCGGCCTGGCGGTCATCGGCTGTACGGCGACCCTGATGCTGGCCTTTCTGCCGCTGATGGCCCTGCCGGCAGGCTCGGGGGCCTATATCAAGTCGCTGCCTGTGACCGTGCTGTGCACGGTCGGCGCGTCGCTGCTGGTGTCGCTGACCATCATCCCGTTCCTGGCCAGCCGTATCCTGGACAAGCACTCCGACCCGGAAGGCAACGCGATCCTCCGGGCCGTGAACGGCGGCATCCAGCGCTTCTATCGCCCGGTGCTGCACGCTTCGTTGGCGCGCCCCTGGCTAGCCCTGGCCCTGATGCTGGCCCTGTGCGCCACCACCGTGCCGCTTGTGAAGGTGATCGGCAGCTCGCTGTTCCCGCCGGCCGAGACGCCGCAGTTCCTGATCCGCATCGAAACGCCTGACGGCGCGTCGCTGGCCCGCACCGACCAGGCCCTGCGCTTCGTCGACGCCCGCCTGGCCAAGGAGCCCGACATCCTCTGGCGCGCCAGCAACCTCGGCCGCGGCAATCCACAGATCTTCTACAACAAGAGCCAGCGCGAGAGCTCCAACAGCTTCGCCGAAGTCTATGCCAGCCTCGAAGCCTGGAAGCCGGGCAAGAGCGAGAAGCTGCTAGATGATCTACGCGCTGACTTCGCCAAGTATCCCGGCGCGCGGATCACGGTCGTCGCGTTCGAGAACGGCCCGCCGATCGACGCCCCCATCGCCATCCGCATCACCGGCCAGAACCTCGACGTGCTGAAGGCCTTGGCCGCGCGGACCGAGGCGGTGCTGAAGGACACATCCGGCGCGCGTGACGTCAGCAACCCCATGCGCCTGGACCGCACCGATCTTGATCTGGGCGTCGACGAAGCCAAGGCCGCCGCCCTGGGCGTACCGGCCGGCGCTGCGCGCCGCGTCACCCGCTTGGCGCTGTCGGGCGAGGAAGCCGCGCGCTTCCGCGATCCGGACGGCGATGACTACGCCGTCCGAGTGCGCCTGCCCACAACGCAGGTGGACGGCGCGGCCCGCAATCCACTGTCGGCGCTGAACGGCGTCTATGTGCCCACCGATGAGGGCGAAGCCGCCCCGCTGGGCGCGATCGCGACCCCGGTCCTGCGCTCCAGCCCCGCACGCATCGACCGTTTCGACCGTGAGCGGACGGTGACGGTGACCAGCTATGTCGCGACCGGGTACCTCACCGCCAAGGTGACAGAGGACGTCGTCAAGCGCCTGGAGAAAGAGGTCCCGATGCCGCCGGGCTATCGCCTGTCACTAGGCGGTCAGGCCGAGGCGCAGTCGGAGAGCTTCGCTGGCTTGGGCGCGGCAGTGCTGGTGGCGATCTTCGGCATCCTGGCCGTGCTGGTCCTGGAATTCCAGAAGTTCAAGACCGCCCTGGTGGTCGCCGGCATCATTCCATTCGGCGTGTTCGGCGCGGTGCTGGCCCTGGCCCTGACAGGCAACTCCCTATCGTTCACCGCCACGATCGGCCTGATCGCGCTCATCGGCATCGAGATCAAGAACTCGATCCTCTTGGTCGATTTCACCGAACAGCTGCGTCGCGAAGGCATGAACCTGCACGACGCCATCGAGAAAGCCGGCGAGGTCCGCTTCCTGCCGGTGCTGCTGACCAGCGTCACCGCCATCGGCGGCCTGCTCCCGCTGGCCTTGGAGCGCTCGGGCCTCTACTCGCCGCTGGCCATCGCCATCATCGGCGGCCTGATCACCTCCACCCTGCTGAGCCGGGTGGCGACGCCGGTGATGTATTGGCTGACGGCGCGGGGGAAGGCGGAGGGGGTTTGACCAAAATCCTCCCCCCAGCGGGGGAGGTGTCGGCTCGAAGAGACGACGGAGGGGGCAGAGGCAGGGGCGGCAGGACTTCCCCCTCCGTCCGCTGCGCGGACACCTCCCCCGCTAGGGGGAGGATTTGTGGCTCCCCCCTTGCCTATTATACGATCGTATAGCAACACTCTCCCCATCCTCAGGGGGAGCACACCATGGCGGTCACTCAAACCCGCGACGCAGTCATCATCGGCGGAGGCCACAACGGCCTCGTCTGCGCCTTCTATCTGGCCAAGGCCGGACTGAAGGTCACGGTCTGTGAGGCGCGGGGCGTCGTTGGCGGCGCGGCGGTGACGGAAGAGTTCCACCCCGGTTTCCGCAACTCTGTGGCCAGCTACACGGTCAGCCTCCTGAACCCGCGCGTGATCGCCGACATGGGCCTGCGCGAGCTGGGCCTGACCTTCCTGGAACGGCCGATCTCCAACTTCCTGCCGATCAGCGACGACAAGTACATCAAACTGGGCGGCGGGCTGGAGCGCACCCAGGAGGAGTTTCGCAAGTACAGCCGGCGCGACGCCGAGGTGCTGCCGGCCTACTATGCGATGCTCGACGAGATCGGCGACATCCTGCGCGACCTGGCCCAGGAGACTCCGCCGAACCTGGGCGATGGTTTGCCCGGCCTGCTGCGCGCCCTGCGCCAGGGGGGACGCCTGGCCTTCCTGTCGCGCGAGCGCAAGCGCGACCTGCTGGACCTGTTCACCAAGAGCGCCCGCGACGTGCTGGACGGCTGGTTCGAGAGCGAGCCGGTCAAGGCCGCCTTCGGCTTTGACGCGGTGGTCGGCAACTTCGCCAGCCCCGATACGCCGGGGTCGGCCTATGTGCTGCTGCACCACACCTTCGGCGAGGTGAACGGCAAGAAGGGCGCCTGGGGCCACGCGGTCGGCGGCATGGGCGCGATCACTCAAGCCATGGCCAAGGCCTGCGAGGCGGCCGGGGTCGAGATCCTGCTCGACGCTCCGGTCGAGGGCGTCCACATCGACGGCGGCAAGGCTGCCGGCGTCCAGCTGGTCGACGGCCGCCAGATCATGGCGCCGATCGTCAGCGCCAACGTCAATCCGGCCCTGCTCTACAAGAAACTGGTCCCGCCCTCGGCCCTGACGCCGGACTTCCGCAAGGCGGTCGACGGCTACAAGAACGGCTCGGGCACGTTCCGGATGAACGTGGCGCTGTCGGAGTTGCCCAGCTTCACTTGCCTGCCGGGCAAGGAGACCGCCGAGCACCACCAGTCGGGCATCGTGATCGCCCCAAGCCTCGACTACATGGACGCCGCCTATCGCGACGCCAAGGGCCAGGGGATCAGCAAGGCTCCGATCGTCGAGATGCTGATCCCATCCAGCCTCGACACCAGCCTGGCGCCGCCCGGACAGCATGTGGCGAGCCTGTTCTGCCAGCAATTCGCGCCGGAGCTTCCTGATGGTCGCTCCTGGGACGACGCGCGCGAGGCCGCCGCCGACCTGATCATCGACACGGTCGACCAGTGGGCGCCGGGCTTCAAGGCGTCGGTGCTGGGCCGGATGATCCTGTCGCCGCTGGACCTGGAGCGGAAGTTCGGCCTGATCGGCGGCGACATCATGCACGGCCACATGTCGCTGGATCAGCTGTGGGCCACCCGCCCGCTGCTGGGCCACGCCAGCCACCGCGCGCCGATCAAGGGCCTCTACATGTGCGGCGCGGGCACGCACCCCGGCGGCGGCGTCTCGGGCAATCCGGGTCGCAACGCCGCGCGGGAGATCCTGCGCGACAAGGACTTCGTCACGGCGGTCAAGCTGTCGGTGGTGGGGCGGTGATGGCGAAACATCCGACCTTCCCGGCGAATGCCGGGACCCAGATGCACCCCAAGCCCATGCCGTGCTTGGCGCTTCACAACCTTACGATCTGGGCCCCGGCATTCGCCGGGGAAGTCGGGGGAAAGGTGGCGCCATGACCGAGATTCCCAACCATGACCCCCTCTCCGACTGGGGCCTGCCCGGCTGGATCTACACCAGCGAGCGGTTCTTCAAGGAAGAGCAGGACAAGGTCTTCCGGCCGTCCTGGCAGATCGTCTGTCATCTGAACGACATCCCCAAGGCTGGCGACTTTCACACGTTCGATTTCATCGGCGAGAGCCTGGTGGTCGTACGCAGCAAGGACGGCGGCGTGCGCGCCTTCGCCAATGTCTGCCGTCATCGCGGCGCGCGGCTGCTGGACGGCCCGGTCGGGCGGTGCGGCGGCCGGATTGTCTGCCCCTACCACGCCTGGACCTATGACCTGGAAGGCCGGCTGATCGGCGTGCCGATGCGCGACGACTATCCCGCGCTCGACATGGCCAAGGAGGGCCTTGCCCACATCGAGACCGAGATCTGGCGCGGCTTCGTCTTTGTCAGGATCGAGGGAGACGGCCCTTCGGTGGCGACCATGATGGCGCCCTACGAGGACGAGGTGGCCCACTACCGCTTCGAGGAGCTTCAGCCGTTCGGTCGCGTCACGCTGCGGCCGCGCGCGGTGAACTGGAAGAACATCAGCGACAACTATTCCGACGGCCTGCACATCCCGGTCGCTCACCCCGGCCTGACCCGCCTGTTCGGCAAGGGCTACGGCGTCGAAGCCGAGGCCTATGTCGACAAGATGTGGGGCCAGCTGATCGACGAGCCGTCCAAGAGCCCGTCAGAGCGCCTGTATCAGGACCTGCTGCCCGACGTTCCCCACCTGCCGGACGACCGCAAGCGGCTGTGGACCTACTTCAAGCTCTGGCCGAACTTCGCCTTCGACATCTACCCGGACCAGGTGGACTTCATGCAGTTCATCCCGATCTCGGCCGAGCAGACGATGATCCGCGAGATCGCCTACGCCCTGCCCGATGACCGGCGGGAGATGAAGGCGGCGCGGTACCTCAACTGGCGGATCAACCGCCAGGTCAACGCCGAGGACACCGAGCTGGTCGCGCGCGTGCAGCAGGGCATGGCCTCACGCACCTTCACCGCCGGGCCGCTGGCGACCAGCGAGGTCAGCTTGCGCAGCTTCGGCCGCAAGATGCGGGCGCTGATCCCGGAAAGTCGCCTGCCCCGGCCGCCGGAGGGGTGGTGAGCTCATCACCTCGGCAAGATCGTCGTGTCATCCCGGCCGTAGCGAAGCGGAGAGCCGGGACCCAGGGGGTGAGGAACCGTCGCGGAAGCCGCCCCTGGGTCCCGGATAGCGCTTCGCGCTTCCGGGATGACACGGGTTGTTTGGCAGGATAGGCGCCGCCGTGACCCGCGCCGCCTTCACCCGCGAGGCGCCTGACGTCCGACGCCAAGCGCTCGTCGCCGCCGCCGAAGCGGTGCTGGCGCGCGAGGGCGTGGGCGGGACCAGCGTGCGGACGATCTGCGCCGAGGCCGGGGTCTCGCCAGGCCTGTTGCGGCACTATTTCGAAGGCGTCGATGAGTTGATCGCGGCGGCCTATGAGGCGGTGGCGCACCGGATCGACGGCGCGCTGGACGCGGCTCTGGAGCGGGCGGGCACAGATCCCCGCGCGCGCCTGCTGGCCTATCTGGGCGCCAGTTTTGCGCCGCCGGTGCTGGACGAGCGCCTGCTGGCCGCCTGGGTCGGATTCTGGTCGCTGGTGAAGACCAAACCGCGCATGGCCGCGATCCACGCGGCCTCCTACGCCGACTTTCGAGCGCGGCTGGAGGCCCTGCTGGCGGAGGCCGGCGCACGTGACACGCGCCTGGCGGCCATCGCCCTCACGGCGACGGTGGACGGACTCTGGCTGGAGCTTTGCCTCGATCCGGCGACGTTCAGCCCGGAAGAGGCGCGCGCGGTCGTGACCCGCGCGCTCGAAGGCTGGCTTTAGGCGACAGCCGCCTGGTTGGCCGCGCGGTTGCGGCCCCACGACGGGGTGCGGGCTTCCGGCTCGAAGGTGTGGACCTCGGCTTTGCGGCCTTGGGCGCGCATGTGGCGGGCCAGCAGCTGCGCCAGGCTCTCGGCCTCGTGCTGCGACGAGTAGGAGCCGATCAGATCCGCCGAGTCGTTCCAGGTCACATGCCACACCCCGGCGACGGGACGGACGTAATAGTGGTTCTCGGTCATGGTGACCTCCTTGGACAACTCAGCGTGCACTTAGGCACGGGGACATGACAGTTGTTTCGCTATCGCACAACGAAATTGCGTTGCGATGCACAATGCATGAGCCGCGCCAGGGCCTGCGCTAGTTGTCCTTGACCACCTCACCGCCCTTCATGACCTTGGCGACTTTTGTGAGGGTGGAGACATCCGTGAGCGGATCGCCCGCAACAGCGATCAGGTCGCCATAACAACCGACGGCGACGCACCCGACCTGACCCGTCTTGCCCATGAGCTCGGCCGCGATCGTGGTCGCCGACTGGATCGCCTGCATCGGCGTCATGCCATACTTGACCATGTACGGCATCTGCCGCGCGTTCCAGCCGTGCGGATAGACGCCGGCGTCGGTGCCATAGGCGATCTTGACCCCCGCCTTGACCGCCTTGCGGAAGCCCTCGCGCTGAGCGTCGGTGGTCTCGCGGTTCTTGCGGATCATGCCGTCGGGCCAGCCGTGCTCGCGGCCATAGGTGTCGATGAAGTCGCCGTTGTAGATGTCGGCCACCAGGAACGCGCCCTTGGCCTTCATGAGCGCGATCCCCTCATCGTCGATCAGCGAGCCGTGCTCGATCGAGCGGACCCCGGCGCGGACGGCGATCTTGATCCCCTCCGCGCCATGAGCGTGGGCTGTGACATAGGTCCCGCGCTTGGCGGCCTCTTCGACGGCGGCGCGGATTTCCTCTTCGGAGAGCTCAAGTTGACCTGGCTCGGTGCCCTCGGTCAGGACCGCGCCTGTGGCGATCAGCTTGATAAAGTCGGCGCCGCCTACCAGCAGGGCGCGGACCTTCTTGTGAACGTCGGCGGCGTCCTCGACCACGCCGCGCCGCATCTCGGGCGGGATGGCCACGTCGGGCGCGACGCCCGTGATCTCACCGCCTCCGCCCGGCGCGGTGACATAGGCGCCGGCGACGGACATGCGAGGCCCGGTCACGAGACCCTCGTTGATCGCGTCCCGCAGGGCCGCGTCACCCAGAGCGCGCCAGGTTCCCACATCACGCACACTGGTGAACCCCGCCATCAGCGTCGAGCGGGCGTGCCCCGCCCCGATATAGGCCTGCTGGGCGGCGCTCCTCAGCAACGGCAGGGCGATGTTCTCGCTCTGCTCGTCATCGACGATGTGGGTGTGCATGTCGATCAGGCCGGGCAGGACGGTCAGTCCCGACCAGTCGATGACCTTGGCGTCCTTGGGCGCGCCCTTCCAGGGGCCGACCGAAGCGATGCGCTCACCCTCGATGCGGAGGAGCTGGTCGGTCAACACCTTGCCGGCCTGGGGATCGACC
This sequence comes from Caulobacter sp. DMC95, assembly GCF_056313785.1. NCBI lineage: Bacteria > Pseudomonadati > Pseudomonadota > Alphaproteobacteria > Caulobacterales > Caulobacteraceae > Caulobacter > Caulobacter sp. DMC95. The sequence continues at coordinate 333,971 of NZ_JBQUZP010000004.1, read as the reverse complement.
AGCTTGCCGGCGCGGACGTAGGAGACCTGCGCCGAGGCGAGCGCGGGAACCAGGGCGGCCAGCGCGGCGGCGTAAAGAAGACGGGCGATCATCGGACGGCTCTCTGCATCAGAAGGTAGATCGGCGCGCCCACAGCCAGCAGCACCAGCCCCCACAGGGTCACCGACCATCCCGCGCCGGAGAAGGTCCAGACCGAATAGATCGCCCCCAGGGCTGCGACGATGGTCAGGGCCCTGGAGCGTTCCAAGCGCTCCTTGTGCTGCAGGCGCAGCACCGCCAGCGAGCAGAAAAGATAGGCGAGCAGCGTCGAGGTCGTGGATAGCAGGGCCATGAAGGTGAAGGCGTCGGCCATCGACTTGGCGTAGTTCATCAGCACCAGAATCGTCACCAGGGCGCTGGAAGCCAGATGCGCGCGCACTGGCGTGCCGTTGACGGAGGTCTTTGCGAACCAGGCTGGAAAGACGCCCTCCCGGGCCATGGCGGCGGGCAACTCGCCCTGGATCAGTGACCAGCCGTTCAACGCGCCTAGAGCGCTGATCGCTGCGAAAGCCGCCAGCACCAAACGGAAATCACCGCCGCCGTGATAGGTCACGAAGTCGACGAACGGCGCGTTGGAGCCTTGCAACACGGCCGCAGGCGTCAGGAGCAGCACGCCTGACGACACCACCAGATAGACAAGCCCGGCGAAGGCCGTGCCGGCCAGGGTGGCGCGCGGGATCGTCCGTGCGGGATCCTTGACCTTGTCGGCCGGGATGGTCGCGGTTTCGACGCCCAACAAGGCCCAGAGCGTCAGCGCCGCTGCGGCGGTGATCGACGTTCCTGAAAGGGCTGAGGGTTCGAAGGGCGTCACCGCCGCAGGTCCCTTTCGCAGCAGCACGCTCAGCGCCAGGCCCGCGACCGCAATCAGCGGAACCAGCTTCAGCACTGTGGTCACCACCTGAGTCCAACCAGCCGACCTGGCGCCCGCGCAGTTGATCGCGGTGGCGGCCCAGACCACCGCCACGGTCAGCAGCGCCGGCAGCGCGGGGACCTTGGCGATACCGGGCAGGAAGACGCTGAGATAGCTGACCGCCGCAATGGCGATGGCCGCGTTGGCGACCCAGACCGAGATCCAGTACGACCAGGCGACCAGAAAGCCCGGCGCGCGACCGAAAGCCTCCTCGGTGTAAGCGAAGGGCCCGCCCGCCCGCGGAAAGGCGCCAGCGAGCTTGGCGAAGACATAGGCCAGGCACAGTGAGCCGCCGATGGTCAGCATCCAAGCGAAGACGGCGTTCCAGCCATAGGGCGCCAGCGAGGCCGGCAGCATGAAAACGCCAGAGCCGATGATGTTGCCGACCACCAGGGCCGTGCACATCCACACGCCCAGCAGCTTGGATTTGAGGGACGTCATCCCGAGCCGGCCTCCCCGGAAAGCAAAAGGGGCGGTCCGATGGACCGCCCCCGCTACGCTACCCACAAATCGCTAGAACGCCTTGCCCAGCTTGACCCCAAGCGTGCGGGGCTGGTTCGGCGTGATGTAGTACTGCGTTCCGCAGACGCTGGTCGCGCACTGGGCGTTGCGGTCCAGGCTGGCGCGCTTGTCGAACACGTTCTTCACATAGAGACCGATCGATAGACCGTCCTTCTCCATGCCGCCCGACAGGTCAAAGGTCTCCCAGCCCTTCTGCTTCCCGAACGCCGCGCGATCGGAGAGCCGCAAATCGGTCCAGGTTGCGCTTTGGGCGACCATCGAACCCTGCACGTAGTTGTCCCATTCACCCCAGTTGAAGTCATAGCGCGCCGTCAGGTTGGCCTTGAACTTCGGGGTAACGGGCAGCGAGGTGCCGTCCGGCGCTTGCGGCGACGGGCAACTGGTGACCGGATTTCCGGCCGTATCGGTGAAGCCGCAGTAGTTCGCCGTCAGTTGGGCGTCGGTGTAGGCGGCCGCCGCATTGATCGTCAGTCCCTGGACCGGAACCCAGGTGATGTCGCTTTCGATCCCCTTGATGCGGGCCTGGTTGGCGTTCTTGATCTCGGTTAGGCCGTTGGCCCCCAGGATCGAGAACTGGAAGTTCGACCAGTCCTCCATGAACACCGCGCCGTTCCAGCGGAAGCTGTTGTTCAGCCAGGTGGTCTTCCAGCCGGCCTCGTAGTTCTTCAGGAAGTCCGACTGATACGGCGGCAGCGTGCTGCGCCGGTTGATGCCGCCCGGCCGGAAGCCCTTGGAGTAGGTGGCGTAGACCAGCTTGTCGTCATCGAGCTTGTAGGTCAGCGTGACCTTCGGAACGTTGCCGCTTTCCTTCACGCCCTTGTCGAGGTTCGTACAGGGCGAGCCCTTGACCACCGCCGCCTTGAAGCACGCCTTCTCGCCGGTCGAGCCGTAGCCCTTGCCGTAGCCGTAGAAGCCGACCAGCGTATTGTGCGCCTTGAAGAAGCGGATGCCGGCGGTCAGGGTCAGCTTATCGGTGATGTCGTACTCGGCCTGCCCGAACACGGCGCGGTCACGGTCGATGCGCTGCTGCTTGGTCAGCCAGATCGTGCCGGTGTAGCCGGGCACCGAGATATCGCTGCCGATATCGGCGATCCGGTAGTTCTGGAAGATGTCGTGCGTCTGCTTCTGATAGAAGCCGCCGACCACGAACCGCAGAGCCTTGTCCTGCGGCGAGGCGATCCGGATTTCGTGGCTTTGCTTCTTGTAGTCATCCTGGCCCTGGATGAACTGGGAAGGATTGACCAGGTTGCCGGCGTTGTCGGTCCAGTAGAAACCGTAGCCGACCTGATCATAGAAGTACGAGTAGTCGGTGTAGTCAGAGTTGGTTTCGGTTTTTCGGTTCAGGTACGAGCCGGCGTAGGTGACGTCGAGGTTGGCCACCTGGCCCTCGATCGTCATGGCGGCCTGATACCATTTGTCCTTGGCGCTCTCGGGATAGTAGCGCTGAACCTTCAGATCACCGACCTTGGGGTCGTAGGAAAACGAGCCGTTCGACTTCTGCACCTGGCCCATGACCTGGGGCGTGATCACCCAGTTGTCGTCGAGCTCGACCCGCAGAGCCGCGCGGCCGCCTTGGGTGTAGACGCTGTTGTAGTCCTCGCGCACCCGGGCCTTGTTGGTGATCGTGAAATCATTGGCCAGATCGGCGTCGCCGCGGTTGTAGATGCGCGTGCCCGGCTCGTTGTCGATGTAACCGCCGTCGCGGACATCCCAACCGACCAGACGCACCGCGATCTTGTCCGACAGCGGCATGTTCACGAAGCCTTCCAGCGCATGGCCGGTGTCCCCGTGGGCGATCTTGTTCACTTCGACGTCAACGCCGGCGGAGAAGCCAGCCGTTGAAGGCTTGTTGGTGATGATCCGCAGGGTGCCCGCCTGAGAGCTCGCGCCGTACAGCGTGCCCTGCGGACCAGCCAGCGCCTCCACCCGGGCGATGTCGTAGACGTGGATGTCCAACGCGCCCTGGATCGTGGTGACGGGCTGCTCGTCCAGATAGACGCCCACGCTGGGCAGCGAGCCGGAGTGGTTGCCGTCGCCGCCGCTCGCGACGCCGCGCATATAGACCTGGCCAAAGCCCGGGCCCGAGCTGGTGAACGAGACGCTCGGCAGATACTGGACGTAGTCAGCAAAGGCGCTGATCTGCAGTTGATCAAGCTTTTCACCGCCCAACGCCTGGATGCTGACCGGCACGTCCTGCAGGTTTTCGCTACGCTTTTGGGCGGTCACAACCACCTCTTCAAGCGCGGTGGATGGCCCCGACTGCGCCTGGGCGTAAGCGACGCCAGACAACATGGTGCTGGCCAACAACGCAGCGGAGTAGACCCCCGCCTTCTTTAAACGAACCGATCCCGACGACATACAGTCGCTCCCCTTACGGCTTTGAAGGAACGATGTTCGACCCGCGCCTAATCGTTGGGCAAGATTGAATTTTCGGTTTGTCGTCAATTCCTGTGAGTGTTGCAGAAATGGCGAGGCGTTGGGCAGGTGGTCAAATAACAGGCGCTTCCGGATAGGTGTTAAGCACGGGCCCCAATGCCTGCTTGAGCGGTCCCAGATACGATTCGAATTTCTGCCAGTGCTCAACCGCGTCCTTGAAAATGGGGCGGCGAACCTGCTCTGAACTGGCCGTCCGGACCGCACGGTCGTTCTGGTGCGGAGAGAGGCAGGCCTCCTCGAACGGCAAGCCGCAGTGCTCCAGCAAAGCCCGGATCTGCGTCTCCGGGTCCGCGATCATCTGTTCATAGATCACGCGATGCACACGCCCCGGCAGCACGGCGTCGAAGTGGCCCATCAAGTCGACATAGTCGGCGTAGTAGCGACCGATGTCGGTCAGGTCGTAGCTGAACGCCTGTCCACGCGCGAAGTGCTGCTTGAAACCGGAGAAGCAGCAGCCCAGGGGGTGTCGCCGCGCGTCGATGATCTTGGCGTTGGGCAGGATCAAATGGATCAGACCGGTGTGCGCAAAGTTGTTCGGCATCTTGTCGATGAAGAACGGCTTGTCGGTCTTGCGCTGGATCCGGGTGCGTTCGATGAACTCCTCGCCCAGCGCCTTGAGGTCCTGCGCAGACAGATCCGCCAGGCTCTCGGGATAGGTCGACTCGGCGCGCCTGGCGGTCTTGCCGCCCAGGCGACGCGCCATGACGATCAGGTCGGGCAGCTCCATGGTGCCCTCGACCAGCGAGTGGCTGGCCAGGATCTGCTCCACTAGGGTCGAACCCGAACGGGGCAGACCAACCACAAAGATGGGATCGGGAGCCTCACACCCCTGCCCGCCCCGGGCGGCGATGAAACCGGGCGTGAACACCGCCTTGGTCCGCGCGGTGTCGGCCGTATTCTCGTCGGGATCGTAGTCCAGCTGCGCGCGCCGGATCGCCGCGCCGGCGGCGTAGTGCCGGAACGACCCGTCCCAGTCCTCGGCGTCCTCGTGCGCCTTGCCCAGCGCGTAGTGCAGATGCAGTCGATCGTCGTCCGACACGCCCTCGGCTTCCAGCGCCCGGCGCATGGCGTCCAGGTCGTCGGGCGTGAACTTGACGGTCTTGAGGTTGGCCAGGCTCCACCAGACCTCGCCCAGGGTCGGAGCAAGGTCCAAAGCCTTACGATAGGCGGCGACGCTGTCGGCCTGCCGCCCCACCGTCTTCAGCGCATGGCCGTAGCTCATCCAGCCTTTCGGCTGGTTGGGATAGTCCGTCAGCACCTGCTCATAGACAGCGATCGCGCGGTCGTATTCGCCCAGACGCGCCAGGATCGCCGCATAGAGGTTGGCGTAGCCGGGGTGGCGCGCATCCTTGGCCACCAAATGCTCGATCTGCGCCAGCGCCTCCAGGTTCTTGTTCTGGCGATAGAGCATGGTCGCCAGGTTGTGGCGGGCGGCGGCGAAGTTCGGCGCCAGCTCCACGCATCGGGTCAGCAGGGCCTCGGCGTCGGCGTAGCGGCCCAGTCGCGCGCCGGTCTCGGCCAGCATGCGGATCGCCGCCACATCGCCGGCGTCGGCCTTCAAGCGATCACGCAGAAGGCGCTCGGCCTCGCCCAGGCGGTCGTCGGAAAGCGCCGTGGCGGCCTCGACCAGCAGCGGATCGCGGGTGGAGGCGCGAAGCTGCCGGGCCAGCGCACGTTCAGCGCCTTGGCGATCGCCCAGAAGCTCCAAACTCTCGGACAGACCCCGCCAGGCCTCGGACAGGCGCGGCTCCAGCGCGCTGGCGCGATCAAAGGCGCGGGCGGCCTCGGCGGTACGCCCCAGGCGCTCGAGGCATAGGGCCAACTCCAGCTGAGCCAGGGGCATGTTGGGCAGCGCCTGAGCCAGCGGCGCAACCGTCGCCAACCCGCCGGCGGCGTCGCCCGACAGCCGCAGAGCAGCGGCCAGCACCCGCGTTGTGTCGGCGTGACGCGGCACGACCTCCAGGATCGCCCGCGCCTGTTCGGCCGCCAGATGCGCATCAGTCTCTAGCAGCCGTTCGGCATGTTCGAGCGCCGCGGCGAGACTGACGGCGGGCTGGGCGGTCGTGGACTCCATATCGCGAGGAGAGCGGCGCGCCGACGTCGGTGTCAATGCGATCCGCACGTCTTCCCGCCGCTTAGGCTAAAGCCGATCCCGCAACGCGTACCAGCTGAGCCCCGCCACCGTCAGCGGCCAGCGCAACAGGCGTCCGCCGGGGAACGGCGGCGTCGGCAGGCGTGACAGCAGCTCCACAGGACCGGTCTCGCCCTCGGCGGCCTTGGCCAACAGTCGGCCAATGTAGGGGGCCAACATCACGCCCTGACCCGAATACCCCGAAGCGACCAGTACGCCGGGCGCCACCTCACCGACGAAGGGCATGCGGCTGAACGTGATCCCCAAGGTCCCACCCCAGGCGTGGGTGACCTCCACGTCCGCCAAGCGCGGATAGACCTTGGCGAGGTTCTTGCGGACCATGCCGGCGATGTCGCGCGGAAAGCCCGGACGATAGTTCTCCCCGCCCCCGAACAGCAGCCGACCGTCCGGGGTCTTGCGGAAGTAGTTCACGACGAAGCGGCTGTCGGACACCGCTGCGTTCGACCGGATAATGTCTTCCGCCAAAGCTCCCAGCGGCGCGGTGACGGCGATGAAGTTGTTGATCGGCATGACCCGCGCACGGGCCTTGCCGGCCATTGCGTTGAGCAGGCCGTCACCACTGAGGATCAGCCGATCGCAGGCGACGCGTCCGGTCGTGGTCTGAACCACGATCTTGCCCCCCTCGCGACGCCAGGACACGGCGCGGGTGCTTTCATGGATCGCGGCCCCCGCCGCCATCGCCTGCGCCGCCATGCCTTGGGCCAGCTTCAGCGGATGGACGTGACCGCCGCCGCGATCGACGAGGCCGCCGTGATAGACGTCGGTCCCGAGCTCTTGGGCGAGGTCGGCCTCGCCGATCAGTTCCAGCTGGTCGTAGCCGTAGCGCTCGGCCATCAGAGCGACATAGGCCGCGTCTTCGGCCTCGCCGCCAGGCTTGTGGCGGGCGTGGATCATGCCCGGCCGCCAGTCGCAGTCGATCGCCTCGACCAGAGTGGCGAAATAGGCGCGCGCGTCTTCAGCCAGGCGCCAGAGGTTCGCGGCGTCGTCGCGGCCGACCGCCTTTTCCAGCCAGACCTGGTCCCGCCGCTGGCCCGTATGGACCTGGCCGCCATTGCGGCCCGAGGCGGCGCAGCCGATACGGCCGGACTCCAGGACGATGGCCCGGCTTCCCAGCGTCATCGCCGCGCCAAGGCCGGTGAAGCCCGCGCCGACGATGCAGACCTCGGCCGAGGTGTTAGCATCCAACGGCGGCAGATCCGGAACGTCCGCGACCGTGTCCGCATACCAGTTCCCTCTCCCATAGGGAGAGGGGTAGGGGTGAGGGGGTTCACCGGTCACCGCAGTAACCCCTCATCCCCCGCGCCTGCGGCGCGGGTCCCCCTTCTCCCTGTGGGAGAAGGTTCACCTCGGCGATCACACATTCAGCAGCAGGAACTCCCGCTCCCAAGGGCTGATGGTGCGCATGAAGGTCTCGTACTCGGCCTGCTTCACCCGGTCATAGGCGGCGCAGAAGGTCGGCCCCAGAATCTCGACCAGCGGCTGGCAGGCGACAAACAAGCGGAGCGAGTCCGACAGGCTGCGCGGCAGCTCGATGCCCCGGGCGCCGGCGTCGATCGCCACCGGCTCGCTGGGCTTGAGCCCCTGCACCATGCCCAGATAGCCGGCCGCCAAGGATGCGGCGATGGCGAGGTACGGATTGGCGTCCGATGACGGAATGCGATTCTCGACCCGGCGATTGGCCGGCCCCGACGGGGGCACACGCAGGCCGCAGGTGCGGTTGTCATAGCCCCACTGGGTGTTCACCGGCGCGCCGCTGTCCCGCGAGATCCGGCGATAGCTGTTCACGTACGGCGCCAGGATGGCCATGATCGCCGGCAGATAGGTCTGCTGGCCGGCGATGAAGCCGTGGAACTGCGCCGACTCCGTCCCATCCTCGTTCGAGAACAGGTTGCGGCCCTTCTTGTCGACGATCGACTGGTGGATGTGCATGGCGCTGCCGGGCTCATTGGCCATCGGCTTGGCCATGAAGGTGGCGTAGATCTCGTGCTCCAGCGCCGCCTCGCGGATGGTGCGCTTCATCATGAAGACCTGATCGGCCAGTTCCAGCGGATGGCCGTGCTGCAGGTTGATCTCCATCTGCGCCACGCCGCTTTCGTGGATCAGGGTGTCGATCTCCAGGCCCTGGCGCTCGGAGTATTCGTACATGTCCTCGAACAGGGCGTCGAACTCGTTGACCGCGCCGATCGAGTAGCCCTGCCGCCCCGTCTCCGGGCGTCCCGAGCGCCCGATCGGCGGTTTGAGCGGATAGTCCGGATCGGTGTTACGATCGACGAGATAGAACTCGATCTCCGGCGCCACGATCGGGTTCCATCCCTTTTCAGCATAGAGCGCCAGCACCCGACGCAGCACCTGGCGAGGCGCTTCTTCGACGGGCCGGCCGTCAGGGTGGAAGGCGTCGTGGATCACCTGGGCAGTCGGATCCTGCGCCCAGGGCACGGCGGCCAGGGTGGCGAAGTCGGGGGTCAGGAAGATGTCGGTGTCGGACTGCACCGCGTTCACCGCCCCCTCGAACTCGGGGAAGTCGCCGGTGATCGTCTGGTAGAACACCGCCAGCGGCAGGTTCATCGACGGCGAACCCAGGAACTTGCGCACCGGCATGATCTTGCCGCGCGCCACCCCGGCCAGATCGGGCACCACGCACTCGATCTCCTCGATGTGCTGGCGCGCGAACCAGTCCTTGGCCTCCTCGATCGTCGAGACGCCGCGATCCAGGATCTGGTCGCGCTTGGCCTTGTTGTGCTTGGGCTTCATGACACCGCCTCCGGTTTCAGCGCGCGGAGGAGAGGCTCGGCTTCGGTCAGGGACTTGCCGATGATGCCGACCAGTTCGTCGATCTCGGCGTGACTGACGATCAGCGGCGGACAGCAGACGATGGTGTCGCGGATGGCGCGGACCATCAGGCCGTTCTTGATGCAGATGTCGCGGACGATGGGCCCCGCCTCGCCTTCCTTGTCGAGGAAGCGATGGTTCGTACCCTTCTCGCGCACGATTTCGACCGCGCCCAGCAGGCCGATCGAGCGCGTCTCACCGACCAGCGGATGGTCGTTCAGGCTGGCGAGGGCCTTGGCCAAGTAAGGGCCGGTGTCCTCGCGGGTGCGCGTGATCAGATCCTCGCGCTCCATGATCTCGATGTTCTTCAGCGCCACGGCCGCGCAGGTCGGGTGGCCCGAATAGGTGAAGCCGTGGATAAAGTCGCCGCCCTTCTCGCGCAGCTCGGCGACGATGTGGTCAGCCACGCCCACCGCCGAGATCGGCAGGTAGCCGGACGACAGGCCCTTGGCCATGGCGATCAGGTCCGGCTTGATCCCGTAGTGCTGGTGGCCAAACCATTGGCCCAGGCGCCCGAAGCCGCAGATCACCTCGTCGCAGACCAGGAGGATGCCGTACTTGCGGCACAGGGCCTCGACGGCGGGCCAGTATCCGTCGGGAGGGATGATAACCCCGCCCGCCCCCTGTACAGGCTCCCCGATGAAGGCTGCGACGTTCTCGGGCCCGACGGCCAGGATCTTGTCCTCGATCTCCTTGACGCAGCGATCGCGGAAGGCGGCCGGGTCTTCGCCAAAGCCCTCGCCGAAGTGATAGGGCTGGGCCACGTGCTCGACGCCCGGGATCGGCAGGTCGCCCTGCGCATGCATGTGCTTCATGCCGCCCAGCGACACCCCGGCGACGGTCGAGCCGTGATAGGCGTTCCAGCGGCTGATGAAGACGGTGCGCTGCGGCTGTTCTTTGAGCTTCCAGTAGTGGCGGACCAGGCGGAAGACGGTGTCGTTCGCCTCGGACCCTGACGCGTTGTAGAAGACGTGGGTCAGATGGCCGCCCATCTTCTGGGCGATCTTGGCCGCCAGGGTCACGGCCGGCGGCGTCGCGGTCTTGAAGAAGGTGTTGTAGTACGGCAGCTCCAGCATCTGCTCGTAGGCGGCTTCGGCCAGCTCCTTGCGGCCGTATCCGACATTCACGCACCACAGGCCCGCCATGCCGTCGAGGATGCGATGGCCCTCGCCGTCGGTGATGTAGCAGCCGTCGGCGCGGGTCACGATGCGGCTGCCACCCAGCTCGGCGATCACCTTGTGGTCGGCCTGGGCCGGCAGGTGGTGCGCAAGGTCGAGGCGCTTGAGCTCGGCGATGTCGTGGTTGCGGATCGGGGCGTTCATTGGGGGCTCCTGGGCCTTACGCGACGAGCGGCGCGCCTCTGAGGGCGCGTCCGAAGATTTCAAAGAAGATCTGCGACTGCCGGTTCTGCGCCGGCTTCCATTCGGGGTGCCACTGCACGGCCAGCACGGGCGCGCCGTTGACGGTGGCGGAGAAGGCTTCGACCACGCCGTCGGGGGCGCGGGCCTCGACAGTCAGCCCCTCACCCAGACGGTCGACGCCCTGATAGTGGACGGAGTTGACGACAGCCGCCTCGACGCCCAGAGCGCGCGACAACACGCCGCCCGGCGTCAGGGCGACATCGTGGACGTGATCGAACATGCCGTTGAAGTCGACATCGTCGGGCGCGTGGTGCGCGATCAGGTCGGGACTGGCGGCCATGTCGCGCCGCAGCGTGCCGCCGAACGCGACGTTGATTTCCTGAAAGCCCCGGCAAATCCCGAACACCGGCTTGCCCAGGTCCAGCATCGCCTTGATCAGGTCGGCGGTCATGCCGTCGCGGGCGGCGTCGAACGGCCCCGGCGCGTCGCCGATCTCCTCGCCGTAGAGGGCGGGATCGAGGTTCGAGGGGCTGCCCGTGAGCATCAGGCCATCGAGACGACCTGCAACTTCAGCCGCGCGCATCCGCCCCGGCAGGGACGGGATCAGCAGCGCCGCGACATCGCCATAGGCCGTGGTCGCGTCGACATAACGGCTCATCACCGCCTGGGCCGGCTCGACCCCGACGGTGCGGGTGCAGCAGATGATCCCGGCGACGGGGCGTGCGGTCATGGCGTCAGCTCAGCAAAACCGCCGGCGAGCAGGCGTGCCAGCACAGCCAGACGGTCTCGCCCAGCTTGAAATCCTCCTGGTCCCAGCGTGTCAGGTTCGAGCGTTGAACCTTGATGCGGCGACCACCGGCGATCTCGACCTCATAGGTGGACGAGCCGCCCAGATAGGCCTCGTGCTTGATCACGCCTTCTACGGCGTTCGTTCCCTTGGGCGCGTCGCCGAGATTGGGCGGCGTGTCGTCGGTCTTCTTGTGAAGCTCGATCTTCTCGGGCCGGATCGCCGCCCAAACCGTGCCGCCGCGCGGCCCGGTGACGCCGTGATCCAAGAAGATGTCGACGGGCAGGTCCGGCGACTTGATCACCGCATGGCTAGGTTCATCGACCGCGAGCACGCCCTCGAACAGGTTCACCTGACCGATGAAGTCGGCCACGAAGCGGCTGTTGGGGAACTCGTAGAGATCGCTCGGCGTGGCCACCTGCTGCAGCACGCCGCGGCTCATGACAGCGCAGCGCGACGCCAACGCCAGCGCTTCGTCCTGGTCGTGGGTGACCATGATGAAGGTGATGCCGACCTTCTCCTGCAGGGTGCACAGTTCAGTGCGCATCTGCTCGCGCAGCTTGGCGTCCAGGGCCGACAGCGGCTCGTCCAGTAGCAGCACGCGCGGACGCTTGACCAGCGCGCGAGCCAGAGCGACCCGCTGCCGCTGACCGCCCGAAAGCTGGTCGGGCTTACGACCACCCAGGCCGCCCAGCTGCACCAGCTCCAGCGCCTCGGCGACACGCGCCTCGCGCTCGGCCTTGCCGACCTTGTCGACCACCAAGCCGTAGGCGACGTTGTCGGCCACGGTCATGTGCGGGAACACCGCATAGGACTGGAACACCATGTTTACCGGCCGCTTGTTGGGCGGCACCTTCGAGATGTCCTGACCGTCGATCAGGATGCGGCCTTCAGTCGGCGTCTCGAAGCCGGCCAGCATCCGCAACAGGGTGGTCTTGCCACAGCCCGACGGCCCCAGCAGGGCGAAGAACTCCCCCTCATTGACCGTCAACGACACGTCATCGACGGCCGCCAGCTTGCCGAAGCGCTTGGTGACGTTCTCGAAGGTGATGATGGGTTTGGTCATTTGGTGTCCCCCGCCCCATGACCGGCCGCCGCCGCGGGATTGCCTTGCAGTTTCAGCGCCGCCGCCGTCAGCAGCACGGTCAGCACGATGAGCACCGTCGAGGCCGCATTGACCTCAGGCGTCACCGAGAAGCGGACCATCGAATAGACCTTCACCGGGAAGGTCACCGTGTCCGGACCGGCGGTGAAGAAGGTGATGACGAAGTCGTCGAGGCTCAGCGTGAAGGCCAGCAGTGCGCCGGCGACCAGCGAGGGCGCCATGTGCGGCAGGATCACGTCCTTGATCGTACGGAACTCACCCGCCCCCAGATCGCGGGCCGCCTCTTCCATCTCACGGTTGAAGCTGGCCATCCGCGCCCGAACGACCACCGCCACGAACGGGAACGAGAACGACACGTGAGCGATGATGATGGCGCCCAGGTTCAGCGGCCACGGCATCCCCTGTGGCCAGGGCATGACCTTGGCGAAGAAGACCAGCATCGCCACGCCCATGCAGATTTCGGGCACCACGATCGGCAAGGCCATCGCCCCGTCCACCGCCGTCTTGCCGGGGAAGCGGAACCGCCACAGCGCGAGCGCCGCCGCCGCGCCCAGGAACAGGCTGATCACCGTCGACGCCGCCGCGATCGTCAGGCTGTTGCCGAACGCCTCGAGCAGCTCGGAGTTATTGAACAGCTTCTCGTAGTATTTGAGCGTGAAGCCCTTCCAGACGATATTGCGTTTGCTGTCGTTGAAGCTGAACGCCATCAGCGCGATCAGCGGCGCGTAGAGGAAGATGAATACGGCCGCCAGCCAGGCCTGCATCTGCCAGCGGCGGAGGTACTCGAGGGGCCCGGGGGCGGATTTCTTGCTCATCAGCGCGCCCCCTCCGTCTCGCCGCTTCGCGTCGATCCACCTCCCCCGCAAGCGGGGTAGGAGGGGTGAGCCGCATCCTCCTCACCCGTGAAACGGGGGAGGTGGCGCGCTGCGTATACGCAGCGCGACGGAGGGGGCGCTAGGGTTTGAATCGGCAAGCTCATCCCTTGGCCTCCGGCGACTTCTTGTTCAGCACCGCCTGGATCGCGATGGCGATGAAGGTCAGGTACATCAGCAGGAACGACATCGCCGCGCCGAAGGGCCAGTCGTTGGCGCGCTTGAACTGGCGCTCGATGATGTTGGCGATCATCTGGCTGTCGGGACCGCCCAGCAGGTCCGGGGTCAGATAGGCGCCCAGGGCCGGGATGAAGGTGATCAGCACGCCCGAGGCGATGCCCGGCAAAGCCAGCGGCACGACCACCTTGAACAAGGTCCGCAGGTGTCCGGCGCCAAGGTCCAGGCTGGCTTCCAGCAGCGACTTGTCCAGGCGATCCAGAGCCGAATAGAGCGGCAGCACCATGAAGGGCAGGTGCACATAGACGAGCCCCAGGATGACCGCGAAATTGTTGTGCAGCAGCTCCAGCGGCTGAAAGTCGCCCAGCGGCTGCAGGCCGACCAGCGTGGCCAGACCGCTTCCGCCCTTCCAGAACCACTCCAGGCCCTGGTTCACATAGCCCTCGGTGCGCAGCACGGCGATCAGGGCGTAGGTGCGGATCAGGAGGTTCGTCCAGAACGGCAGCATGATCAGCAGCAGCAGCCAGGCCTTGGCCTTGTCGGACGCGAAGGTGATGGCCAGGGCGACCGGGAAGCCGATGACCAGACAAAGCCCCGTCGTCAGGCCCGCAACCCAGACCGACTTCAGGAAGATCTTCAGGTACAGCGGCTCGATGGCCCGGGCGTAGTTGTGGAACGTGCCGCTAATGGCGATGTCGGTCAGCCCGACATTGTGCCCGAAACTGTAGGCCCAGACGATCGCCATGGGCGCGAGGAAGAACAGCACCAGCCACACCAGCGGCGGTCCCAGCGCCGCGGCGAAGACGGCTTTCGCCTGTTTCCAGGATTGTTCCATGGAGCTCGTCCTTGAAGATGCTCCCCCGCACGGCGGGGGAGCTGTCGCTGAGCGACTGAGGGGGCTAGCTGGAGGTTGACCGAACTGGCCCCCTCCGGCCCTATGGGCCACCTCCCCCGCAGCGCGGGGGAGGAACTATTTCCTCGCCGCTCCCCTTAGGCCGCCCGCACCCGGGTGATCAGTTCCTCGTACTGGCTGGCCTTTTCCGCGCCCTCGAAAGCCCCGTACTCGCACTTGGCCATGACGTCGGCGGGCGGGAAGATCACCGGATTGTTCTTGTAATCTTCCGGCATCAGCGCCTTGGCCGCCGCGTTCGGCGTCGGGTACAGGATCGTCTTGCTGATCTCGGCCCCGGCCTGCGCGTCGAGCAGGTAGTTAATGAAGGCGTGGGCGTTGTTCGGCCGCGGCGCGCCCTTCGGGATGCACAAGGTGTCCGAATTGATCAGGCTGCCTTCCTTGGGCACGACGAAGTCGAGGTCCGGATCCTCCTTCATCGCCTGAGCGATGTCGCCATTGTACTCGAGCACCAGATCCACCTCGCCCGACATCAGGAGGTCCTGACCATTGTCGTCGTGGAAGGCCTTCACGAAGGGCTTCTGCTTGATCAGCATCTGCTCGATCTTCGGCAGCATGTCCGCCGGGATGTTGTTGACCGAGTGGCCAAGATACTTGGCCGATAGGCGGACCAGGTCGGCGCTTTCGGACAGCAGCGCGATGCGGCCCTTGTACTTGTCGCTGTCGAGCAGCCACTTCCAGCTGTCGGGCACGCCCTGGACCTTGCTCTTGCGATAGCCGATGCCCAGAAGCAGCCAGGTGTAGGGCATCGAGTACTTCCGGCCGGGATCAAAGTCAGGGTTCAGGAAGCTGGGGTCGATGTTCTTCATGTTCGGGATCTTGGCGTGATCCAGAGGCTCCAGCAGACCGCCCTGGCTCATCCGCGTCACGAACTCGTTCGACGGCACGACCACATCGAAGCCCGGATTGCCGGCCTTCAGCTTGGCGAACAGCTCATCATTCGTCGCGAACAGGCTCATGTTCACGTCGATCCCGGTGGCCTTCTTGAAGTCACCGAGGGTGGTTTCGCCGATATAGGTGTCCCAGTTGTAGAAGTTGAGCTTGGCCTCCTCGGCGCCGGGCGCGGCCTTGGGCTTCTCGCCGCAGGCCGTGAAGGTCAGGCCGATCGCAGCCGCGCCGGTGGCGGTCAAGAGCGAGCGACGGCTAAGGCCCGCCCTGTTGAGGCCCCGCTGGGTGATCGTGCTCATCGTTTCGAAACTCCCCTATCGCTTCGTTCAAGGCGGGACCCAAGCCCCAGGCTGACATCACACTACATCGCCACGCCGTCAGGCGTTGCGGAGATACCAATCGAAATCCAGTTCGGTGACGACCTCGAAGAACCGCGCCTGTTCGGTGCGCTTCACGGAGACGAACATGTCCACGAAACGGTCGCCCAGATAGTCGCGCAGCACGCTCGATTGCTCGAACAGGTCCACGGCCGCGAACCAGTTGTTGGGCAGCCGGATGTTCTCCTTGGCGGCCGCGGCGTAGCCGTCGCCGACCACAGCCGCCCCTGGATCGAGCTTGTTCTTGATGCCGTGGTGGGCGCTGGCGAGCAGTACGGCGAGGACGAGGTACGGATTGCCGTCGGCGCCAGCGACGCGGTGCTCGACATGACGGGTATTGGGCGGACCGGCTGGCACCCGCAAGGACACCGTGCGGTTGTTGACGCCCCAGGTCGGCGCCACTGGCGCATAGCTATTAGCCTTGAACCGCCGATAGCTGTTGGCGTTGGGCGCCAGGATCGCCATGCCCTCGCCCAGCAGCACCTTCATGCCGGCGATGGCCTGCTTGAGCAGCGTCGAGCCCTCGAGGTCCTCGCTGGCGCAGAGGTTGTTTCCGGCCGCGTCGTTGACGCTGAGATGGACGTGGAAGCCATTGCCGGCGCGGTCGCTCCACGGCTTGGCCATGAACGTGGCCTCCATGCCGTGACGCAGGGCCACGCCCTTGGCGGCGCGCTTGTATAGCACCGCGTCATCGGCGGCGCGCAGGGCGTCGGGCTTATGCTTGAGGGTCAGTTCTACCTGGGCCGGCGCGAACTCCGAGATCGCCCCCTCCAGCGGCACGCCGATGGTGTCAGCGACGTCCCACAGTTCGCGCAGGAACGGCGCATGGGCCTCCAGTTCCGGCAGGCCATAGACCTGGATTCCCGACGGGCGCAGGCCGGTCTGCAGCGACTTGGCCGGCAGCAGCTCGCCGTTCGGCCCGCGCTGCAGATCAACAAGGTAGTATTCCAGCTCGCAGGCTGCGACCGGCGTCAGGCCGTCGGCGGCGTAGCGGTCCAGAACCCGCTGCAGCACGTGGCGCGGGTCCAGATCATTGGGCGTGCCGTCCAGCTCGTACAGCGACAGCATCACCTGGGCGACGTCGGGGCCCAGCCACGGGGCCAGGGTCAGGGTGCCCGGCACAGGCCGCGCGCGGCGGTCGGCGTCGCCGTCTTCCCAGACTAGGCCCGTGTCCTCGCAGTCAGCGCCGTTGGTGTCGACCACCAGCACCGAACCCGGCAGGAAGCGGCCGTACTCGTAGATGGCCTCCAGCTCATGCACCCGCAGCCGCTTGCCGCGCGGCACGCCGGTCATGCTGGTGAAGAACACCTCGACGAACTTGACCTGCGGGTTGGCGGCGAGGAAATCGCGGCACTCCTGGATGTCGGCTACAGCGCTCATTATTCCCCCATCGCCGCCGCGAAGCCGTCGACGGCCGCGACCAGTCGGTCGATCGCCGCGCCTTCGGTGACGGGCGAGACCAGCATCATGTTGTGGAAGGGTGCGATCAGCACCCCTCGGTTGATCAGCCACAAGTGCAGCGCTTCCACCGCCTCATGGTCCAGAACTTTCCGCATCTGGGCGGCGTTTTTCGGCGGCGGGTCGGCGAAGACCAGCTCCACCCGGGCCCCGACATGGACCACCAACCAGGGGAGCTTGCGCGCCGCGATCACGGCGTTCAGACCCGAAACCAAGCGCTCGGCGCCGGCCAGCATCTTGCTGTAGGCCGCCTCGGTCATCACGTCGGTGAGCATCGCGCGCATGGCGGCCATGGCCAAAGCGTTGCCCGACAGCGTGGTCCCGATACCAGACTGGCCAGGGCCAATCTTCGCCTGAGCCTCGTCCATCCGCGCGGAAAGCTCGGCGGTGACGCCCCAGACAGCCGCCGGCACGCCGCCGGCGACCGCCTTGCCCAGGACGAAGACATCGGGCTCCAGCCCATGGGCGCGCGTGTAGCCGCCTGGACCGGTGGAGATCGTGTGGGTCTCGTCGATGACCAGCAGCGTCCCGGCCTCACGCGTCAGTCGACGCAACGCCTCCAGGAAGCCGGGCTCGGGCAGGATCATCCCGCAGTTGGTCATGACCGGCTCGGCCAGGACCGCGGCGACGTCGCCGGGCGCCAGCGCGGCTTCCAAGGCGGCCAAGTCGTTGAAGGGCACGACGCGGGTGGTGGCGGTCAGGTCTTGCACCTGCCCCAACAGGCCAGGTTTCATCACCGGCGCGCCGCCCTTCAGCACTACAAAAGCGTCGTCGACCATGCCGTGGTAGCAGCCATCGAACACCAGGATCACCGGTCGACCGGTGACCGCCCGCGCCCAGCGGATCGCCGCGCGGTTGGCGTCGCTGGCCGTGGTCGCCGCCTGCCACAGCGGCAGACCAAAGCGCTCGGCCAGCAACTTACCGACAATGGCGGCCGAGGCGGTCGGCAGCATGAAGCCCGCCCCGCGCTTGATCTGGTCGGCGACGGCGGCGGCGACGGACGGGTCGCCATGGCCGAACATCGACGGCGTGTCGCCTAAGCAGAAGTCGTCATAGAGCTTGCCGTCGACGTCGGTGATCTGCGCCCCGACGCCCTGGGCGGCGAAGATCGGCGACGGGCTAGCCCAGTCGTTCATCCAGTGCATCGGCGCCCCGCCGCGCCAGTGCGCGCCCGCCGCCTTGGCCATGGCGACCGAGCGCGGGTGCTCGGCCGTAAAGCGGGCGCGCTCGGCGGCGAGGAGGTCAGACAGAGGTCGGGCGAGGTCGGTGATCATCCCACCCCGCCGAAACACAGGTACTTGGTCTCCAGATACTCATCGAGCCCCTCTGAGGCGCCTTCACGCCCCAGGCCAGACTCCTTGACCCCACCGAACGGCGCGACCTCGGTGGAGATCAGACCCTCGTTGATCCCGACCATGCCGGCCTCGATCTGCTCGGCGACGCGCCAGCAGCGCCCGACGTCGCGGCTGTAGAAATAGGCAGCCAGGCCAAACGGCGTGGCGTTGGCCAGTTCGACCGCCTCGGCCTCGGTCTCGAACTTCACGATCGGCGCGACGGGGCCGAAGATCTCCTCCTGGAAGATCCGCATTTCGGGCGTCGCCCCAACCAGCACAGTCGGCTGGTAGAAGAGCCCGCCGAGGCCATGGACGTCGCCGCCGGTCAGCACCTCGGCCCCGCCTTGCACAGCGCCGCTCACCAGACCCACCACCTTGGTCAGGGCTTTCTCGTTGATCAGCGGACCGATCTGAACGCCTTCGCCCGTCCCAGGCCCCACCTTCAGCGGCGCCACCTTCTCGGCCAGGCGCGCGGCGAAGGCGTCGTGGATGCCGGATTGAACGATGAGACGGTTGGCGCAGACGCAGGTCTGGCCCGCGTTGCGGTACTTGCTGGCGATCGCCCCGTCGACAGCCGCCTCCAGATCGGCGTCGTCAAAGACGATGAAGGGCGCGTTGCCGCCAAGCTCCAGGCTGAGCTTCTTCATCGTGCCGGCGCATTGCTCGTACAGCACCTTGCCGATCGGCGTGGAGCCGGTGAACGACAGCTTGCGCACCCTGCTGTCCTCACACAGGACCTTACCGACCTCGCTTGAGCGTGTGGTGGTGACGATGTTCAGCACGCCCGCAGGGACGCCTGCCTCGATGGCGAGCCGCGCGATCGCCAGAGCGCATAGCGGCGTCTCGGCCGCCGGCTTGACCACCACAGTGCAACCGGCAGCCAGCGCCGGTCCGACCTTGCGGGTGATCATGGCGATCGGGAAGTTCCAAGGCGCGATGGCGGCGCAGACGCCCACGGGCTGCTTGATCGAGGTCAGGCGCTTGCCGGGCATCGGCGTCGGGATCGTATGGCCATAAGCGCGCTTGGCCTCTTCGGCGAACCAGTCGACGAACGACGCGCCATAGACCACCTCGCCCTTGGCCTCCGCCAGCGGCTTGCCCTGTTCGGCCGTCATCAATCGCGCCAGATCGTCGGCATGGGCGAGCATCAGGTCGCTCCAGCGGCGCAGGATCGCACCGCGGTCCTTGGCGGTCCGGGCGGCCCAGGCCGGGAAGGCGCAATGGGCGGCGTCGATCGCCAAAGTCGTTTCCTCTGCGCCGAGGTCCGCGACCTTGGCGATCACCGTGCTGTCGGCAGGATTGAGCACGTCGAAGGTCGCCTCGCCACGGATCCAGCGTCCGTCGATGAAGGCTTCGGATTCAACAAGGTTCAGGGCGGTCATTCAGGTCACCTCAGCGTCACGGACACCGACTTCAGGTCGGCGTACTTGTGCAACGCATGAAGACTGCGGTCGCGGCCAAAACCCGACTGCTTGAAGCCGCCGAACGGCATGGTGATGTCACAAGCATCCCAGCCATTGACCCAAACAAGGCCGGCCTTCAGCCGCCGCGCACCGCGCAGGGCTCTGCTAACATCGGCGGTCCACAGGCCGGCGGCGAGACCATAGACGGTATCATTGGCCAGGCGCATCGCCTCGTCCTCGGACTGGAAGGTCATCACCCCTAGCACCGGCCCAAACACCTCTTCCCGCGCCAGGGTTTGGTCAGGCCGCACCTGATCGAAGATGGTCGGCTCGACATAGAAGCCGCCCGTCTCCTGGCGCACGCGCTGGCCGCCCAGAACGCGCCGCGCGCCCTGGCTATCGGCGGTGGCGATATAGTCGAGCGCGGTGTTCATCTGCCGCTCGCTGACCATGGCGCCGAACTGGGTCGCCGGATCCAGCGGGTCGCCGATCTTCAGGCCCTTGGCGACCTCGACCACACGCACCAGGAAGGCGTCCTTGATCGAGGCCTCGACCAGCAGGCGGGAGGCGGCGGTGCAGACCTCGCCCTGGTTATAGAAGACGCCCCAGGCGGCGGCCTGGGCGGCCGCTTCCAGGTCGGGGCAGTCGGCGAAGACGATCTGGGGCGACTTGCCGCCCAGTTCCAGCGACACGCGTTTGAGGTTGGAGCGAGCCGAATACTCCATAAGCCGCCGGCCCACAGGCCCTGAACCCGTGAAGGCGATCATGTCGACATCCATCGACAGGGCCAGCGCCTCGCCGGCCACGCCGCCGAGCCCTGGAACGACGTTCAGAACGCTCGGCGGCAACCCCGCCTCCAGCGCCAGAGCGCCCAGCTTCAGCGCCGTCAGCGGCGACTGCTCGGCGGGTTTGAGCACCACCGAATTGCCCATGGCCAGGGCCGGAGCGACCTTCCACATCGCCATGTGCAGCGGGAAGTTCCACGGCACGATGGCGCCGATCACGCCCAGCGGCTCATGGACCGCATAGCTCAGTCGATCCGCTGGCGAGGCCCCGACCTCGCCATAGACCTTGTCCAGCGCCTCGGCGTACCAGCGGCACGTGTTGATCGCGAGGGGCACGTCGACGTTGCGCGCATCGCTGATGGGCTTGCCGACATCCAGGCTTTCCAGGAGCGCCAGCTCGTCGGCGTCGCGCTCCATAAGCTCTGCCAGACGGAAAAGGACCGCCTTCTTCTGGCGCGGCCCCTGATCCCGCCACCGGCCATCCTCGAAGGCGGCGCGGGCGCCGGCGACCGCGCGTTCGACGTCCTCGGCCTGGCAGGACGCCACGAGGTTCAGCACCTGCCCGTCGCGCGGCGACACGTTGTGGAAGGTCGCGCCCGAGGCGGCCTCGACCAAGGCGCCGTCGATCACCGCCTGGGCGGGCGGTGCGAGCTTGGCGAGGCGCTCGGCGATATCGACGGAAAGGGTCACGCTTGGATTTCCATAGTACTGTGATCACAGTTTTACGCCTAAGGCGGCCTGTCAAGCGCTCGGGCTAGCCGGCCGCCTCGACGGCGATGCGCATCTTGTCCATGCCTTCGGAAAGGTCAGCAGCGATGGCGCGACGGGCGCCTTCCGCGTCGCCGCGCCTGACCGCCTCGATCGCCTCGGCATGGCGGTCAGCGACCAACACGTCGGCTCCGACACGGCCGAACACCACGCGCATGAACGGTCCGATCTGCAACCACAGCCCCCCCGCCATGGCCAGCAAGACCTCGGCGTCCGCCCGCTCGTAGAGCGCAAAGTGGAACGCGTGGTTGGCCGCCATGTAGCGGTCGACATCGCCCAGCCGCAGGGCCTCATCGAGGTCGGCGTCGATGGCCTGGAGTTGTCGAACGAGGCCGGTGTCCGAGCACACGGCCGCCCGTGCAGCCAGTTCGGGCTCGACCCACAAGCGCGCCAGAGACAGTTGCTCCAGCCGGTCAGCGGTGAGCGACGGCACCAAGAGACGCTTATTGGCCGGGTTGATCGCCAGGGCTCGCTCGGCCACCAGCCGCCGCACCGCGTCCCGCACGGGCATGGGTGAAACCCCCAGTTCGGCGGCGAGGCTCCGAAGGGACACTCCCTTGCCTGGTGCGATCCGACCCGTGATCAGCGCCTGCCGGATCGCTTCGTACACCTGGTCATGCACGGCTGTTGAATCGGCGAGCGGCCGGCGGGTCTTCATGCGTCATGTTCCAAGAAGGCCTTGCCAGTTGACCCTCAATTGCGATCACAATGCAAGCGCTCGCAAGGATCCTGCCCCATGCCTGATTTCGGCGCCAATGACCTAGACGCCTTCTGGATGCCGTTCACGCCGAACCGGCGGTTCAAAAGCCATCCGCGCATGCTCTCCTCGGCCAGCGGCATGTGGTACCGCACGCCCGAGGGCCGCGAGGTGCTGGACGCGACCTCGGGCCTCTGGTGCGTCAACGCCGGCCACGATCGACCGAAGATCCGCGAGGCCATCCAGCGCCAGGCGGCCGAGATGGACTATGCGCCCTGCTTCAACATGGGCCACCCGCTGGCCTTCCAGTTCGCTTCGCGCCTAGCGCAGATCACGCCGAAGGGCCTGGACCGGATCTTCTTCACCAACTCTGGCTCAGAGTCGGTCGACACGGCCCTGAAGATCGCGCTGGCCTACCACCGCGCCCGGGGCAAGGGGACCAAGACCCGGCTGATCGGCCGCGAGCGCGGCTATCACGGCGTCGGCTTCGGCGGCATCTCGGTCGGCGGCATCCCCAAGAACCGGATGTACTTTGGCTCCCTGCTGACCGGCGTCGATCACCTGCCCCACACTCACGGCCTGCCAGGCAACGCCTTCGCCAAGGGCCAGCCCGAGCACGGCGCGCACCTGGCCGACGACCTGGAGCGGATCGTCGCCCTGCACGACGCTTCCAACATCGCCGCCGTGATCGTCGAGCCGGTGGCGGGCTCGACCGGCGTGCTGATCCCGCCGAAGGGCTATCTGGAGCGGCTGCGAGCCATCTGCGACAAGCACGATATCCTGCTGATCTTCGACGAGGTGATCACGGGCTTTGGCCGGGTCGGCGCGCCGTTCGCGGCCGACCGCTTCGGCGTCACGCCGGACATGATCTGCATGGCCAAGGGCCTGACCAACGCCGCCGTGCCCTGCGGCGCGGTCGCGGCCTCGGGCAAGATCTACGACGCGATGATGGAGGGCGCGGACGCCCCGATCGAGCTTTTCCACGGCTAC
This sequence comes from Caulobacter sp. DMC95, assembly GCF_056313785.1. Classification (NCBI taxonomy): domain Bacteria; kingdom Pseudomonadati; phylum Pseudomonadota; class Alphaproteobacteria; order Caulobacterales; family Caulobacteraceae; genus Caulobacter; species Caulobacter sp. DMC95. Next base: position 311,171 of record NZ_JBQUZP010000004.1, on the reverse strand, counting down.
ACCTATTCGGCGCACCCGCTGGCCTGCGCCGCAGGGCTGGCCACTCTGGAGACTTATCGCGAGGACGATCTCTTTGCGCGAGCCGCTGGGCTTGAGAGCTACTGGCAGGACGCCATGCACAGCCTGGCGGACGCCCGCCACGTTGTGGATGTCCGCAATCTGGGGCTCGTCGCCGGGATCGAACTTGAACCGCGCCCCGGCGCGCCGACGGCCCGGGCGATGGAGGTCTTCGAGACCTGCTTCGACGAAGGCCTCTTGATCCGCGTGACTGGCGACATCATCGCCCTGTCGCCGCCCCTGATCCTGGAGAAGGACCAAATCGACCGAATGGCGGAAACGATCCGCGCCGTGCTGTCGAGGGTCGACTAGACGGACGCGCCTTAAGGGCGCGGGCTGACGCTAGGACGTCGCGTCCGGGAAGCCGCGCCACTCGACCCAGTCGCCATAGGGATGGCAGACGGCCAGGATCTTCGTGTCGCCGTCGGGCCAGCGCGTGCAGCGCAGCTGAACCTCGTGGCGATCCGGCGTCCACTCGAGACCGATCTCCACGAGCGGCCGATCAACCGTCGCGCCCGCGCCGGCGGCGGCCATCATCTTCGCGACGCCTTGGCGCTCGCGATCGGTGAGATACTGGATGAACATCGTGTGGACCACGGTGCGGCACACGCCTTCGGGTTGCCGCTCGGCGAGACGCTGGGCGAGCCACAGCTTGGCGTCGCCGCGATGGACGTTGGGCGGATGATCGACGGCGATCTGCAGAGCAGCCTCCAGCCGTTGCGAACGCGCGGGTTGGTCAGCCCAGGTAAAAGACAGGAGCCGCTCGCGATGCGAGGGGTCGAGGGCGCTGAGCGGGCTGAGATCGACACCCTGGGCGGACTCGATCTCAACAGCGGCGAAGGGCGGATCAGCGCCACGCCAGACGGGGGCGATATGAACCGGCGACGCAGCGTCGCCCGCCATAACGGACCCTAGCTGATAGGCGTAGCGGGCGAGGTTGAGGTTGAGACCGCAGCTGGAACCCAGTTCCAGGATCTGAAAGGGCATCGGCCTTTGCGCTGCAACCGCCATCAGCGCAGACATGACCGCGCCGCCACGGGCGACTTCGTTGGTCTGGGTCGGGTAGCGCATCCAGTCGGCGATGAACTGGTCTTCCTGGGCCAGCGCCTCAGCGATCGCGCCGTCGAAATCGTCATGCTCACCGCTGTAGAGATCCGCAAGGTATTGCGGCTTTCCGCGACGCGCGAGCGCGTGAAGCGCGCCGTTGACCCGCATCGCGACGGCCGCCGCCGCAGGGTCTCCGCGCCAGCTTTCGACCATCTTCCTGCTTTGCGGGGCGAGCGGAAGCTGGCGATCAACAGCCTCCAGAACGGCGGCGACAAAGCCAGAGCCCGTCGAGCGGCACTTTTCCGCCTGGCGCACGAACTCATACTTGGCGCCAGCTGCGAGCATCTTCATGAAATACAATCCACGCGAGAAACACATCCCGGAGGTGGGACAGATCAGTTTCCAAGTATCGGCGTCAGATGACACCGAGTTCCTGCTTTTGGCTTCTTCTGGAGTTTTGGCCGTCGTGACCTAAGCGCGCCGCCTGTTAAGGGCGTATAAATTACGATCGATCTTTCGGGCGACACTATGTCGCGCCCTCAGATCCGGCCCAGACCAAACGTCGTTAAGACCCGAGCAATCACTCTTGTCTAGCTCTGGATGCCAGCTTCCCAGGGGTGGTTTCGCCGTTTGAGACAAACACGTCGAGAACGATCGGCTGCCGCCCGTGGGTCTGTTGCTGATCGGCCAGAGAGTAGTGGAACGATGACGACCGATATGAACATTCCGAAGAAGCTCAGCCTGTCGTTCGTCTTCATCTGCGTGTCCGCAGCCATCATGATGGTCGTGTTCCTGGCGACGATCCTGATGATCCGCGCCTCAACCGAAAACAACAATCTCAGCCAGGAGATCCACGCCGACGCCTTGGCGCTCGAGACCGCCATCCTCCGGCAAAACAGCCAGTTCCGCGGCTATCTGGTGACCGGCGACGACTCCTACCTGAAGTCCTACTACGAGGGCCGCGACGAGTACGATCAGGTTTCGGCCAAGCTGTCCTCCACGCTGACCGATCCCGAGATGCTCAAGCACATCGAGGACTCGCGCGCCGCGACCCTCGCATGGCGCAAGGATTGGGGCGACCGTCTGATCGCGGTCGTGAAGTCCGGCCAACGCGACGCCGCGCAACAGGAAGTCCGCGACGCGGGCAAGAAGGTGCTGGTCAGCGCGGCCGTGTTGCCGCTGCGCGAAGTTCGCAATACCGAGGTCAAGCATATCGCTGAGAACGGTGATCGCCAGCAGACCGCGATCGTCACCGCCATCGCCGCCCTCGCCATCGGCGGGATTGCGCTGATCACCATCGCGATGATGGCTGCGCGCATCCTGAGCCGCTCGATCGCACGCCCGATCACGACGCTGACCGCCGCGATGACCCAATTGGCCCGAGGCGACAACGATATCGTGGTCGACGCCAACCGCGGCGACGAGCTGGGCGACATGGCGCGCGCCGTGCTCGTGTTCCGCGACGCCGCCCTGGCCAAGGCCGAGGCGGACCGGGCCAAGGAAGAGGCCGATCGCGCCAAGGCCGAGGCCGATCGCGCCAAGCTCGGCGCCGAGGCGGCCCAGCGTCGCGTCGTGGAAACGCTGGACACGGCCTTGGCCGCCCTGGCGTCCGGCGACCTGACCCATGTCATCAGCAACCCGTTCGAGCCCGAGTACGAACGCCTGCGTCAGTCGTTCAACAGCGCCGTGGAAGGTCTCGAACAGAGCATTTCCGGCGTAGCGCGCTCGGCCAAGACCGTGCGCTCTGGCGCCGCCGAGATCTACACGGCCTCCGAAGACCTCTCGCGCCGCACCGAGCAGCAGGCCTCACGCCTGCAGGAAACGACCGAAGCGACCAAGCAGGTCACCGTCATGGTGGGCGAGACCGCGCAACGCGCCGCCGACGCCCGCACCGCGATCGAGGTCGCGAACGGCAATGCTGCGGACGGCGGCGCGATCGTCAACGAGGCGATCTCGGCGATGGACGCCATCCAGACCAGCTCGGAAGAGATCAGCCAGATCATCAACCTTATCGACAGCATCACCTTCCAGACCAACCTGCTGGCGCTGAACGCCGGCGTCGAAGCCGCCCGGGCGGGCGATGCAGGCAAGGGCTTCGCGGTCGTCGCCTCGGAAGTTCGCGCGCTGGCTCAGCGCTCGGCCGATGCGGCGCGGGACATCAAGACGCTGATCCACACGTCGTCCGAACAAGTGGCCAGCGGCGTGCGCCGAGTCGGCGACACTGGCCAGATGCTCACTCTCATCGGCTCGAAGATCGGCGACACCAACACGCTGATCAACGAGATCGCGCACAACACCGAAACCCAAGCCGACAACCTGAAGCAGGTCAGCAGCGCTGTGGCGAGCATGGACAGCATGACGCAGCAGAACGCGGCCATGGTGAAAGAGGCGACCGCAGCAGCGCGCAGCCTCGCCGGGGAGGCCGATGAGCTGGCCACCCTGGTCGCCCGCTTCCGTCTGCGCACGGCGGAGTTCGGCCAAGCTGCGGCGCCAGCCGCCCGCGCTCTCAGGGCGGCCGGCGCCGGCCGAGGCTGATCCCGGCGGCGCGCTCCGCGCGCTCTACGACACTGCCTTAACCTCCAGCCGGGCGCCCATGCGGCGCCCGAGCCTGTGCGCTCGCACTCGGAAGGCTCGAGCGAGAAAAATTTCAACAAGTATAGCGATAGCATTCTGGACACAATGTCGCACCCAACGGTCGCGATCGATAAGTCCAGATTTACCTTATCGATATACTCGATCCGCCAAAATCACCAAAAGCCACAAAAATATAAATAGAAATACGGAGCTCTCTCATGAAGTACCTGCTTGCCACCGCCGCCATCGCGCCCCTTCTGATGTTTTCGTCGGCGAACGCTGCGACGCTGAGCGCCGACGCCGCAGAGGGCGCCAAGCCGGCGGCCGAGAAGGCCGTTAAAAGCGCCGGCGGCAAGGCGAGCGGCGAAGCGGTGTTCTCGACCGGCGTCGCCAAGGGCCGCGACCGCCTCGACAGCGCCACCTCAACGAGCGCCCTGCGCGGCGACGACATCGAGACGTTCGGCGCACGCTCCTTGGGCGAAGTCCTGCGCAATATCCCGGGCATCCGCGCCGAGTACGGCGGCGGCGAGGGCAACGCCAACTATTCGATCCGCGGCCTGCCGTTGTCGGGCACCGGCTCCAAGTATGTGCAGCTCCAAGAAGACGGTCTGCCCGTCCTGGAGTTCGGCGACATGCTGCACTTCACCTCCGACATGTTCATGCGCGGCGACCTGAACCTCGCGCAGGTCGAAACCATCCGCGGCGGTTCGGCCTCGACCTTTGCGTCGAACTCGCCGGGCGGCGTCATCAACCTGCTGTCCAAGACCGGTGACGCCGAGGGCGGCGCCGTCGAGGCGACCTACGGCCTGAACTACGGCGAAAAGCGCCTCGACGCGGACTATGGTTACAAGCTGAGCGACACGCTGCGCATGCACGTCGGCGGCTTCTACCGTCAGGGCGAAGGCCCGCGTGACGTGGGCTTCACGGCCTACAAGGGCGGTCAGATCAAGGCCAACATCACCAAGACGCTCGATAACGGCTACATCCGCGTCTACGCCAAGCTGTTGGACGATCGCACGCCGACCTACCAGTTCACACCGATCCGCGTGACCGGCACGAACGCCGACCCGACGTTCTCGAGCCTGACGAACTTCAACCCGAAGACCGACTCGCTGCTGTCGCCGTTCACCAGCAACCTCATCACGCTGGATGGCTCCAACAACCTCGCCCGCAAGGACGTGCGTGACGGCCAGCGCGCCAAGCTCGCCTCGGTCGGCCTGGACAGCCAGGTCGATGTGAACGGCTGGACGATCAGCGAGAAGTTCCGCATCTCGAAGATCTCGGGCGGCAACCTTCAGGTCCGCCCGATCGCCGTCGCGCCGGCGTCGACGCTGCTGTTCCTCTACGGCGGCGCGGGCGGATCGCTCAGCTTCGCCTCGGGCCCGCAGCGCGGCCAGACGATCACCAACCCCAGCGCCCTCAACGGCAATGGGCTGATGACCGGCACGGCGCTGATCAAGGTCGACGCCAGCAGCCTCGACAACATCACCAACGACCTGCGCGCCAGCCGCGTGTGGAAGGTGGGCAAAGGCAACCTGACCACCACGGTCGGCTACTACAAGGCGTCTCAGGATTACAACACGGTGTGGTCGTTCCAGAACGCCCTGACCGACGTCAACGGTGACGGCCAGACCTCGCTGCTCAACATCCGCACAGCCACGGGCGTCGCCGTCACGCAGGACGGCATGCTGTCCTATGGCATTAGCAGCGGCGTCTACCAACGCAGCTATGACGTCAACTATGGCGTCGACGCCCCTTACGCATCGATCAACTACCACATCGGCAAGGTCGCGATTGGCGGCAGCCTGCGCTACGACATGGGCAAGGTGAACGGCACCCTGTTCGGCGCGGCCTTGGGGGGCGGTCGCACCGGCGTCATCACCCGCGACATCAACGGCGACGGCGTGATCACACTGCCGGAAACCAAGGTCGACGCCCTACCTTTGGGTCAACCCGGCAAGGTCGACTACGACTACAACTATCTGAGCTATTCGACGGGCGTGAACTACCGCATCGCCGAGCAACTGGCCGTGTTTGGTCGCTACAGCCGTGGCGGTCGCGCCTCGGCCGAAAAGCTCCTGTTCACTCCGGCGATCAACTACAGCACCGGCAAGCTGGTGGACGACGAAAGCGCCTACGACGCCGTCAAGCAGGCTGAACTGGGCCTGAAGTACCGGATTTCGGGCGTGACCTTCAACGTCACCGGTTTCTCCGCCAAGACCGGCGAGCGCAACGTCCAGGTCGTCAGCGACGCTGCGGGCTCGGCCCAGGTGATCAACATCGTCCGCAGCTACAAGGCCAAGGGCGTCGAACTGGAAGCCGCCGTTCGCCAGGGGCCGTTCAGCGTGACCGCCGGCGCCACCTATACGGACGCCAAGATCGCCAGCGACCTGTTCCGTCCGGACTTCAAGGGCAACAAGCCGCGCCACCAGGCCGACTTCATCTACGCGGTGACCCCGCAGGTCGAGCTGAAGAACACCACGGTGGGCTTCAATGTGATCGGCACCACAAGCAGCTACGCGCAAGACTCCAACCAGCTGAAGCTGCCCGGCTACAAGCTGGTCAACGCCTTCGTGCAGGTTCGTCCGGTGGAGAACGTGCAGGTGATGCTGAACGTCAACAACCTGTTCGACACCCTGGCGCTGAGCGACTCCGAACAGCCCGCAATCCCGGCCAGCGGCGTGATCCTCGGCCGGGCCTATCTGGGTCGGACCGCTTCGGCGACGCTGCGCTACAGCTTCTAGCCCACAAGCCAGAGACTACAGACTACCGGCGGCCGGGGCGTTCACACGTCCCGGCCGCAGCCTTTTGGGCGTCAACTCAACGTTTGAACACGCTGCGAAGACCGACCGCTCAGCGCCGCGCGCCATCTCAGCAGGCGCGGCTTTTGGCAAGACCCGTATCTCGTCCGACGCCGAACACGACCGACCCATCGCCCGCTTAGGCGGAAGGCCAGCGGCGGCGGCGCCGCCGCTTCAGAATACTCGCGCCATAGTAGCGCAGATTAGGTAAAGTTGATTCAAATACAGAAGTGGAAAATGGACACAATGTCGCACCCCATCAGGTCAAAGCATAAGTCCAGATTTACCTTATCGTTATCATCGAGGGGCCAATATCCAGCCAAACTAAGCAACATATATAAAGACGTACGGAGCCGTTCATGAAGCACCTCCTCACAACTGCTGCGATCGCGCCCCTTCTGATGTTCTCGTCGGCGAACGCTGGCGCCGCTGAGGGCGCAAAGCCGGCGGCAGAGAACGCCGTCAAGAGCGCCGGCGGCAAGGCCAGCGGCGAGGCGGTGTTCTCGACCGGCGTCGCCAAGGGCCGCGACCGCCTCGACAGCGCAACCTCGACGAGCGCGCTGCGCGCTTCGGAGTTCGAGACCTACGGCGCCCGCTCGCTGGGCGAAGTCCTGCGCAATATCCCCGGCATCCGCGCCGAGTACGCGATCGGCGAAGGCAACGCCAACTACTCGATCCGCGGCCTGCCGTTGTCGGGCACCGGCTCCAAGTACGTTCAGTTGCAGGAAGAGGGCCTGCCGGTCCTCGAATTTGGCGATATGTATCAGGTCATCGCCGACATGTTCATGCGCGCCGACCTGAACGTTTCGCAGATCGAGACGATCCGCGGCGGTTCGGCCTCGACCTTCGCGTCGAACTCGCCGGGCGGCGTGATCAACCTGCTTTCCAAGACCGGAGACGCCGAAGGCGGCGCCATCCAGGGCACCTACGGCCTGAACTACGGTGAGAAGCGTGTCGACGGCGACTACGGCGCCAAGATCAGCGAGACGCTGCGCTTCCATGTCGGCGGCTTCTATCGCCAAGGCGAAGGCCCGCGCGACGTCGGCTACACCGCCTACAAGGGCGGCCAGATCAAGGCCAACCTAACCAAGACCTTCGACAACGGCTATGTGCGCATCTACGGCAAGTATCTGAATGACCGTACGCCGGCCTATACGTTCATCCCGATCAAGGTCAGCGGCACCAACGCCGATCCGACCTTCAGCAGCCTGGCCAACTTCAACGTGAAGACAGACTCGCTGCTGTCGCCCTATGTCAGCAACGTCATTCGCCTGGACGAGAACAACAACCTTTCCCAAGACGATCTGCGCGGCGGTCAGCACGCTGTGGTCAAATCGGTTGGCTTCGACGCTCAGTTCGATGTGAGCGGCTGGACCATCACCGAAAAGTTCCGCTTCTCCGACATCGGGGGCGGCACCCAGACCATTCGCCCGATCGCAGTGAATCAGGCGTCGGTCCTTTCAATGGCTTACGGCGGCCCCGGCAGCACGCTGAGCTACGCCACGGGCCCGAAGGCGGGCCAGGTCATCACCAGCCCGTCGACCTTGGACGGCAACGGCCTTCTGACCTCCTCGCTGCAGCTCAACACCAAGATCAAGAGCCTGGACAACGTCACCAACGACCTCCGCGCCAGCCGCGTCTGGGACGTCGACGGCGGCAACCTGACCACCACCGCCGGCTTCTACGCCTCGTCCCAGGACTATGTGACGGACCTGAACTTCCTAAATGTTCTGGCCACCGTCGCGGGCGACGGGCAGTCCACGCTGATCAACACCAAAACGGCGGCTGGCGTCGCCTTCACGCAAGACGGCTACGTCTCCTACGGCCTTGGGAACACCTTCCGCCGCAGCTACGACATGAACTATGGCGTCAATGCGCCGTACGCTTCGATCAACTACCACATCGGCAAGATCGCGGTGGGCGGCAGCCTGCGCTACGACATGGGCAAGGTTCGCGGCACGCTGTACGGCGCCGAGCTGGGCGGCGGTCGCCTGGGCACGGTGTCCTCCGACATGAACCGGGACGGCGTGATTTCGACGGCCGAGACAAAGGTTTCCGCCCTGCCCCTCGGCCAGCCAGGTCACGTCGACTACAACTACGAGTATCTCAGCTACTCGACCGGCGTGAACTACCGCGTCGCCGAGCAACTGGCGGTCTTCGGCCGCTACAGCCGCGGCGGTCGCGCCTCGGCCGACAAGATCCTGTTCACCCCGGCGGTCAACTACAACACCGGCAAGCTGGTGGACGACGAAAGCGCCTATGACACCGTGAAGCAGGCTGAGTTGGGCCTGAAGTACCGGATCTCGGGCGTGACCTTCAACGTCACCGGCTTCTCGGCCAAGACCGGCGAGCGCAACACGCAGATCGTCAGCGGCGCTGACGGCACGGCGTCGGTCCTTAACATCGTGCGTGGATACAAGGCCAAGGGCGTCGAACTGGAAGCTGCGGTTCGCAAGGGCCCGTTCAGCGTGACCGCCGGCGCAACCTACACCGACGCCAAGATCACCAGCGACGCCCAGCGCCCGGAACTGATCGGCAATAAGCCGCGTCACCAAGCCGACTTCATCTACTCGGTGACGCCGCAGGTCGAGCTGAAGAACGCCACGGTGGGCTTCAACGTGATCGGCACCACCAGCAGCTTCGCGCAGGACACCAATCAGCTGAAGCTGCCCGCCTACAGGCTGGTCAACGCCTTCGTGCAGGTCCGTCCGGTGGAGAACGTGCAGCTGATGTTGAACGTCAACAACCTGTTCAACACGCTGGCCCTCAGCGACTCCGAACAGGCCGCGATACCGGCCAGCGGCGTCGTGCTCGGCCGCACCTATCTGGGCCGGACCGCTTCGGCGACGCTGCGCTACAGCTTCTAAGACGACCTCAAGACCGCGGTTGGGACGCTCACGCGTCTCGACCGCTCCGCTAGGACGCCGGCGCGGGCTGCCCCGCGCCGGCGTTCGTGTGTTTGGACGGAAGCCCTCGGGCGCGACAGGTTGTCGCGGACGAACTAAGCCTCGCTTCATCTTTTCCCGCGATCTCTGGTTTCTCGTCGCGTTTCAGGGAATGACCATGTCCAAAGCTTGCAGCGGCTGCCGCGATGGCCAGGACTTCGAGACGCCCTTCTCGATGGCCTTTCAACCGATCGTCAGTCTGACGTCCGGCCAGGTGTACGCGCATGAAGCCCTAGCGCGCGGAACCGAGGGCGAGGGCGCGGGGACGGTGCTGTCGACGATCTCGGACCAAAATCGCTACGTCTTCGACCAGCAGTGCCGCGTGAAGGCCATCGAGCTGGCCACGACGCTGGATCTGGCGCAAACCGGCGCGAACCTGTCGATCAACTTCATGCCAAATGCGGTCTATGAGCCGCGCGCCTGTATTCGCCTGACCCTGGCGACCGCCATGCGGACGGGCTTTCCCCTCAACCGCCTGATCTTCGAGTTCACCGAAAACGAGCAGCTGGACATCCAGCATGTGCTGAACATCCTGCGCACCTATCGCGCCATGGGCTTCAAGACCGCTATCGACGACTTCGGCGCAGGCTATGCGGGCCTCAATCTGCTCGCCAAGTACCAGCCCGACATCGTCAAGTTGGACATGGAGCTGATCCGTGACATCGACAGCGATCGCGGCAAGCGGGTGATCGTCTCGCACCTGCTGAAGATGCTCGCCGAACTGGAGATCCTGACGGTCTGCGAAGGCGTCGAGACCATCGATGAGCTGTCGGCGCTTCGCGATCTGGGCGTCGAGTATGTCCAGGGCTACGTGATCGCAAAACCGGTGTTCCAGGGCCTAGCGGCGCCGGACCTGAACGTGATCACCTCGGCCGATACGACATCGCCACATCGCAACGCTGATAGCGCGCCCCGAATTTCTGCATGATCTCCGCGTCGTGGACGAAGCCTAGCTTCTCATAAAGGTGGATGGCCGCCGCGCATTTGCGGTTGGTCAGCAGGTAGATCTTGTCCATGCCCAGGCTGGCCGCTCGCTCCAGGGTCTTGGCCAGCAGGAATTCTCCAGCCTTCACCCCGCGAGCGCTCTTGAGCACGCCCATCTTGGTCAGCTCGACCCAGCCGTCCTTGGACACCATCAGCGCGCAGGTCCCGACCACGCCGTGCTCGGCGGTCTCGGCGAACAGCACCACCCCGCCCTTCTCCAGGATCAGCTCACGCGGCCTCGACAGCAGAGCGATGTCGTTTTCCTCCAGGGCGAACATCTCCTCGATCCACTGCGCGTTGATCCGATAGAAGGCCTCGGCCAAATCGTCCGAGAAGTCGCGCGTCCAGACCACCAGGGCCCCGGCCGCCTGGGCGCGGCCCAGCAATGACCGCTCAGCCAGGCGCGCTTCCACCCTGGCCAGCCCCAGCATGAAGTCCCCCTCCAAACCCGCCACCAGCTCTGCGGCCGCCGGCTCGATGCGCGGCAGAAGCTCGGTCTGGATCCGCGCCATGAGCGCCCTGCCCTTGTCGGTGAAGGCCAGTCGCTTGGTGCGCTGGTCTCCCGACGCGCGACGGGCCTCGACGAAGCCGTCCCGCTCTAGCGGCCCCAGCGCGCGGGTCACCGTCGGCTGCGCCAGTTGCAGCCGCTCCGCCAGCTCGCCCACCGAGATCGGCTCATGCATGCGGATCGCCAACAGCAACGACATCTGAGCGGGCTGCACCGGGAGATCCAGCGATCGCGCCACCTCAGCGGCGTCAGCTTGCATCCGCTCCGCCAAACGTTTGAGCCGGCTGCCCAGAAACCCGACGCCCAGACCGGCCAGAAGATCAACGTCCATCGCCTCGCTCCATTTCATAGCGCGCTATATAGCTAGCTATGAAATGACTCATCTCGCAAGTCTTCTCCTCGCGCATATGCGCGCGTTCCGACCAAACCAAAGCGGGGCGAAAAATGACACCGGTGGACAAAGCGGCGCTCCAGCGGCATTTTCGGCATCGACCTTACGGCGGCTTGATCGCCGACGTCTTTGAACAGGAAACGCCATGCGGGACCGCCGCTGCCTCTACGCCGCCACAGGCGCGCTTGCCTTGGCGTTGCTCGCCGCCAGCCCCGCCGGGGCCGCCGAGGTCACAGCCTTTCCGGGCGCGGAGGGCGCGGGACGCCTCAGCCTTGGCGGGCGCGGCGGCAGGGTGCTTAAGGTCACCAATCTGAATGACTCTGGCCCCGGCTCCCTACGCGCCGCCGTCGAGGCCAAAGGCCCACGTACGGTCGTGTTCGACGTCTCCGGCACGATCCAGCTCAGATCGCCTCTAAAGATCAGCAATCCGCGCATCACCATCGCCGGCCAGACTGCGCCGGGCGGCGGGATCACCCTGCGCGACCAGACGCTGGTGATCGGCGCCGACGACGTCGTGATCCGCTTCATTCGCTCGCGCCTAGGCGCAGAGAGCAAGGTCGAGGGCGACGCGATCTGGATCAGCGGCGGCCGCCGGATCGTTCTCGACCACGTCTCGGCCAGCTGGTCAGTGGACGAAACCCTGTCGGCGTCGGCCCGCTACACCGAAGCAGGTCAAGGCTTCCACGACCTGACCGTCCAGTGGTCGATCATCGCCGAGAGCCTTGCGCGTTCTATCCACGTCAAGGGCGACCACGGCTATGGCAGCCTGATCCGAGGCGGTCAGGGCAGCCGCATCAGCTTCCATCACAACCTGTGGGCCAACCACATGGCGCGCATGCCTCGCCCCGGCAACTACGAAGGACCCGACAAGGACCCGGTCGGCCCGCTGTTCGATTTCCGATCCAACGTCTTCTACAACTGGGGCAAGGGCTACGCCGGCTACAACGCCGACAAGGCGGCGCGAGCGGCCTACAACTTCGTCGACAACGCCTACGTTCCAGGGCCCGACACCGGCAAACGCGTGATCTTCCAGGAGAGCAATCTGGAGGCCAAGGGCTACTTCGTCGGCAACAGCATGGACGGGGTGGTCCCGGCCGATCCCTGGAGCCTGGTGACGTTCACGATCCCCGAGCCCGCTGGCTATCGCCTCGCCGCGCCGCTGGACGTGGCGCCGGTAGCGCCGGAGAGCGCCGAAAAGGCTTATGAGCGCGTCCTGGCCGACGCCGGTGCGTCGGTCTGGCGCGACCCCGTCGACCGCCGGATCATCGAGGGCGTGCGCTCCCGCCAGGGCAAGGTGATCAACACGGAGGCCGACGTTGGCGGTTGGCCGGAACTCCCAGCCGGCAAGGCGCCGGTCGACACCGACGGCGACGGCATGCCCGACGCCTGGGAGAAGGCGCAAGGCCTCGACCCGAAGAAGGCCGACGGCGCGACCTTAGCTAAGGACGGCTCGAGCTGGACAAACCTGGAACTCTATTTGGCGGATGTGGCCAAAGTCCGGGGCTAGACGGCCGCCGCAGCGCCCCCACCTGACCCGTTTTTGCGGGTCGCTCGCCCCAGCGGGGGCGGAAGGCGCCCTTATTCCCCCTCGGGGAGAGGAGGGTCGTAGGCCCGGAGGGGGCAAGTCAGCAAGCTCATCCCCCCTTTTGCCCCCTCGCCCGCTTTCGGCTAGAAGCCGCCCCATGTCGCACAACACTTTTGGTCACCTGTTCCGCGTCACCACCTGGGGCGAGAGCCACGGCCCGGCGCTGGGCTGCGTCGTCGACGGCTGCCCTCCCGGGATCGCGCTGACGGCGGAAATGATCCAGGTGTTCCTCGACAAGCGCCGCCCGGGGAATGGCAAGTTCGTGACCCAACGCCAGGAGCCGGACGCGGTGCGGATCCTGTCGGGCGTGTTCGAGGATGAGCGCTCCAACGGCCAGCGCACGACCGGCACGCCGATCAGTCTGATGATCGAGAACACAGACCAACGTTCGAAGGACTATTCGGAGATCGCGCAGGCGTTCCGGCCTGGTCACGCCGACTACGCCTATTTCGCCAAGTACGGCGTGCGCGACTATCGCGGCGGCGGCCGTAGCTCCGCGCGAGAGACCGCGGCAAGGGTGGCGGCCGGCGCAGTGGCCCGGCTGATCCTCCCCGGCGTGACGGTGCGCGCAGCCCTCGTCCAGATCGGGCCGCACAAGATCAATCGCGCCAACTGGGACTGGGCCCAGACCGAACAGAACCCCTACTGGTCCCCCGATGCGGCTATCGTGCCGGTGTGGGAGGAGCATCTCGAGAAGATTCGCAAGGCCGGGTCGTCTACGGGCGCCGTAGTCGAGGTTGAGGCCGTTGGCGTTCCGGCCGGCTGGGGCGCGCCGCTCTACGGCAAGCTGGACGCCGAACTGGCCGCCGCCCTGATGTCGATCAACGCCGCCAAGGGGGTCGAGATCGGCGACGGCTTCGACAGCGCCGCCCTGACCGGCGAGGACAACGCCGACACGATACGACTGGGACCAGACGGCGAGCCCATGTTCCAATCCAACCACGCGGGCGGGATTCTGGGCGGCATCTCCTCGGGCCAGCCGATCGTCGCGCGCGTTGCGTTCAAGCCGACGTCTTCCATTCTGATCCCGCGCGAGACGGTCAACGAGGCCGGCGAGGAGATCGAGCTGCGCACCAAAGGTCGCCACGACCCCTGCGTGGGCATTCGCGGCGTGCCGGTGGTGGAAGCGATGACGGCCTGCGTGCTCGCCGACGCTTTCCTGCGCCATCGCGGCCAGACCGGAGGCGAGCGCTTCCGTCTCGGCTCAGGCCACCACCCGCAAAGCTTGTGAAACCCGGAACGCCCATAAGCGTCGGGCATACCCGATATGCCGGCTCCCCGTCTTGACCGGTAGGCAACGGCCCGAGTAAGCCTCCAGCCTACAGAAACGATGACGGCTCAAAACGCCCGCATAAAGTGTGCTATGCGCGGCGGCGGGGAGGCTTGGCGTGCGGTTCGACCTCCTGAAGATCCTGCTGGTTGAAGACAACCAGCACATGCGCATTCTGCTGATCGAGATGCTGCGCGCCATCGGCGTGCGTCACATCCATGAAGCGGTGGACGGGGCCGAAGCGCTCACGACCCTACGCTCGACCCATATCGACGTCGTGCTGACCGACCTCTCCATGAGCGGCCTCGACGGCGTTGAGTTCGTGCACCTGCTGCGCCGCTCGCCGGACAGCCCTAACCCGTTCTGCCCGATTGTGATGATCACCGGCCACGCGACCGAACGTCGCGTGCGAGAAGCTCGCGACGCCGGGGTCAATGAGTTCCTGGCCAAGCCGATCACCGCACGCGGCCTGGTGCACCGCCTGACCCTGCTGATCGAAAATCCGCGCCCCTTTGTCCGGGCCGGAGACTACTTTGGTCCTGATCGGCGGCGACGCGACGATCCGCGCTATGCTGGCCCCAGACGCCGGGCCGAGGACGGCGGGGCGTTCTACCTGGACGACCTGGACGCAGGGCACGACCATCCGACGCGGAGACTGTAAACCTTTGCGGGTCTACTAGATGGTGAACAGCCCTTTCAAGAGCACCGTCATGACCTCTCGCCGCCTCGCTCCGATAGCTCTGGTTCTGAGTGGTCTCTGCCTCACTCAGGCCGGTTGCATGGCCGCCGCAGCCGTAGGCACGGTCGCTGGCACGGCGATCGGCGTCACCGGCGCCGTCGTGGGCGGCGCGGCCAAGGTCGGCGGCAAGGCCGTCGTCGCCACCGGAAAGGCGATCATCCCCGGCGACAGCGACAAGAGCAATCTCGCCGATCATCGCCAAGAAGAAGAGTAGACCCGGCTACAGCGACAGCGAGCAGGTCTCGCCGATCGTCGGACGCGACAGCACCACCCGCGAAAGCCCGGGGAACCGGACCTTCAGGCGCTCAGCGAAATAGAGACACAGGCGCTCAAGCGTCGGCACTTCAAGACCTGGCTTGTCGTTCAGCAGCCCGTGGTCCAGTTCCGTAGCGACCGCCTTCAGCGCGACGTCCAGCGTGTCCAAATCCGCCACCCAACCGGCGTCCAGCATCTCGCCCCGCACGCTGGCCTCGACCTTGAACGAGTGACCGTGCAGCTTGCGATAGCGATGGTCCTGCGGACCCTGCTCAATGTAGTGAGCCGCGTCGAAGTACGCGGCCTTCGTGATCTCGAAGACGGGCTTCATCTGTTGCTTCTTTGACTAGGCCTGGGAGGCTCTAGCGCAACGACCCTGTCACCAAGTCGCGCGCCTTATCCGTCAGGGCAGGCCGAGATATTTGTGCGTTTGGACGCTTAAACGCCATTGTGGGTGAGAAAGGCAATAGGCCACGGCCAATTGCGTGTTTGCGTCGCGGTCAGGCCCGTCCATCGGCTGGAGATAGAACCGCTCGAAATCCAGATCGGCGAAGCGCTCGGGCATCGCCTTTTCCTGCGGGAACACCAACTTCAGCTCCTGACCCGACGTCTGGACGACGGGCGCGTCGGCCTTGGGGCTGATGCAGATCCAGTCGACGCCTAGGGGTGCGGGAAGCGTGCCGTTGCTCTCGACGGCGATCTGGAAACCGCGCGCATGCAAGGCCGTGATCGCCGCCTCGTCTAACTGCAGGAACGGCTCGCCCCCGGTACAGACCACCAGACGATTGTCCGGACCGCCATTCCACTGGGCCTCAACGGCCGCCGCCAGATCATCGGCGGTGGCGAACTTGCCCCCGTTCTCGCCGTCGGTTCCCACAAAGTCGGTGTCGCAGAACGTGCAGACCGCCTTGGCGCGGTCCTGTTCGCGACCGCTCCACAGATTGCAACCTGAGAACCGGCAGAACACGGCGGCCTTGCCCGCCTGTCCGCCCTCGCCCTGCAGGGTGAGGAAGATCTCCTTGACCGAATAGGTCATTGGGCCAGCGCCTCGCGCCCCGCCGCGCCCCATTCGACGTAGCCCTTCTCGCGCAGTTCGCACGCGGGACACGTCCCGCACCCATGCCCCCAGGCATGCAGTTGGCCTCGCTCCCCCTGGTAACAGGTATGACTCTCCTCGACGATTAGCTGGACCAGCGCTTCGCCGCCCAGTTGCTTGGAGAGCCCCCAGGTCTGGGCCTTGGTCAGCCACATCAGCGGCGTCTCGATATGAAAGTCACGATCCATGCCCAGGTTGAGGGCGGCCTGCATCGCGTCCAGCGTGTCGCGTCGACAATCGGGATAACCGGAGAAATCGGTCTCGCACATGCCGCCGACCAGATCGTCGATCCCACGTCGGTCGGCCAGGGCCGCCGCATAGGTCAGGAACACAAGGTTGCGCCCCGGCACGAAGGTCGAGGGTAGTCCCCGCTCGGTCATCTCAATGGCGCGATCGGCGGTCAGGGCCGATTGGGCCACCGCGCCGAAGCTGCGGATGTCCAGCACGTGGTCTTCGCCGAGACGCTGCGCCCAGTTCGGAAACCGGGCTGCGATCTCGCGACGCACGGCCTGACGCGCCTCCATCTCGACCGCATGCCGCTGGCCATAGTCGAAGCCGACCGTCTCGACGCGATCATATCGCGCCAAGGCCCAGGCCAGGCAGACGCTGCTGTCCTGACCGCCGGAGAACAGAACCAGGGCGGCCTGGCGCTCACGGGGGCTCATGCGGGCCTCTCGGTGTCCATGAAAGAGGGGAACATGGCCCCCCTCTACACGAGGTGGGCCGCCCCCGGAACCATCCGAAGCCTCGCCCCGCGACTCAGGCGATACTGTGCCCACGAAAAGAAGCGAACTCTTTCGCCCACGAACTAACCATATATCGCGCTATGAATGGCCTATTGGCCACATCCGAGGGCAGAGTTCCGCAAGGGAAATCACAAACCGTTTCTTCTAATCGTGTGGAAACTTACCCGCATCAGGAGAACAGGGCCTCCCGGAAAGTGAAAAGGCGTAACCTATCGCTGTTCACTTACATCTAGGCCAGTTGACAGCCTTCAAACGCAAGTATGCAATCTCCCAATGCTGCGAGGGGCTCGCCGTACGCCCACGCGGTGAAAACAGTACGGCGCCGAGGAAACATCGACGCTTGCAGGCTCCACCCATAAGGCGCCGCTTGCGTTCAGGGAGGGAATTCAATGTCGCACACTCTGCGTATGCGGAGCCTATTGATCATGGGCGCTTCGGCGGTCGCGATCTCCGGTTTCGCCGTCCCCGCGTTCGCCCAACAGAACACGACGGTCATCGAGGAGCTGGTCGTTACGGCTCAGAAGAAGGAAGAAGCGCTACAGGACGTGCCGATCGCGGTGTCGGCCTTCAGCCAGGACAGCCTGGAAGCCCAGAAGATCGACGGCGGCCCCAACCTGCAGCTGGCGATTCCGAACGTCACCTTCGCCAAGAGCAACTTCACCAACAGCTTCAACTTCCAGATCCGCGGGATCGGCGCCAAGGCCGTCGGCGCGTCGGCCGACCAGGGCGTGGGCGTTCACATGAACAACGCCCCCCAGCAGTCCGGCAACCTGTTCGAAGCAGAGTTCTACGACGTCGAGCGCGTCGAAGTGCTGCGCGGCCCGCAAGGCACGCTCTACGGCCGCAACGCCACCGGCGGCGTGGTCAACGTGATCACGGCCAAGCCCACCGACATGTTCGAGGCGAACGTGCGCGCCGAGTACGGCAACTACAACGCGATCAAGCTGCGCGGCATGGTGAACGTGCCGATCTTCGGCGACAAGCTGGCTATCCGCCTGGCGGGAACCACGCTGAAGCGCGACGGCTTCGTCACCAACACCTTCAACGGCAACAAGGTCGACGACCGGGATCTCTACTCGACCCGCGTCCAGGTGATGTTCAACCCGACCGAGAAGCTGCGCACCAACTTCCTGTGGGAACGCTTCCACGAGAACGACAGCCGCGCCCGCACCGGCAAGCAACTCTGCACGAAGGACAATGGACCGGCGACCGTCGGCGGCGTGCCCACCGGCGCGGCCCGCGTGTTCCTGACACAGGGCTGCCTGCCCGGCTCACTGTACGCCCCGACCGCCTACGGCACCGTCAACTCCTCGGGGTCGCTGACGGGCCTGCTCGGCAACATCTTCGGCTTCACCTCGGGTGATGTGAACGCCGGGGACACCACCTCGACCAACTTGCGCGAGATCGAGACGGGACAGGACCCGATCTATCAGTCAGGCTCAAACACCTATCAGTTCACGCTGAACTATGACCTGAGCGACGAACTGACCTTCACGTCGATGACCTCGTACGGCAAGGGCAGCGTCTGGACGAAGCAGGACTACAACCGCAACGTCGCGGCGGTGCCGTTCAACAACACGCCGTTCACGCCGGGCGGCTTCTTCACCGACCCGCAGGTGGGACGGACCAACAAGTTCACCACCCTCGACATCTCGTCGGGCCGCTCCGAGCAGTTCAGCCAGGAACTTCGACTGCAGTCGGCCTTCGACGGCCCGCTGAACTTCACAGTCGGCGCCATTCACTTCACCTATCGGACGCTCACCGACTACTACGTGATTGGCAACTCGCTGACGCTGTCGTCGCTGGCCCTGAACTTTTCCCGGACCGGCAATCCGAACTGTAACCCGGCGACGACCGCCAACTGCATCGGGATCGACACCTCGGCCAATCCTACGGGCGATGGTCACAACTACTATGACAACCGGACGCCCTATAATCTGGTGTCGGACGCCCTCCTCGGCGAAGTGTACTATCAGGTCAATGACGACCTGAAGTTCACCTTGGGCCTGCGCCAAACCCGCGACAAAAAGGCGGTCAAGAACTACTCGACCGTGCTTCTGGCCCCGGGCTATGGCCTGACCTTGAATCCGACCAATCCTGATCAGCGCGCACGGTTCAATGAGACGACCGGTCGCGCCGGCGTCGACTACAAGGCCAAACTCGGCTTCACCGACGACACCCTGCTCTACGCCTTCTACTCGAAGGGCTACAAAGGCGGCGGCATCAACCCGGGCGTCCCGGCCAACTCGATCGGCATCAAGCAGACCTTCGAGCCCGAGTTCGTCAACGCGATCGAAGTCGGTACGAAGAACACGATGCTGGGCGGCAGCCTGCTCTTCAACGCGACCGCCTTCTCGTATGACTACAAGGGCTACCAGATCTCGAAGATCGTGAACCGGACCTCGGTGAACGAGAACGTGGACGCCAAGGTCCACGGCTTCGAACTGGAGTCGATCTGGTCCCCGGTCCGCAACCTGCGCCTGAACGCCAACGTCGGCTACCTGAAGACCAAGATCGGCGCCGGGGTCAGCTCGATCGACACCATGAACCGCACCCAGTCGAACCCGGCCTATACGGTGGTGAAGGTCGGCCCGAACGCTTCGTCGGTCGGCGCAAACTGCGTGCTTAGCACCGCAGGCGTCGCCACGATCCTGGGCGCCGGCGCGGGCGCGACCCTGCCCTTCGCCTGCTCGGGCGCGGCCGCCTATCAAGGCTTCCTGGCGGCCCCGGCTGCGGCTGGCGGCGCGGGCCTTCCCGCGGCGACAGCTGCGTTCCTGGCCAACGGCGTTGGGCTCTACACCTACGGGTCGGGCTTCTCGATCGAGGGCACTGCGGCGGATCTCTCGGGCAATGAGTTGCCCAACTCTCCGCACTGGACCACCTCGGTCGGCGCTCAGTACAGGTTCGAACTGTCTGACGGGTGGTCGGCGACGCTGCGCGGCGACTACTACCGCCAGAGCAAGCAGTTCGCTCGCGTTTACAACACCGCCTATGACACCCTGAAGTCTTGGGACAATGGCAACATCACCCTGAAGGTCGAAAAGCCTGAGTGGGGCCTCGCCATCGACGCCTACGTCAAGAACATCGGCAACAAGACTCCAATCGTCGACGCCTACACCACCGACGACAGCTCGGGCCTGTTCACCAACGTGATCACCGCCGAACCGCGTCTCTACGGGATCGCGATCAGCAAGTCCTGGTAGCCGCTGCGACGAAAACCTTGAGGGGGCGGCGGACTATCCGCCGCCCCCTTTTTCGCGCCATCGTCAGGCGTTCAAAGCCGATCATAGCGGATCGCCTCAATGAGAGCGGTACCACCTTAACGACTCCGCAAGGGCGGGCGAGGCATGGTGCAATCCCAAGCCGTTGACGAAGCGCCGTATGGAAACGCTGTCCCGCCTGATCGAACCTCTCGCCCCTATCGCGCCGGGCTGCTCCAGCGCGACCGTGGGGGCGATGTTCGACGCCGATC
The DNA here is from genome assembly GCF_056313785.1 of Caulobacter sp. DMC95. NCBI lineage: Bacteria > Pseudomonadati > Pseudomonadota > Alphaproteobacteria > Caulobacterales > Caulobacteraceae > Caulobacter > Caulobacter sp. DMC95. The sequence goes on along the minus strand of NZ_JBQUZP010000004.1, from coordinate 290,701 downwards.
CGACGATCGCCGCGCTCGCCGTGGTCGATGACGGCGCGCCGCTGGGCCTCGTCTATCGGGACGTGTTCCAGGGCATGATGCGGGTCGCAGGCGCCGTCCTCGCCGATCGCCCGATCTCTGAGATCATGGACACGTCACCCCGCGTGGTGACTGTCGCCACCGAGGCCAACACGTTCGTCAACGCCCTCGCCGACAGCCCCACGCCCATCTTCCGCACCGCCTATGTCGCAGTCGACGCTGACGGACGCTACGTCGGCGTCGGCGGGTTGGCGTCCCTGCTGGCGTCTCACCGACGCCGCCAGCGCGAAGCGCGCGACGCCATGGCCATGGTTGAGCGTATGGCCGTCGATATCGGCGCGCACCTGGACGGCGTCCTCGCCATCACCGAACGCCTTGAACAGCAGCGCCTGACGCCCGACGCTGCGGCCTTCGTCCGAGCCATCGGCGACACCAGCCGCGATATGAGCGAGACGGTCGGGCGCGCGGTGGATTTGAATCGCTCCGTGAACGGCGATCTGTCCCTGAACTCTGTTCCCACGCGACTGCGCGATTTCGCCGACCTGGTCGAAGCTCGGTGGGGAAGCCGGGCCGCCGAAGGGGGCTCCACCCTTCTGGTTTCCTACGATGGCGACCCCGAATGCGGCGTCGAGATCGACAGCGAACGCCTGTTGCAAGTCATCGACATCCTGGTCGAGAACGCCCTGTCGGCCGGGCGCGGTATGACCGAAGCGCGCCTCTCTGCGCGCGCGGAGGGCGATCGGATCTCTCTGGACTGCCAGTTGCGCGACAACGCCGGCGGACACGCCGAAGACCGGGTGCGCCGGGTCAACGATCCGCTCGGCGCCGTGGGCGCGCAGGATCGCAGCGAGATGGCCCTGGGCGTGGGCCTTGCGCTAGCCCAGCGTGTCGTTCGGGCGATGGGCGGTCGCCTGGTCGCCGAGGCCAATCGCGGCGCCGGCCTGACGGTGGGGTTCTGCCTGTCCTTGGCACCGGCCGCCGCCGAAGCGGTGACCCACGAGTCCGCAGAGCCCGTGGGCGGTCGCTCGGCGCACATCCTGATCGTCGACGACAACGCCACCAATCGCATGGTCGCCGAGGCGCTCTGCGACATGTTCGACTGCACCTCCGAGCAGGCTGTTGATGGCGTGGAAGCCGTCGAGATGGCGCGCAGCGGCCGCTTCGATCTTATCCTTATGGACATCAAAATGCCGCGCATGGACGGCGTCGCCGCCACGCGCGCCATCCGCGAACTAGGCGGTCGCTCTGGCTCCGCGCCGATCGTGGCCCTGACCGCCAACGCCGACCCGTCCGACGTTCAAACCTATCTCGCTGCGGGCATGCAGGACGTCGTCGAGAAGCCGATCAAACCAGAGCGCCTCGCCCTGGTGCTCAATAGCCTTCTCGCGGGAGAAGACGCCAACAGCGCCGAAGCCGCTGCCTGAGTTTCCTCCGGCTACGGCGAAAGCCATCGCGTCGGATGCGCCCAACGAAATCGACGCCGGATGACTCGCGCCACGCGGGCGCAGGGCAAGCTCTGGTTGGCGGCGAATCGTAGTTGAGCCCGCTAGCCTTCCTCGAATGCGGGGGAGGAAGTGTCGACATCGCGACGTAACGCCGCGCCAAGGTTGGCTCGCTTCCACCAACGTAACGGTCGTGTCATTTTCACGGGACAACCGTTGGAGGCGGAAGAAACATGAGCGAAGACACCGAAGGCCGGCGCCCCAACCCCGTCGATCTGCATGTCGGGGGTCGCGTGCGCATGCGCCGTAAGCTGCTCGGCGTGAGCCAGGAACAATTGGCCGACTCCCTGGGCCTGACCTTCCAGCAGGTCCAGAAGTACGAGCGCGGCGCCAACCGCGTGAGCGCCAGCAAGCTCTATGAAATCGCCAAGACGTTGCAGGTCCCGGTATCGTTCTTCTTCGACGGCCTCGCCGACCCGATGAGCGGCGCGGACATGGACGACGCCGGCCTTCGGGCCGAGAAGGTGGTGCAGGAGTTTCTCACCACGCCCGAAGGCCTTGAACTGGCTGAGGTGTTCCCGAGGATCGCGCGCGGCCGCGTCCGCCGCCAAGTGCTCGATCTGGTTCGGGCCATGGCTGACGAAGCATCGCGCGACGGGGTATGATCCCCAACCAAGCCCAAACGAATACAATCACATAGACGGATCTCGATCGGCGGGTCGGGGTCCGTTTTCTTTTGGACTGAAGCCTGCTGGTCTCAGAGCAAAGGTCTTGAGCGCCGCTTTGGACGCCCTCTCGAACCCAGAAGGCTTCAGCCCGTCGGGATGTCCGATCGAGACGCTTTCCAGATCCGCTTCGCGGTCCCGGCGGCCGCAGGCGCCAGCCCTCGCAGGTCATAGGTTCGGATGATGCGCATGCCGACTTCGCGCTCGCGCTGCCAGGCCACGGTCACGTCGTGCGCCAAGCCCGCATCCAAATCCACCAACTGAGCCTGCCCCGTCGGCGCGCCGCCGCCCGTCAGCATCTGCACGCGCGCGCCCTGGCTGGAAAGATCGCGGATCACGCAGTCCCACGCAAAGGCGCCGCAGAGAACTTTGCCGGACCTCTGTGTCTGAATGCGGACGGCCGCTCTTCGATCTTGGTCCGCGCCGGACGCGTGCTTCGCCATGGGTCGATAAACGCACGACGCAGTTAATCGGCCGTGCAGAAGTAAGATTTTTGCAGTGAAGGTTAACGTCGCCGCGCACCCAATTTGAGGTTTTGGCCTTCACTGGCCGATGACAGCCTTGTCACAGCGGGAAGGATCGGGCCAAGCTCACCTAGCGACCCCTGTTGTCAGAGGAGCGCGAAAGCTGGTCAAAGACGCTGGCGCGGAGGAGACACCATGGCCAAGGGATCGGTCCTGCTCGCCGATGTGAACGGGCGCGACCTTGCCCTGGCGCTTGTGCCCCCCGGGGACGCGCCTCGCACGCATCGCGAACTCCCCTGCACATCCCTGAAAGCGCTTGAGCAACACCTGATCGACGCCCTGTCCGCCAACGCCGCGGAAGAACTGATCGGAGCCGCCGTCTGCGGGGCGGGTCCTGAGATCGATGGCGCAATCGCGCTGACGGCGGGCGACTTCACCGTCACCCAGGCCTGGCTGCGAGCTGTGCTGAAGACGCCGCGCGTCGCCTTGTTGAACGACTTCGCCGCCTGCGCGCTGGGCGCGCCGCGCCTGGATCCGTCGGCGATGCGCCTGATCCACGACGGCAAGCCGTCTCGCAACGCCCAGATCGCCGTGATCGGCCCAAACCTGGGCCTTGGCGTAGCCGGCCTGACGCCGCATCGCACAGACGGTTGGACGCCTGTGGTCAGCGAGGGCGGCCATATCGACTTCACGCCGGGCGAGCCCCGCGAAGTCCCCGTCTTCCAGGCGCTGCAGGCCCGGCACGGCCGGGTGTCGGCCGAACACTTTCTATCCCAAGCCGGCCTGATCGACATCCACGCCGCGCTAGGCGGCGCTGCGACGGATGACGACGACCTGATCATCCATCGCGCCCGTGACGGAGACGCTGGCGCGCGCGAAGCAGTTTCGATCTTCAGCGCCCTGCTGGGCGCCTTCGCCGGCGACGCGGCTCTGATCTTCGCCGCACGCGGCGGGGTCTATATCAACAGCCCGCTGATGGAACGGATCGGCGATCTTCTCGACCATGCGGCGTTCGCGCGTCGGTTCGAGGACAAGGGCCGCATGAGCGCCTATCTGAAGGATATTCCGGTCTATCTCGCCGTCGGCCGCTGCACGCTGTTGGGACTATCGGGTCTCTTCACCGCCAGTGACATGCGTTACGAGGCCGCTGAGGTGAAGTTCCTCGACTGCTGAGGCTCTGCCTCAGGCCAGTTCTGGGATCTTCAGCGGCTCCAGCGCCATCTCCAGGTCCGCCAGGATATCGGAGACGTCCTCAAGGCCGATGGACAGGCGCACCATGCCCTCGCCGATGCCGGCCGCCGCGCGCTCCTCGGGCGTGTAGGGCGAATGGGTCATGCTGGCCGGGTGCTGTATCAAGGTTTCGGCGTCGCCGAGCGATACGGCGCGGCGGATCAACTCCAACCGGTTCATCATCGCCACGCCCGCCGCATGGCCGCCCTTCAGCTCGAACGCCATCATGCCGCCGCCCGACATCATCTGGCGCGCCGCCAGGTCGCGCTGTGGAAAGCTCTGGAGGCCGGGATAGAACACCTGCTCCACCGCCGGATGGTCCTCAAGCCAACGCGCGACGGTCTGGGCGCTCTGGCTGTGGCGACCCATGCGTAGCGACAGGGTCTTCAGCCCCCTCAGGACCAGGAAGGCGGTGAACGGCGACATCACCGCGCCGGTCATGTCCTTCACGCCGCACAAGCGCACGCGGGCCATGTCTTCGACGCCGCCGGCGGCGATGCCGCCGACAAGATCGCCATGCCCGCCCAGATACTTCGTCGCCGAGTGCACGACGATGTCCGCGCCCAGCGCAAGCGGTCGCGTAAGGCACGGCGTGGCGTAGGTGTTGTCGACCACCACCTTGGCCCCGGCGCGATGTGCGATGCGGGTGATCGCGGCGATGTCGACCAGACGCATGTTCGGATTGGCCGGGGTCTCGAAATACACGATCCGGGTCTGGTCGGAGATGGCGTCCGCCAGCGCTTCGGGCCTGGTCATATCGACCTGTTTCACCGTCACGCCGAAGCGCGTCAGACCATCCCGCAGAAAGGCGAAGGTGCAGCCATAGAGGGTCTGGTCGGTGATCACCTCGTCGCCCGCGCGCAGGAAGCTCCACAGCGTAGCGGTGATGGCGCCCATCCCCGAAGCCGTGGCGACCGCCGCCTCGGCGCCCTCAAGGCTGGCGAGGCGGCGCTCCAGAAGGTCCGTCGTGGGATTTGAGATCCGCGAATAGAAGTGCCCCTCCCGAGTCCCGGCGAACATCTCGCCGCCCGCCTCGGCACTCTCGAAGGCGAAGGTTGAGGTCAGGTGGAGCGGCGGGGTCAGCGCGCCATGCTCGTCGGCGGGATCGTATCCCGCATGGATCGCCCGCGTGGAAAAGCCGGTCTGGTCGTCGCGCATGTGCTGCTCCCTTTGACGCCACTGTGGCGCCAGGAGAGACGCGTGGAATTGCAAAGTCTGCTATGTTGAGCGCCTGTTTTGGCAGATCCTGCTCAGGAACGACGTATGGACACCAAAGATCGTCAGATCATCCGTGAACTGCAGAAGGATGGCCGGCTGACCAACCAGGAACTCGCCGAGCGGGTGAACCTGTCGCCCTCGCCCTGTCTGCGGCGCGTGCGCAATCTCGAAGCCGAGGGCGTGATCACCGGCTATACGGCCCTGGTGGACCAGAAGGCTTATGGCCTGCCGATCACGGTCTTTGTCCGCGTTCGGCTGGACCGCCATGGCCAGGATCTGATCAAGGGCTTCGAGGATGCGGTGGCGCGGATCGATCAGATCCTCGACTGCTTTCTGCTGGCCGGCGGCGACGACTACCTGTTGCGCGTGATCGTCGAAAGCCTGGAGGCCTATGAGGATTTCATGCGCCGCAAGCTGCACGCCATCCCAGGTATCGCCTCGATAGACACCAGCTTCGCTTACGGGGTGGTCAAGCAGACCCGCGTCTTTCCCGTAGCGGGCTGAAGCGCCCGCCTCACGGGAACGTCAATCCAAGCCTTACCTTCAGGCGATACGATGGCGGCGCGATGATCGACAAAGCGCCGCCCCAGCCCAGCGCCCCCATGGCCGCATCCGCCAGCGTCACGACGGCGCTGAAGCACGCGCCGCTGGGCATCGCCATCTTCGACAATCAGATGCGCTATCTGGCGGCGTCGAGCCGGTACTTGACCGACCAGGACATGGCGCCTGACCTGCCTTTGATTGGCCGTCTCCACTACGACGTCTTTCCCGAGGTGCCGCAAAAGTGGCGCGACCTGCATGCACGCGTTCTCGCCGAGGGCGTCGAACTGCGCCACGATGGCGATCCCTATGTCGATCGCCACGGACGTAGGGAGTGGATCCGCTGGTCGATGGCGCCATGGCGCACCGACGACGGAGAGATCGGCGGCCTTGTGCTCTACACCGAGGTGGTGACCGCCGGCGTCCTGGCGCGCCGGGCTCTGGAAGCGGCTGAGGCGCGTTATCGGGCCGTCTTTGACCAGACCGCCATGGGCGTGGCGCGCCTGACGCAGGATGGGACCATCCTGGAGGCCAACGACAGTTTCTGCGCCATCTTGCGCCGCGCCCGGGACCAGTTGGTGGGCACACGCATGGCCGCCCTGGTGCATGAGGACGACCTCAGCAAGGCGATCGCCGACGGCCAGGCCTTGTGGTCTGGCCAGATCAACACCTACGCCGCCGACCGCCGGTTTGTCGGCGGGGCGCCGGGCGAAATCCTCTGGCTGAACCTGACCGGTTCGAAGGTCAGCCCGCCCGACGAGCCTCCCTATGCGGTCGTGATCCTCTCAGACATCAGCCACCGCAAGCAGGCCGAAAGCGCACAGCAACACCACCAGGCTCAGCTACGCCTGCTGATCAACGAGCTGAACCACCGCGTGAAGAACACCCTGGCCACAGTGCAGTCGATGGCCGCCCAGACGCTGCGGAACGAGCCGAGCCCGACAGCGGCGTTCGAAAAGTTCGAGGCCCGACTGATGGGCCTTTCAGGCGTGCATGACATCCTCACGCGCGAGAGCTGGCACGGAGCTTCCTTGCGCGAAGTCGCCGAACGGGCCTTGCGCCCCTTCGACGAAGCAGGCGCCCGTGTCGAGATCACGGGTCCGCCCGTACGCCTGCAGCCGGGGGGCGCCCTCACCATGGCTTTGATTTTCCACGAGCTGGCCACCAACGCTCTAAAGTACGGCGCGCTGTCCAACGCCGAGGGGCGAGTGGACCTTGCTTGGCGGTATGATCCAGAGGCGCGTTGGCTTGAGTGCCAGTGGACGGAGGCGGGCGGTCCGCCCGTGACTCCGCCGACTCGCAAGGGTTTCGGCTCGCGGCTGATCGAGCGCAGCCTAAGAGGCGAACTTAAGGGCGAAGCGACCATGGCCTACCCGCCTGAAGGCTTTTCCTGTTCGCTTAGGGCCAAGCTGCCCGAGCCCTCGACCGAACGCGCCTAGAGCCCTCTAGCGCTAGATGGCATCATCCAAAGCGTTTGAAAGGCCTCTAAGCGTTTGATTTTAAAGCCTTGGGACTTCGCTCGAAAGGGTCGAAAGATTGGGAGCTCGTCGGTCAAGAAGACCTGGCCTGAGGTAGGCAAGCCGCACGCACGTCACCGCCCAAGGCGACAACTGATTTACATTTTAGGGGGAAATCAGTCCGTCCTGGTGGCGGGGGGCGGGATCGAACCGCCGACCTGTGGGTTATGAATCCACCGCTCTAACCATCTGAGCTACCCAGCCATAGCCAGGACGGACGGGGGTCATACGCCCAAGCGCGCCTCGCATCAAGTCCGGGATGTCATTCCATCCAGCGCAGCTTCCAGGCGCCGCGTCAGTTCCTCGGGGCTGTATTCGTTCAAAACCCGTTGGCGCGCGGTCGCGCCCAGACGCTGTGCGACGTCGCGCTGGCTGATCAACTCGGCGAGAGCCTCGGCGAGACGGTCCGGATCATCGTCAGGCACTAGGCGGCCGTCAGTCCCGTCCGTCAGGATCTCAAGCGGCCCGTCGATCTCACTGGCCACGACCGGCAGGCCGACCGCCATCGCCTCCAGCAGGGTCAGGGGGAAGCCCTCCTGGTGCGAGGGGAACGCGAAGAGATCGCCGGTCGCCAGAAAGCCGGCCACATCTTCGGTCCAGCCCTTCAGGCTGACGCAGGCCTCGAGGTCGAGTTCGCGGATCAGCGCCTCCAGCGCGCCGCGTTCGTCGCCCTCACCCGCGATCTCGCAAGTCACCTCGTAGTCCCAGGCGCGCAGCTTGCTGATCGCGTGAATGAGGACATCAAATCCCTTCTTGGGGTGAAGCCGTCCGGCGGCGACGATCCTGACCGCCGCTCCGTCCACGGCGAAGGGATGGGCTTGGGCGCGGGGCGGCTTGACCGCATTGGGCACGAACCACACGTGATCCGCAGGGGCTCCCCGTTCGATCGCCAACGCCGCCAGATGCCGGCCGACGCACACATAGTGCGTGCCCGGCACAACGTCGAAAGACGGCTTGTGCAGGCAGACGGCGCGTACGACACCGGCCGGCGCGGCCTTGTCGAAGACACGGGCAGGGCGCTGGCCGTGGCTGAGAATGAGCGCGGGCTGATGCGCCTTCACAAGGTCGCGCGCGGCGCCGATCGTGATCGGATCCCAGTCCGTCAGGGCCGGCATGACGCTCAACGGCGGCCTGCGTTCAGCCTGGGCCGCCGCGACCTTGCCGCCTCTACGGACGACGCCTAAGCATCGATCGCCGCGGCGCGCCGCCCAGGCTTCGAGGATCGGCTGGTAGTCGAGGAAAACCTGCTCAAGACCGCCAAGGCCCTTGCCCAGCATGGCGTGCAGGATGGTGCTCAAGGCGAACTCCGGGGGAGGCGTTGCGGGCCGCGACCATCGTGGCGCGCGGCCCTGGTGTCAACGCGGGAGCTTCGGCTTGCGATCCGCCCCTCTAGCCGCTTCGATCAGGCGAGCCGCTCGGCCACAGTCTCGCCGATCGCCAGCGAGCTCGTCAGGCCGGGGCTCTCAATGCCGAAGAGCGCCATCAGACCTGGAAGTCCGTGATCCTCGACGCCTCGCAACTGGAAGTCCGGCTGGGCTTCATCAGGCCCATGCAGCTTGGGCCTCACGCCCGCATAGTCGGGAACCAGCCGATCCGCCGGCAGGTCCGGCCAGAACTTGCGGATATAGGCGGCGAACGCCTCGGCCTTGCCCGGGTCGATCGAATAGTCGGGCGTCGGCACGTACTCCAAATCCGGACCGAACACCGCCTGTCCGCCCATGTCGTTACGATAGTGCGTGCCCAGCGCCCCGTGGATGGGGGGCGGATAGATCAGACGCTGGAACGGCGCCTTGCCGCTGAGTCGAAAATAGACGCCCTTGCCGAAATGGGCCTTAGGAATGCGTTCGGCGGGATAGCCTTGGATCCAGCCCGCCACCGCTTGCGCCGATAGACCCGGCGCGGTGACCAGCAGCCGACAGGTCAGGTCGGTGGGCTCAGCGCCGCCGGCCCGGATCCGGAAGCCGCCGCCCGGCAGCGGCTCGGCGCCCTCGAGAGGCGTCGACAGCACCACCGCCCCGCCAGCGGCCTCGATCTCCCCCTGCAGGGCCAGCATGTAGTCGTGGCTGGCGAACACGCCGCTTTCGGGGGACAGCAGCGCGGCATGGGCGTTGAGTCCGGGCTCCAACGCCTGGGCCTGGGCGCCGGTCAGCTTCTCCATGCCTTCGACGTCGTTGGCCAGGGCCTGGTCCCAGATAGCGTCCAGCCGCGCGATCTCATCCTCGGACGTGGCCACCACCAGCTTGCCGCACTTCTTGTAGGGCACCTTGTGAGCGTCGCAGAAGGCGTACAGCGCGCGCCGCCCCTCGACGCACAGCTTCGCCTTGAGCGAACCCGTCGGATAGTAGAGCCCGCCGTGGATCACCTCGGAATTGCGGGACGACACGCCCTCGCCGATCCGCCCCTGCTCTTCCAGGACCGCGACCACCAGACCGCGCCGCGACAGGGCGTAGCCGCAGGCCAACCCCACAGCGCCGGCGCCCACCACCACCGCGTCGAAATCAAACTCGCTCATGCCGCCACCTTAGACGAGGCGTTCCGATCCGCCAGCCACGAGGCCCTCTCCTTGATTGACAGCGCTAGCAAACGCGGCATGGTCAGCCCGCACGGCGCTCAGACGTCGAACCGGGGGGATGACAAGATGGATGGCACGCCGGCCGCGCCCGCTCGCAACCTGCTGATCGACACGTTGCGGGCCTTCGCCCTGATCGGCGTCTACATGGTTCACATGTTCGAGCAGTATGAGATTTACTGGGCCGCGCCGAACCAGAACCTGACCCACACGATCTTCACCACCTTCTTCATGGGCAAGGCGTTCAGCCTGCTGACCCTTTGCTTTGGCCTCAGCTTCTTCCTGTTGATGGACAAGGCTGACCGGCGGGGAACCAATTTCTCAGGTCGCTTCGCCTGGCGGATGGTGGTGCTGGCCCTGATCGGCCTGGCCCATAGCCTCGTCTATCGCGGCGACATCCTGATGGTGCTGGCGCCGCTGGGCCTCTTGCTGATCCCGTTCTATCGCGCCCCGACCAAGGTGATCCTGGCGGTCGCGGCGGTGCTGCTCGCCCAGCCGCTGCTGGCCTTCCAGATCATCAGCGCCGCCTCGGGCGCGGCTTGGGCCAACGCTGCGCCGCATCACTGGGGCGACACGGGTCCGGCCTTCTATCGCGACGCCGCTCTCGGCCCGATGCTGACCTGGAACGTCTGGCAGGGCCAGAGCTTCAAGTGGTGGTTCTTCATCGAGACCGGCCGCCTGTTCCAGATCCTGGCCCTGTTCCTGGTGGGTCTAAGCCTGGGTCGCGCCGGTGTGTTCGACGCCCCCGAGCGGTATGTCCGGCAGCGCCGCCGAGCCCTGGTCGCGCTGATCGTGGTCGCTCTTATGGCCCGCTTTGGCCAGGCCCCGCTGGCCGCCCTGCTGCCCGACGCCACCGCCGCGCCCATGGCCCGCAAGCTGCTCGGGAACCTGATGGGCGGCTGGTTCGACGTCTCGGTGATGGGGATCTATGTGCTGCTGATCGTCGAGGCCTATCAGGGCGTGGGGCGCAAGCTCCTGGAGCGCCTGGCCCCCATGGGTCGCATGACCCTGACCTTCTACGTGCTGCAATCACTGATCTGGGTGCCGGTGTTCTACGGCTTTGGCCTGGGCGCCTGGAAATGGCTGCCGCAGGGGACGGCGCTGCTGCTGGGGCTAGGCTTCCTGGTCGTCCAGGGCGTGGTGGCGACCCTGTGGTTCAAGCGCTTCCACTACGGCCCGCTGGAGTGGGTCTGGCGCGCGGCGACCTATGGGACGGTGAAGGTGCCGTTCTTGCGGTGAGAAGCGGAGGTTTGGAGTGACGACTTGGGGTGGATGGCGGGCCAAATCCTCCCCCCAGCGGGGGAGGTGTCGGCGAAGCCGACGGAGGGGGAAGAGGCCGGATCAGCGGCGCTTCCCCCTCCGGCCTTTGGCCTCCTCCCCCGCTGGGGGAGGATTTTCCGAGGGTCAGACTTGGTTCGCGAACCGCCTCTCGCTTCTCCCCATAAACCCAACCTTCCCGGCGAATGCCGGGATCCAGATCGAACCCATCCGCAGTCATTCGATGAACGCCGCGTGATGGCGCGTCATCCCCAACCGCCGCGGATGAATCTGGGCCCCGGCGTTCGCCGGGGAAATCGGTCTATTTGATCGACGTCGCCCCTACCCCCACTGCCCCCACAGCTTTTCCTCGGCCGCCTTGGCGACCTTGACCGAGGCTTCCTTCACGTGGCCGAAGCCCCGGATCTGCTGGGGGACCTCGGCGATCTTCAGCGCCAGAGGCAGGCTCTCCGCTGAAAGCCCAGCGGCCAAACGGTCCAGACCCGTCTCGTAGGCTGTGATCAGGCCGCGCTCCATGCGGCGTTCCTCGGTCTTGCCGAAGATGTCGAGCGCCGTGCCGCGCAGGCCCTTCAGCTTGGCCAGCATCGGGAAGGCCAGATCCAGCATCCAGCCGCCGAAGGCGATCTTCTTGGGCTTGCCGTCGGCGCCCTTGGGGGCAAGCAGCGGCGGGGCCAGCCAGACCTTAGCCTTGCCGCCCTTGAAGGTCCCGGACAGCTCGGCCGCAAAGCGACCGTCCGTATACAGACGAGCAACCTCGTACTCGTCCTTGTAGGCCATCAGCTTGTAGAGGTTCACCGCCGCCGCGCGGGTCAGCGGCAAGCCGCCGTCCTCGCCGGATACGGCGACTTCGGCGCTGCGGACCTTGGCCACCTTGTCCGCATAGCGCTGGGCGTAGGCGGCGTTCTGATAGGCCGTCAGTTGCTCCACGCGGTGGGCGATCAGCGCGTCCAGCGGCATGGTCTCGGGCGTCGGGGTCGTGTCTTCCTTGACCGTCAGGGTGGATGGGTCATGGGCCACGCGACGGCCAAGTTCAAAGGCCTGCAGGTTGGCCTCGGCGTCGACGCCGTTCAGCTTGATGGCCCGATAGACCGCGCGGCTGGACAGCGGGATCACGCCGCGCTGCCAGGCGAAGCCGACCATGATCATGTTGGCGTAGATGGCGTCGCCGAACTCGGTCTCGGCCAGGCGCTGGGCCGGGCACGCGTCGAAGGTCTTGGTCGCGCCCTTCACGCGGCGCGCCATGGCCCCGCTGTCGAAGCGCACGTCGCGGCTGGTGACGAAGTCGGCCGTGGGAGCAAAGTCGCTGTTGCCGAAGGCCCGGGTGCGGTCCTTGGCGTAGAGCGACAGGCCCTCGGGGCTGGCGGCGACCAGCAGGTCGCAGGCGATCAGCACATCGGTGCTGGCGGCCGGCACGCGGCCACCGACGATGGTCTCCTCGGTCTCGCCGATCTTGACGTGGCTGAACACCGAGCCGCCCTTCTGGGCCAGACCCGTCATATCGACCACGCTGCCGGCGCGGCCGTCGATATGGGCGGCCATGGCCATGATCGAAGCCACCGTGGTGACGCCCGTCCCGCCCACGCCCGTGAACAGGATCTTGCGCACGCCGGTCAGCGACTCGAACTCGGGCAGCGGCGTCGACTCGGCGGTCAGGGCCGCCGGCGTCTTCTTGGACTGGGCGCTCTCGGCGCCTTCCAGGGTGATGAACGACGGGCAGAAGCCCTCGACGCAGGAATAGTCCTGGTTACAGGACGACTGGTTGATCTTGCGCTTGCGGCCAAACTCGGTGGCCAGGGGCTCGACCGACACGCAGTTGGACTTCACCGAACAATCGCCGCAGCCTTCGCAAACCAGCGGGTTGATAAAGACGCGCTGGGTGGCCTTGGGCATCGAGCCGCGCTTGCGGCGGCGGCGCTTTTCGGTGGCGCAGGTCTGATCGTAGAGCAGCACCGTCGTCCCGGGCGTCTCGCGCAGCATTTCCTGCACGCGCATCAGGTCCGAACGGGGGAAGATCTCGACGCCCGGCGCCAGGTCGTTGACGCCCTCGTAGCGCTTCAGGTCATCGACGACGATGACAGTCTTCTTCACGCCCTCGGCCGCCAGCTGGCGGGTGATCTGGGCGGGGGTGAAGCCGCTTTCGGCGCGCTGGCCGCCGGTCATGGCGACCGCGTCGTTATAGAGCAGCTTGTAGGTGATGTTGGTCCCGGCCGCGACGGCGCCGCGAATGGCCAAGGAACCGGAGTGATTGTAGGTGCCGTCGCCAAGGTTCTGGAAGACGTGCTTCTCCGAAGTGAACGGCGCAGCGCCCACCCAGGTCAGGCCCTCGCCGCCCATATGGGTGTTGAGGTCGGTCATCGGGTCGTTGAACCCGGCCATGTAGTGACAGCCGATCCCGGCCAGGGCGCGCGAGCCCTCGGGCAGCTTGGTCGAGGTGTTGTGCGGGCAACCCGAGCAGAAGAACGGCTTGCGGGCCTGATCGGCCGCAAGGCTGACGGCGGCGACGCCGGCGGCGCTGACGCGGTTCAGATAGGCCTGCGCCCGCTCCATGTGCGGCCCCTGGGGCAGGCGGTCATAGATGGCCAGCGCGATTTCGGCGACCGACAGCGAGCCCAGCTCCGACAGCAGCGGGCCGCCCTTCTCATCAGTCTTGCCGATCACGCGCGGGCGCGCCTGGGCGGGCAGATCATAGAGCGCAGCGCGCGCTTGCGGCTCGATCAGGGCCCGCTTGTGCTCGATGACCATCAGGGTCTCGAGACCGGCGGCGAAGGCGCGCAGGCCCAGCGGTTCCAGCGGCCAGGGCATGCCGACCTTGTAGATCGAGACGCCGAGGTCAGCGGCCTCCTGCAGGGTCATGCCCATGGCCGTGAAGGCCTCCAGAACGTCCTTGTAGGCCTGGCCCTGGCAGACGATGCCCAGGCGCGCCTTGCCGACCTTCACATGCGAGGCGCCCAGCACCACGCGGTCGATATTGTTGGCGCGAGCGAACGCCAGGGCCGCCGGGATCTTGTGGAGCCGCATGCGCCGCTCCTTCTCCATCGGCTGGTCCTTCTGGCGGATGCCAAGACCGCCGGGCGGGAACGCGAACTCGGGAACCACGATCTGGTGGCGATCCAGCGAGACGTCGATGGTCACGCCCGAGTCCATGGTGTCGGCCAGGGCGATCATGCCCGTCCACAGGCCTGAGAACCGCGACATCGAGATGCCGAGCAGGCCGTAGTCGAGCACCTCCTGAACGTCGGCCGGCGACAGCACCGGCATCTCGAAGTCCTGGAAGGCGAATTCTGATTGCGACGGGAGAGTCGAGCTCTTGCAGGCGTGGTCGTCGCCGGCCACCGCCAGGACGCCGCCGGTCGGGAAGGTCCCGGCGAAGTTGGCGTGCTTGAAGACGTCGCCGGTGCGGTCGACGCCCGGCGCCTTGCCGTACCACATGCCGAACACGCCATCGTAAAGCGCGCCGGGGAACAGATTGGCCTGCTGGCTGCCCCAGACGGCGGTGGCGGCGAGGTCCTCGTTCAGGCCTTCCTGGAAGACGACATCATGCGCGGTGAGAAGCTTCTTGATGCGCGCGGCCTGCTGGTCGAGCCCGCCCAGCGGCGACCCGCGATAGCCCGACAGATAGCCGCCCGTATTCAACCCCGCCTTGCAGTCGAGGCGCTTGCGATCCAGCAAAACGCGGAGCAGGGCCTGCACGCCGGTGATGAAGGCGCGACCATCTTCGAGCACATATTTGTCGTCGAGAGTGACTTCCGAGTGCCGCATGGCAAAAATTTTCCTCCCGGGTCTTCTCGCCCGCTACGCAATATCTTATAGAAGCGCGGAAAATGTTTGCCCAAGGCGTGCCCGACTCGTGGCCGCTTTGCGCAAAATCAAAGCGCCAACGCCCTCTGGGGGGAGGAATTTCTTGTCCGAACAACTCGACGCCGTGGATGCCAAGATTCTGGATCTCATCCAACACGACGCCGGACTGTCCGTCGCGGAGATCGCCGAGCGTGTGGGTCTGTCGTCCAGCCCCTGCTGGCGCCGGATCAAGCGCCTGGAAGACGCGGGCGTCATCCAGCGCCGCGTCACCATCCTGGACCGCGAGAAGCTGGGCCTGGGCTTCGAGGTGTACTGCACCGTGAAGCTGTCGCTGCCGACCAAGGAAAACCTCGACACCTTCGAACAGGCGGTCGGCAAGTGGGCCGAGGTCGTCCAGTGCGCCACCGTCACCGGCGCGGCCGACTACGAGATGCGCATCGTCACCCGCGACATGCGCGCCTTCGACGAATTCCTGCGCGACAAGCTGCTGTCGCTGGGCCTGGTGAGCAACATCGAAAGCCGCATCGTCATCCGCGGCGTCAAGAACTCGACGGCGGTGCCGCTGGGCCTGATCAGCCCGTATGTCAGCCCGCTGAGCTGAGGCTCGCAAAATCCTCTCCCCGATGGGAGAGGTGTCGGCGGAGCCGACGGAGAGGGAAGAAACCGGCTCAGTAGCACTTCCCCCTCCGGCCTTCGGCCACCTCCCCCACAAGGGGGAGGATTTATTCAAGCGCCCCACGCGACTCCTCGCTAAGCTCCGGGCACTATTCGCCGGAGCACGCCATGATCGATCTCGTCTTCGACGCCCGCCGCAAGGACCTCGGCAACTTCGAGGTCGGCCGCGTGCTCCCGTTCCACGCCCATCGCATGGTCGGGCCGTTCACCTTCCTCGATCACATGGGCCCGGCCAGCTTCCAGCCCGGCTTCGCCAAGAGCGCTGACGTGCGCCCGCATCCGCATATCGGCCTCTCGACCCTGACCTACCTCTTCGAGGGCGAGATCACTCACCGCGACAGCGTCGGCTCGCTGGCCGTCATCAAGCCGCACGAGGTCAACTGGATGACCGCCGGTTCGGGCATCACCCACTCCGAGCGCTTCGAGGGCCTGCGCGAGCACGGGGGGCGCATGGACGGCATGCAGGCCTGGGTCGCGCTGCCCCATGAGCATGAGGAGATCGCCCCGAGCTTCACCCACCATGAAGGTCCGGCGGAGTTGCCTTACTATGAGAGCGGCGGGCTAAAGGCGCGCCTGATTGCAGGAGAGGCGTTCGGCGCCAAGTCGAACGTCCCGGTCTACTCACCGCTCTTCTACGTGCACTGGGAGCTGGAGCCGGGAACGGTCGCGGCCCTGCCGGCCGAATATTCCGAGCGCGCCGCCTATATCGCCGCTGGGCGGGTCGAGGTGGGCGACCGCGAGCTGGCGGCGACGCAGATGGCGATCTTCGCACCGGGCGACACCATCGTCTTCACGGCCCTTGAGCGCTCCACGGTGATGCTTCTGGGCGGCGAGCCCGTAGGACCGCGCTTTATCGAGTGGAACTTCGTCTCGTCGTCGAAGGATCGCATCGAGCAGGCCAAGGCCGACTGGAAGGCCGGGCGCATGAAGCTGCCGGATCTGGATCACGACGAGTTCATCCCCCTGCCGGAAGGACCGCCGCCGCCGGCCAATCCGATGTCGTAGGAGCAAGCCCGGTCGATCGCGCGGCGACCGCCCAAAGGAAAACGGCCCCGGAGGTTTCCCTCCGAGGCCGCTTCGGCAGGTCCAAAAGGAACCCGGTTCCAGCGAAACGCTGGAGCCAGATTACTTGATTTGGATCTTGGCGCCGGCTTCCGTGAGCTTCTTCGAGATCTCTTCGGCTTGTTGCTTCGAGACGTTCTCGACGACGTTCTGCGGAGCGCCTTCGACCAGGTCCTTGGCTTCCTTCAGGCCGAGGTCCGGACGGACGCCGCGGACTTCCTTGATCACGTTGATCTTCTTGTCGCCGCCGTCGACGAGGACGACGGTGAATTCGGTTTGCTCTTCGGCGGCTTCAGCCGGAGCAGCAGCGGCGCCACCAACGGCGGCCACGGCGACCGGAGCGGCGGCCGAGACGCCCCACTTCTCTTCGAGCATCTTCGAGAGTTCAGCGGCTTCCAGCACCGACAGGGTGGACAGTTCTTCGACCAGCTTTTCGAGCTTCGACATGTGTCAGTTCCTTAGAGAGATTGGGATAGATTGCGGGGATGACCGTTACGCGGCGTCTTTGGTCGCGTAGGCGTTGAAAACGCGAGCCAGCTGGCCAGCCGGGGCCTGCAGGACGCCAGCGATCTTGGTCGCCGGAGCCTGGATGAGGCCGATGAGCTTGCCACGCAGTTCGTCCAGCGACGGCAGCGTCGCCAGAGCGCGCACGCCGGCTTCGTCCAGCACGTTCGACTGGTCCAGGATGCCACCGACGAGCTTGAGCTTGTCGTTTTCCTTGGCGAACTGGACCGCGATCTTGGCGGCCGAAACGGCGTCCGGGCCGTAGGCGATGGCGACCGGACCGGTGAAGAGCTTGTCGCCCTTGTCACCGAGCTTGCCGTCCAGAGCCTTGAGGGCCAGGGTGTTCTTCACAACCTTGATCGCGGCGCCTTCCTTGCGGAGGCGAAGACGAAGGTCGGTCATTTCCGCAACGGTCAGACCCATGTAGTGGGTCACGACGACAGCGCCGGCATCGGCGAAGACGCTTTTCAGCGACTCGATCGATTCCTGCTTTTGAGCGCGGTCCATTGCGGTCTCCTACTCAATAACAGCGGCCGGACCATTCCGGCAGCCAGATGCGAAGCCCAAGCGGGATCGCTCCCGCGTGCGAGTCGCATGTGCCTGTTTCAAGGAAAGTCGGCCGCGTTCCGGTCTCGGACCGGCCCATCACGAGGAAGGGGTGGCCACGAGCAGGAAGACTTGGCGTCTCTATCCCTGTCTCCCGACGGCGAGGAAGGGCTCTTCCTCGGTTACGGCGTTGGTGACCCCACGCCCCGTTGTTCTTAAACAGGTTCGCCAACGGACCGGAGTCCATCGGAGAAGGCGCGCCGTATAGACGAAGATGCGGCGGATTTCAACAGGGCTTGACGCCAACGGGCCGCTAGAAGCCCGCCCCAATCCTGCCGAGCTGCGCCGCCATCTGCTTCAGGCGCTGATCAAGCTCGGCCATGGTGCGATTCAAAGCGCCCTCGTCATCGCGCCAGACCTGGACGATCCGCGCCCAAATCGCGGTCATGGCGGCCAAACGTGGCATGGTGGCTTCGACGCCGGCGGCCTCGAGGATCGCGCGGGCGATGCGGGGAAAGCGTGCGGCGGCGATCAGCACGCCTTCGCTCTTGGCGATCGCGATCAGCGCCGCCCGGTGCGGCTCCATCGCCTCGATGCGCGCCATGGCCGCGTCGAACAGGCGGTCGTGCGCGGCGGAGCCTTCGGGATAGTCGACGCCGAGCGCGGCCTGATCGAAGCGGGTCGAGAGGTGGTTCAGAACCGCCGCCTTGCTCTCGGCCAGCGCATACAGCGCAGGAAAGGGCACATCGGCCTTGGCGGCGATGTCACGCAGCGTAACCTGAGGCCACGGCTTGTCGGCGGCGAGCGCCAGGGCGGCGGCGGCGGCGCGGTCGAGAGTGTCGGCGGTCATGGGCTAGACATGGCCCCGCGCGGCGACAGGAACAAGACGATCCTCCCCCGTTCGGACGCAAGATCGTCTCGCTAGCCGCCCAGTTCCTTCGAGCGCGCCACGGCCGCGTCCAGCGCCTTGGGCAGAAGGTCCCCAAAGCCGCCCTCGCCCATCAGCACCGACAGCGCCGCCGCCGTCGTGCCGCCGGGCGACGTCACCTGCTTGCGCAATTCGGCCGGCTCCTCGCCGCTCTGCTCCATCAGGGCGGCCGCGCCGATGATGGTGGCGCGCGCCAGGCGGGCGCTCTCGGCGGGATCAAGACCCTGGGCTGCGCCGGCCGCCTCCAGCGTCTCGATGAAGGCGTAAAGATAGGCCGGGGCCGAGCCCGAAACGGCGGTGGCCGCGTGCATCAGGTCCTCGGTCGGCAAGATCGCCACCGCCGCCACCGGCGCGAACAAGGCTTGAGCCCGGGCCAGGGCCTCGGCGTCGTCGGCGTAGAGGCTGGCCGCGCCGCGTCCGATGGCGACGGCCGTCGTCGGCATGACCCGCGCCACCCGCCGGCCGCCGAAGGCCTGCGAGATGTCGGCGGCGCGGACGCCGGCGGCGATCGACACGATCACTGCGTCCGGCACCAGATGCGGAACCACGTCCTGGACGGCCTCGCGCCAGATCTGCGGCTTGACCGCCAAAAGCACGGTCTTGGCGGCGGACAGCGCTGCGAGCGGCGGGTTGACGACCGCGCCCGCGAAAGCGGCGGCGTCGAAATGAGGGTCCCGGATGATGAGGTTGGCGGCGTCAAACGCGCCAGCCGCCCGCCAGCCCTGGATCAGGGCGCCGCCCATGCGGCCTGCGCCGAGGAGGAGGATGGGGGTCATGCGCGCTCACCTGATGTGTCATCCCGGACGCGCTCGCGCGATCCGGAACCCAGGGCCACACGCAGTGAGGTCGCTCCTGGGTCCCGGCTCTCCGCGCAATGCGCTACGGCCGGGATGACAACCCAGGAAGCGGAAGTCCAGTGCTTAAGCCTGGCCGACGGTCTCGAACATGCAGGCAGCCATCGCCTGGTCAGGAGTCTTGGCGCCTTGCAACAGGAACTCGAAGGCCGGGAAGAAGCGGTCAGCCGCCTCCACCGCCGCGTCGATCATCGAGGCGGCCTGGGCCATGGTGGGTCGCTCGCCCGACGGCAAAGCCAAGGCGTGGCGGAAGACGACCTCGCCATCCTCGGTCCAGACCTCGAAATGGCCCAGCCAGACACGCTGGTTGATCAGGGCCAGCAGTTCATAGGCGTTGGCGCGCTTGGACTTGGGCGCGCGCAGGTCCAGCGACAGGCACAGCTGCAGGCAGTCGGCCTCGGGCCGCCAGGCGAACCACAGCTCATAATCCTTCCAGTCGCCCTTGAGGGCGAAGGCCAGGTCGCCGTCTTCGGTGCGATCAAAGGTGAGGTTCTCGGCCGACAGCACGTGCTCGACCACCTCTAGGGGGTCGAGAGCCATCAGGACGTCGTCGTCTTCCGGTTGGGTGTCCATGAAAAACCTACGTCCCCGCCGGCGACGGCGGGGGTTAGCCCCGCGCTGAATCGCTCACGTACGGGGACACTAATCTGCTTCGCGGCGTTCGTCTCAACTCGCTTCACGCCGGAAGCGAGCGGCGAGTCGGCTATTCGCCTGAACTTGCGGTTTTCTTGGCGGGCGCCTTCTTGGTCGCCCTCAGGGCCGCCACTTCCTCGCGCAGCGCCGCCACCTCGGCCTTCAGGGCCTCGAAGTCGTCGCGGCGGATCAGGTCGAACTCCGCCGCCAAACGGTCCGCCTGGGCCCGCATCGCGGTCTTGGCCTCCTCGCCGGCCGTCTGGGCGATGCCCATGGCCGCCTGGGTCAGCTTGGCGAATTCGTCGAGGAAGGGGTTCTGGCTGTGCATCGGTAATCCATGCCCGCGAATGGGCCTTCGCGCTCTTATATGGGAAACGGTGGATGAAAGCGAAGCCCGAACGCTATACGTCTGCGTCGATCTGTCCCGCACGGAGCCCGAGCGCGTGATCTTTCCGAACATCGACCCCGTGGTCCACATCGGCCCCTGGGCCCTGCAATTCGGCCCGCTGGCCCTGCGCTGGTACGCCTTGGCCTATGTGGCGGGGATCCTGCTGGGCTGGCGCTACGCGCTGCGGCTGACGCGGACGGCCAGCGTCTGGGGCGGCCGCGCCCCGACGGCCACCGGACTGCAGATCGATGATCTGGTGCTCTGGATCACGCTCGGCATCATCGCCGGCGGGCGCCTCGGGTACATCCTCTTCTACATGCTGATGAACGACGATCAGCGCGCCTGGCTCGCCGCCCACCCGATGGACGTCTTCAAGATCTGGGAAGGCGGCATGTCATTCCACGGCGGCTTCCTGGGCGTCTGCGCCGCCATCATCCTGTTCGCGCGCCAGCAGAAGATCGACATGCTGCGGCTGGGCGATCTGATCGCACCCGTGGCGCCGATCGGCATCTTCTTCGGCCGCATCGCCAACTTCATCAATGGCGAGCTGTGGGGCCGGGTCACCGACGGACCGTTCGGGATCATCTTCTGCAACGAGACGATCCAGGCCAATCACCCGCAGCGCATCTGCCCTGCGGGACCGCTGCCCCGCCATCCCAGCCAGCTCTACGAAGCCGCGCTGGAAGGTCTTCTGCTGTTCCTGATCATGGCGTTCGCCATCTACAAACTGAAGTGGCTCCGTCGGCGTGGCGCACTCGTGGCGACGTTCCTGCTGGGCTATGGTCTGGCGCGCCTGTCGCTGGAGAACGTGCGCAATCCCGACATCGGCATGCCCGAGTTCCCGCTGGGCCTGACCATGGGGATGATGCTGTCGATCCCGATGATCCTGGCCGGCGGCTGGCTGCTGTGGAAGGCGCTGAAGGAACCGATCCAGGACGAGGCCCAGGCGCGTGAGCCTGCTTGATCGCCTGAAAGCCCAGATCGCCCAGGACGGGCCGATCGGGGTTCCCGAGTTCTTCACCCGCTGCCTGCACGACCCTCGCGACGGCTACTACGCCACCCGGCCCGATCTTGGCGCCGGAGGCGACTTCATCACCGCGCCGCTGGTCAGCCAGATGTTCGGTGAGCTGATCGGCCTCTGGATGATCGAGACCTGGACGCGCATGGGCCGTCCGTCGCCGTTCCGTCTGGTCGAGATGGGGCCAGGCGACGGAACGCTGATGAGCGACCTGTTGCGGACCGGGCGCCTCGCGCCCGACTTTCTAGCCGCCGCCGATGTCTGGTTGGTCGAGGTCTCCGAACCTCTTAAAGCCAAACAGGCCGCGCGGCTGGGCGAGGGGCCGCACTGGGCCTCACGCCTGGACGAGATCCCGGGCGACGCGCCGATGATCCTGGTCGCCAACGAACTTCTGGATTGCCTGCCGGCGCGCCAGTTCGTCCGCACCCAGACGGGGTGGGCAGAGCGGGTGATCGGGCTAGGCGCGAATGATGCGCTGGCGTTCGGGTTGCGCAGCCTGGGAAAATCCCCCTTCCCCCTCAATGGGGGAGGGGTGGGGGTGACCGCAGCGTTCGATGACGCGCGCCGCCGT
Organism: Caulobacter sp. DMC95; assembly: GCF_056313785.1. Classification (NCBI taxonomy): domain Bacteria; kingdom Pseudomonadati; phylum Pseudomonadota; class Alphaproteobacteria; order Caulobacterales; family Caulobacteraceae; genus Caulobacter; species Caulobacter sp. DMC95. The sequence goes on along the minus strand of NZ_JBQUZP010000004.1, from coordinate 268,723 downwards.
CAAGCGGTCGCCGCCGAGAACACCCCCATCCCCAGCCTTTCCCCCATCGAGAGGGAAGGGAGCATCTGGGAATCCTCCCCCGCCCAGGCGGCGCTGGCCTCGGACATCGCCCATCGACTCATCACGGACGGCGGGGCGGCCTTGCTGATCGACTACGGCCGCGCACAGGTCGAGCCGGGCGATACCCTGCAGGCGGTCCAGAACCATCGGAGGGTCGATCCGCTGGCGACAGCGGGCCTCGCCGATCTGACCGTCTGGGCCGACTTCCCGTCGGTGCTGGCGGCGGCCCGCGAAGCCGGCGCGAAGACAGGACCGATCCTCACCCAGAGCGCATTTCTGGTCGCTCTGGGAATCGCTCAGCGCGCCGAGGCCCTGGCCGCGCGCCAGCCAGACCGCGCCGACCAGATCGCAAGACAGCTTGATCGCCTGGTCGGAGAGGCGCAGATGGGCGACCTGTTCAAGGTCGCGTGCCTTAGCGCGCCCGACCTTTCGCCCCCCCTCTTCGAGGACGCGACATGAAGACGCCCGCCCTGCCCACCGTCCAGTCGCCGTTGCTGTCCAGCCTGCCGGGCGTCAAGCACGCGTTCTTCACCCGCCAGGGCGGGGTGTCGAAGGGCATCTACGACAGCCTGAACGTCGGACGCGGCAGCAAGGACGAGCCCGCCGATGTCGAGGAGAACCGGGCTCGGATCGCGCGCTGGTTCGGCGGCGGCCCCGAAGATCTCAACGTCTGCTACCAGATCCACTCGACCATCGCGATCATCGCCGACGGCTCGTGGGGCGAGGCGCGGCCCGAGGGCGATGCGGTGGTGTCCAAGACCCCCGGCGTGATCTGCGGCGCCATGGCGGCCGATTGCGCGCCGGTGCTGCTGGTCGATCCCGAGGCGCGGATCGTCGCCGCCGCGCACGCCGGTTGGCGCGGCGCGCTGGACGGCGTCGTGCAGTCCGCCGTGGACCGCATGGTCGAGCTGGGCGCCAATCCGGCCAACATGACCGGCGTGGTCGGTCCGTGCATCGGCCCGAAGTCCTACGAGGTCGGGCTGGACTTCCTGCACCGTTTCGAAGCCGACTGCCCAGGCTCTGGCCGGTTCTTCAAGCCGGGCGCCAGCGAAGACAAGCGCTTCTTCGACCTGCCAGCCTTCGTGCTGGACCGCCTGGCGACCGCCGGCGTCGAGCGTCGCGAATGGGTAGGCCGTGACACCCGCGCCGAGGAGGAATGGTTCTTCTCCAACCGCCGCGCCTTCCTCAACAACGAGGGCGACTACGGCCGTCTGCTCTCGGCGATCATGCTGGAGGCATGAAGCCTGCGGACCCCTTGAGCATTGCTCCGGGTACGGAAACGAAAAAGTCTCGCCGTTAACACTTGTGTCCGGGGCTTCGCCTGCTAGAAGGCCCGCCAACGGCGACCCCCACACCCGAGATCATCATGAAGCTGCTGTCTGGCAACTCCAACCGCCCGCTGTCCCAGGCGATCGCGGAATATCTCGACATGCCGCTGACTCGCGCCCAGGTGCGCCGGTTCGCCGACCTCGAGGTGTTCGTCACCATCGATGAGAACGTGCGGGGCGAGGACGTCTTCGTCATCCAGTCGACCAGCTATCCGGCCAACGACAACCTGATGGAGCTGTTGATCTGCATCGACGCGCTGAAGCGCGCGTCGGGCAAGCGGATCACGGCCGTGCTGCCCTACTTCGGCTACGCTCGACAGGACCGTAAGACCGGCGGCCGCACGCCGATCTCGGCCAAGCTGGTCGCCAACCTGATCACCCGCTCGGGCGCTGACCGGGTCCTGACGATGGATCTCCACGCCGGCCAGATCCAGGGCTTCTTCGACATCCCGACCGACAACCTCTTGCCCTCGCGCCTGATGGCCGAGGACATCCGTCGGCACTATCCGATGGGCGATGACCTGATGGTCGTGTCGCCCGACGTCGGCGGCGTGGTGCGCGCCCGCGCCCTGGCCAAGCGCCTGGACGACGCCGACCTCGCCATCGTCGACAAGCGCCGCTCGGGCCCGGGGCAATCTGAAGTCATGAACATCATCGGCGACGTCAAGGATCGCCGCTGCATCCTGTTCGACGACATCGCCGACTCGGCCGGCACCCTGTGCAACGCCGCGCAAGCCTTGATGGCCCACGGCGCCAAGTCGGTCAGCGCCTACATCACCCACGGCGTGCTATCGGGCGCGGCGGCGGACCGCGTCGCCAATTCGGTGCTGACCGAGCTGGTGGTCACCGACTCGATCGAGGCGTCGGACCAGGCCAAGGCCTGCCCCAAGATTCGTTACGTCTCGTGCGCTCCGCTGATCGGCGAAGCGATCCGCCGTATCGCCAACGAAGAGTCGGTGTCGAAGCTGTTCGACTAAGGCGCTTCGGCTTGGCGCGTCCTGGTTAATCGCGCTGCGGCATATCGCTCGCCGAGCGCGCCAGGGGCGTCAGATTAAGGTTATTTTTCCCGTGAAGCGGCGCGTTCCGTGAGGAATTCGCCTCTCGCACGGTCACGCTTGTAAAAGCTTGGTTAACGGGGCGACAGTCACAATGTCGCCTGCCCGGGCTGCTATGTGCGCCACTAAAGTCTTATGGGGAAATTCGGATAATGCGTTCCTTTTCGCGTACGCGGGTCGTGCTGACGACGACCGCCGTGGCGCTGGCCGCTATGGTCGCGGCCTGTAGCTCTCCGCCTCCCCCGCCCCCGCCGCCCGTCGTCCAGGCCCCTCCGCCGCCGCCGCCCATTACCCTGTCGGCCAGCGTGGTCGAGCGCGCCAGCGCCTTCCGGGGCTATATGGCGCGCGCGAGCCAGGTGTCGCCCACCTTCCAGAACGGCGAGCAGATCCAGGCCTCGCTGAAGGTCGGCGCGGCCTACGAGCCCAAGACCTTCATGAACGGCGCGGTCGCCTACGCCGCCGTCCTGGCTCTGCAGGACCCCACCTTCGTCGCCTCGGTGCGCGAGGTCGCGGCCAACCCGGCCCAGCGCCAGGAGATGGTCAACAATCTCTTCTCCAACCCGTCCTACGCCACCGTGTTCAAGGGCAGCGACAGCGCTGCGGGCCTGATCATCGACACCATCGGCGGCGACGGCCTGAAGCTGTTCATGGCCGGCAAGGCCGTCAAGCAAGCCGCCTATGACGTCCAGAAATCCACCTGGTCCAAGAGCGCCGTGGTGGATCGCGACGGCCGCCTGGCGTCCGCCAAGTCGCTTTCGACCAGCCCGGCTCTCGCGGAAAGCGCCGACGTCGCCATGTTGCAGCAGGCCTCGACCGGCGGACAGTCGCTGGGCCTGACCCCGCGCGCCGCTGAGGCCCCCTACTCGCCCGTCGTGATCCGAGGCCTGGCCGTCGCCGCCCTCGCGGCGCTGGGCGCAGCCGGCGACGAGAACCTCACTTCGATCGACGCGCTGAGCGCCGATCCGGCCACCAACAGCTGCCTGAACATGGCTAAGCTGAACCTCTATCAGTGCCTGGCCGTGTCCAAGCCGCACTACGAGGACATCTTCTGCTTGGGTCAGCACATCCTGATCGACACCGGCGCCTGCGTGATCAAGGCCGCTGGCGCCACCGTGCCGCCGGAGCCGCCCAAGGTCCTGCCAGTCAAGGAATCGATCGCGACCAAGGGCGCCGGCTCCAACTCCCGCAAGGCCAAGACCGCCGCCAAGAAGCCGGTCAAGAAGGGCTGATCTTCCAGTCATTCCATCACGGAGGGCCGGGCGTTGCGTCGCCCGGCCCTTTTGTGTATGTAGCGCGACCCTAAAACGACCGGGCGAGCGTGGCGATCCAGCCATAGGCGCTCTGGTCCCAGAAGAGAGCATCCGGCTCTCTAGAAAGAACGCCACCATGGCCGAGATCATCCTGAACGTTGAAATCCGCGACGGCGCCGGCACCGGCAATGCGCGCGCCACCCGCCGCGCCGGCAAGGTCCCGGGCGTCCTGTACGGCGGCGGCAAGGCTCCGGTGAACATCGCCGTGAAGACCAACGAATTCCGCAAGTCGCTGTACACCGGCAAGCTGCTGGGCCATCTCGTCACCCTGCAGTACGGCGAAGAAAAGCAATCGGTCATCGCCAAGGCCGTGCAATTCCACCCCGTCACCGACGAGCCGGTCCACTTCGACCTGTACCGCGTCGACGAGCACCAGCTGATCAAGATTGAAGTGCCGGTCCACTTCAAGAACCAAGAAACCTCGCCGGGCCTGAAGAAGGGCGGCACGCTGGAAGTGATCCGTCACACCGTCGAGCTGGCCTGCCCGGCCGACAAGATCCCGGAAGAGCTGGTCATCGACTTGGCTCACCACGACCTGGGCGACGTCATCCGCATCTCGGAAGTGAAGCTTCCGGAAGGCGTGAAGCCGGCCATGGACCGCGACTTCGTGATCGCCAACCTGAAGGCCTCGGCCTCGGCCCAGTCGGACGCCGGCGACACCACGACCGCCTAAGTCTCTCGGTCTTCGGATCGAAACGCATTACAGACGGGCGGGCCTTCGGGTCCGCCCGTTTTCGTTTGAACTCCCGAGATCTTCGCGATGCTGATCCTCGCCGGCCTGGGCAATCCCGAACCCAAGTACGAGAAGAACCGCCACAATGTCGGCTTCATGGCCGTCGACGCCCTGGCCCGGAAGTGGGGCACGGCGCCCTGGCGCGCGCGCTTTCAGGGGTTGGCCTGCGAAGGGCAGGTCTCGACGCCCGATGGGCCGGTCAAGCTGCTGCTGCTCAAGCCCAAGACCTACTACAACGAAAGCGGCCGCGCCGTGGGCGAGGCGATGAAGTTCTTCAAGCTGACGCCAGCCGACGTGATCGTCTTCCACGACGAAATCGACATGGCCCCGGGCCGTTTCCGGATGAAGTCAGGCGGCGGGGCGGCGGGCAATAACGGCATCCGCTCGGTGACCAGCCAGGTCGGCGACGCCTTCCGCCGGGGCCGTATCGGCGTGGGCCATCCGGGCCACAAGGACGCGGTGATGCACTACGTGCTGGGTGACTTCCACAAGGTCGAGCACCAGTGGCTGGACCCGATGCTGGACGCCATCGCCGACGCCCTGCCCTTCGCCGCCGTTGGCGACGACGAGCGCTACCAGGCCGAGGTCATGCGCCTGGCCCCTGCGCCCAAGGCCGACCCGCGCAAGCCCGCCTAGAGCCTTCCAGGGCCATCACGGCGTCACCATCTAAACCAGGGCGGGTTTCAGACCGCCGGACCGACGCCACCCAGCCCGAAAGGGAAAAGACCTGTATGTTCTCGCTTCCTTTGCCGCTGCTGGGCCTGTCGCTGCTGTTTTCGATCGCGCTGTGCGTCCACGTCGTTCGGACCCATCGCGAGATGTATTGGCTCTGGATCATCCTGCTGTTCCAGCCCGTCGGCGGCGTCGTCTACCTGGTCGCCGTGATCCTGCCCGAGCTGCTGGGCGGCCGCGCCGCGCAGAAGGTGGGCGCCGCCGCGCGCCAGGCGCTGGATCCGCAACGCGAGTATCGCGAGGCCGCCAAGGCCGTGGACGACGCGCCAACCGTCGCCAACCGCGTTCGCCTGGCCGTGGCGGCGACCGAACTCGGCAAGCACGCCGAGGCCGAGCGCCTCTACGCTGAAAGCCTCACAGGCCTCTACGCCGACGACCCGCAGCTCCTGCTGGGTCGCGCCAACGCCCTGATCGAACTGGACCGCCCAGCCGAGGCTCTGCCGCTTCTCGAAAAGCTGGGTGAAACCCCGACCGCCGGCCGCACACCGCACACGATGCTCGCCTTGGGGCGCGTCTATCAGGCGCTGGGCCGCGACGAACAGGCCGAGACGGCGCTGAGCTGGGCCGCCGACCACTATCCCGGTTTCGAGGGGGCGGCGCGCTACACGGCCTTCCTCGCTCGCCGGGGACGTACGGACGAGGCCCGCGCCCAATTGGCCGAGATGGACAAGCGCCTGTCCAAGACCCACGCCCACTTCCGCAGGGAAGCCAAGACCTGGCGCGACTTTGCGGCCCAGGCGATAGGCGTCTAAGGAGCGTCCGCCGACCGCCCCTTTGCTTTCTCAGGATCTCAGCCGTTGCAGCCCGTATTCACGCCCAGCGCCGTTTTCAAAGATAACCTCCAGCAATTGCCCGCTATTGACGCCGTGCGGCGCATAGATCTGACAGATGCGTCAGGCGCAACCGTCGCGAGCATCGAGAACCAGCCGGGCAAGCAAGGCTCACTGGCGGTCTACCAGTATTTGAAGGCGATCTTCGGCACGCTTGACGCGCCTGCGGCGGAGTACGGCCTGCGCCTCTTCGGCGAACATACGGCCGACGCTCGCGCGAGACCCGGCGCCCACCCGAACATCGACCGCCTACTGGCGATCGTCGATGGCGGCGCGCCACTGGGGATCGAGATCATCGCCGCTGACGTCTGAACGGCTCTCGGCTCTCAGAACCGCCCGCGCTGGAAATCATCGAACGCCTGGACCAGCCCCTCGCGCGTGTCCATCACGAACGGTCCGTGCCAGAACACCGGCTCGCCGATCGGACGACCGGCCAGCAGCAGGACGCGGGCGTCGGTGACGGCCTCGACCCGCACCGTGTCGCCACGTCCCAGGAACACGCCCGACAGCGACTCGACGGTGTCGTGGGCGACACGGACCTTGCCTTCGTAGACGGCGAGCATGGCGTTACGGTCGTCGCCGACCAGCTCCTCAAAGACGGTCCCCGCTGGCAGCACGACATCGAAATAGAGCGCGTCCACCGCGCCGCCGCCGATCGGCCCCGCCGCGCCCGCTTCGGTCGCGCCGGAGATCACCTTGACTGCTACGCCACCATCGCGGGCCTCGACCGGGATGCTGTCGGCCTCGAACTCCTGGTAGCCCGGCGCGCTCATCTTCAGCTTGGCTGGCAGGTTCACCCAGAGCTGGAAGCCGCGCATGCGGCCCGCATCCTGTTCGGGCATCTCCGAGTGGACGATGCCCTTGCCGGCTCGCATCCACTGGATGCCGCCCGGCCCGATCACGCCCTCGCGGCCGGTGTTATCCTTGTGACGCATGCGGCCTTCCAGCATGTAGGTCACGGTCTCGAAGCCGCGATGCGGATGGTCGGGGAAGCCGCCCATGTAGTCCGACGCCTGGTCGTTGTCGAAGCAGTCCAGCATCAGGAACGGGTCGAACATCTGGGCTTCCGGCGTGCCCAGCATCCGGGTCAGACGCACGCCCGCGCCATCAGACGTGGGCTGGCCTTTGACGATCTTCAGGACCGGACGGACGGACATGGGGGACTCCTTCTTCGGCGATTGATATCAGATCGTGTTGCGGTTCGCGCAAGGGGCGCGGTCGCCTTTCGCGGCCATCCGTGCTAAGCGCGCGCCCAACGAAATTCACGAGAGTTCCATGGCCCTGAAAGTCGCCATCGTCGGCCTGCCCAATGTCGGCAAGTCCACCCTGTTCAACGCCCTGACCCAGACGGCGTCGGCCCAGGCCGCCAACTATCCGTTCTGCACGATTGAGCCCAACACCGGCGACGTGGCCGTGCCAGAGCCGCGTCTGAACGCCCTGGCCAAGATCGCCGGCTCCAAGGAAATCATCCCCGCCCGGATCAACTTCGTCGACGTCGCCGGCCTGGTGCGCGGCGCCTCCAAGGGCGAGGGCCTGGGCAACCAGTTCCTGGCCAACATCCGCGACTGCGACGCCGTGGCCTTCGTCGCCCGCTGCTTCGAAGACAGCGACATCACCCACGTCGAGGGTCGTATCGACCCGATCAGCGATCTTGAGATCATCGAGATGGAGCTGATGCTGGCCGACCTGGAAAGCCTGGAAAAGCGCCTGCCCAACGTCGAGAAGCGCGCCAAGAGCGGCGGCGACAAGGACATGATCCAGACCCTGCGTCTGATCAATCTGGCGCTGGAGCAACTGCGCGCCGGCCGCCCGGCCCGCGCGGCGCAGATCGACAAGGAGGACGCCAAGGCCTGGGCCATGCTGCAGCTGCTGACCTCTCTGCCGGCCCTCTATGTCTGCAACGTCGAGGAAGCCAGCGCCGACAAGGGCAACAAGTTCTCGGACCTCGTCGCCGAACGCGCCGCCCGCGACAACGCCAAGAGCGTGGTCATCTCGGCCCAGATCGAGAGCGAGATCGCCCTGCTGGACGAGGAAGAACGCGCCGAGTTCCTCGAGACCCTGGGCTTGGCCGAGCCGGGCCTCAACCGCCTGATCCGCGAGGCCTACAGCCTGCTGGGCCTGCAGACCTACTTCACGGTCGGCCCCAAGGAAGCCCGCGCCTGGACGATCCCCGTGGGCGCCACCGGCCCGCAGGCCGCCGGCGTGATCCACACCGACTTCGAGAAGGGCTTCATCCGCGCCGAGACCATCGCCTTTGACGACTACGTCAAGCTGGGCGGCGAGAACGGCGCCAAGGAAGCCGGCAAGATGCGATCGGAAGGCAAGGAATACGTCGTCAAGGACGGCGACGTGATGCACTTCCGCTTCAACGTCTAAGCAACCAGACTACCAACGGCCGGAGCGGAGACGCCCCGGCCGTTTCTGATTGGGGAGTAAGCTTGTGGCCGAGATCATCACCCTGACCGCCGCGCATGACGGCTTTACATTCACCGCCCTGCACGCCCAGCCTGAAGGCCCGCGCAAGGGCGGGGTCATCGTCATCCAGGAAATCTTCGGCCTGGATCAGTATATTCACCAGGACGTCGCCCGGTGGGTCGCGCGCGGGTTCGAAGTGATCGCGCCGTCGATGTTCGACCGCCAGGAAAAGGGCTTCACCGCCCTGCACGATCCGGCCGGCTTCGAGAACGGCGTCAAGCACGCCCTGGCCAATGGCCCCGATAACGCCATGGGCGACATCCAGGCCTGCGTCGATTTCTTCAAGGACCGTGGGCCCGTCTTCGTGGTCGGCTACTGCTATGGCGGGACCATGACATGGCTGGCGGCTTCGCGCTGCGAGGGGATCGCGGCGGGCTCCAGCTACTACGGCGGGCAGGTCGCGGGCATGGCCAAGTTCGCGCTGAAGGCGCCGGTCATCGTCCACCTGGGGCGCAAGGACCCCCACATCCCCGCTGAGGACGTAAAGGCCGCGATCTGGACCGCTCATCCGGAGGTCCCAGTCTACGTCTATGAGAACAGCGGTCACGGCTTCAATAATGACGGCCGCCCGGATTCCGACCTCGCCGACGCCGAACTGGCCCGCCAGCGGACCGTGGACTTCTTCGCTGCGCACGGAGCGGGCTGATGGGTGAGCGGATAGCGCTCGCCACCTTGGACGGCGCGCCCTTCGCGGCTTACCACGCCCCACCGGCGGAGGCCCGGCGCGGCGGGGTGGTCATGCTGCACGCGATCTGGGGCGTGACGCCGCATCTGCGCCAATTGGCCGACAGTCTTGCCGAGCAGGGCTATGAGGTGCTGCTGCCGAGCCTGATGGACGCCGCAGACGCACCGTTTCCTGTCGAGGACACCAAGCCTGCGATCCTTGAGACGCGCATGGCCATGGGGAAGCGGACCGGTTGGGGCGCGAGCACCTTGCCCCGTGTTCAGGCCTGTATCAACGCCATGGAAGCCCCGGTCTATGCGATGGGCTTCTGCTACGGCGGCACCACGGCGTGGCTGGCGGCATGTCGCTGCGAAGGCCTGACGGCGGTGTCGGCCTTCTATGGCGGCGATATCGCGGCCTATCGCGTCGAGGCGCCGAAGGTCCCGACGATCCTGCATTTCGGCAAGACCGACACCATGATCCCGCTCGACGACGTTGAGGCGATCCGCGAAAGTCATCCCGAACTGCCGATCTATCTCTATGACGCCGGTCACGCTTTCGTGGCCCCCAGCGGTTATCATCCCGACAGCGCGCGCCTGTCCTTGTTACGCACCTTGCAACTCTTCCAGCGGTCCAGCGGGACCAAGACAGAGGCTTGAGCATGATCCGTCGACTGACCGCTCTGACCGTGTGCTTGATTCTGGCCGGCGCTCCCGCATTGGCGCAGACCGTCGTGATTGTCCGCCACGGGGAGAAGGCCTCGCCCACCGGCGATCCGGATCTCTCGGAGGCCGGCCAGACCCGCGCCAAGGCGTTGGCGGCCGCACTCGTCAGCGGCAAGGTGTCGATGGTGCTGGCCACGCCGTTGAAGCGCACGCAGCAGACTGGCCGGCCCACCGCTGACGCGGCCGGCGTCGCCATTCAGACCATCGCCTTGGACGGCGGCGTTCCAGCCCACGCGCAACGCGTCGCGGAGGCCGCCCGGAAGGCGCCAAAGGACAGCACCGTCCTGATCGTCGGCCACAGCAATACCGTGGGCGAGATCGCCCGCGCCCTGGGTGACCCCGCCCCCGCTGCGGTCACCGATTGCGATTACGATCTGCTGACAGTCATCAGTCTCGACACGCCCGGCCCTCTTGCAATCCACGCCCGCTACGGGGCGCCGACCCAGGCTTGCCCAGGGAACTGAAGCGAGGTCCGTTCCCCGCTCGGCGGGGCCGTCGCGCAAAGACGCAGCCTGAGCTAGGCTTGCACGATGCGTGCTGGTGTTTCCGTCTTACTGGCCTTTGCGATCCTGCCCTTTGGAGGCGCGGGCCTTGCTCACGCGGGCGAGACGCGCTGCTGGTTCGAGAACGGCGCGGTGATTGCACCCGCAGCGATCGGCGACATGGCCGGCGACTATGTGGTCGATCTTTCCGCGCCCCGGACGCTTCTGCACAACACCAAGGCCCAGATGGCCGGGATCACGACCGAGACCGTGACTGCGCCGGTCCAGATCGCCGGGCTCAGGGCTCAGGCCGTGTCGGTGACCATCGCCGATCTCGACGATCGCGGCGCGGGCTTCGTCACCCCCATCGCCGGCGTCATCGGCATGGACGTCCTGGCCGGGCATAGCGTCGAGATTGATTTCGTAGCCTGCCGGGTTCGCATCGATCAGCCCTGGCGCGCGGGACGACAGGTGGTGCTCCCGGTCGAACTGATCGACGGGCTTCCGACTATCGCCGCGGCCGTCAGCGACGGCCCCACGGCGCGTAGCGGCGCCTTCGCGATCGACACGGCCTCGCGCGCCATGGCGCGACTTTCTACGCGCGAGGGGTGGGTCGCCGGGAAACTGGACGTCAACGCCCGTCACAAGGCTCCCGCACGGCTTAGAGCGTTGTCGATTTCGGGGGTCCTAGCCGAGAACGTACCGGCGACGCTCGCCGGAGACCTGCCTGAAGGCGTAAGCGGAACCTTAGGAACCGCGTTGTGGGCGCGCCACCGTCTGCGTCTGTCAGCCGATGCCCGGACCTTATCTATCGCCCCCTGAACTTGGGACGCGTGGAGAAAGAAAAAGGCCCGGCGTCACCGCCGGGCCTTTCACTTTCGAGGACGCCAAGTCGCTTAGTGCGACTCGTTGCGCCAAACCCGCTTGTAGCTGGCGTAAAGCAGGCCGCTCAGCAGCAGGAGGTAGATCATCACGGCGAAGCCGGTCTGCTTGCGCTCTTCCAGCTTGGGCTCGGCGGCCCACATCAGGAAAGCCGCAACGTCCTTGGCCTGCTGGTCGAGGGTCGACTTGGTGCCGTCGTCGAACGTCACCTGGCCGTCCTTCAGCGGCTGGGCCATGGCGATGAAGCCGCCCGGCGGGACCTTTTCATGCGAACCCGACCAGTAAGCCGTCAGATCGCCGGCCATGTAGGGGTTGTAGTGCTGCCCCGGACCGATCTTCAGGCCGGCCGGCGGATTCACGTAACCCGTCAGCAGCGAGTAGATGTAGTCAGGACCGTTCGCACGGGCCTTGGCCAGCAGCGACATGTCCGGCGGCAGGGCGCCGCCGTTGGCGCCGCGAGCGGCCACTTCGTTGGCGAAAGGCGCCGGGAAGTGGTCGGCGCTGGTCGCCGGACGCTTGATCGGATCGCCGGTTTCAGAGTCGATGTCGGCGACCTCGTACTCCTTGGCGATCGCCTTGACCCAAGGGTTGTCGTTCGCGTTCTTGTACTTCTCGTTATAGAACGGACCGCCCTTGTCGCCCAGGTTGCGGAAGCTGACCAGCTTCATCGAGTGGCACGACGCACAGACCTCGCGATAGACCTTGTAGCCGCGCTGCAGCTGGGCCTGATCGAACTTGCCGAACGGACCTTCGAACGACCACTTGACGTCCTTGGGCGGCAGCGGGTGACCGGCGGCGAGCGCCTGGCCGGCGAAGGCCAGACCCGCAACGGCTGCGATGATGGAGAGTTTGCGCAGCATCGGGATCAACCCTTCTTCTCGGTCAGCGCCGGCGACGCGATCGATTCCGGCACGGGCAGCGGCTTTTCCTTCAGGCCCAGGATCGGGAGGATCAAGAGGAAGAAGGCGAAGTAGTACGCCGACGCAAAGCGGCTAAGCCACACGAAGCTGTTCAGGTCAGCGTCGATCAGCTTGAAGGTGGTCAGGTGCGGGATCACCTTGTCGTCCGGCAGCTTGGCGCCGCAGAGGCCCAGAATGCAGCACACCACAACAAAGATCATGAAATAGACCTTGGCCGTCGGGCGGTAGCGCATCGAGCGGACCTTCGAGGTGTCCAGCCACGGCAGGGCGAACAGGCAGGCGATGGCGCCGAACATGGCCAGCACGCCCATCAGCTTGTCCGGCACGGCGCGCAGGATCGCGTAGAACGGCAGGAAGTACCATTCCGGAACGATGTGCGCCGGCGTCACCAGCGGGTTGGCCTCGATGTAGTTGTCGGGGTGGCCCAGGGCGTTCGGCATGTAGAAGATGAAGAAGGCGAAGAGGATCAGGAAGACGCTCATCGCGAAACCGTCCTTCACCGTCGCGTACGGGGTGAAGGGCACGGTGTCGGCCTTCGACTTCGGCTCGACGCCGGTCGGGTTGTTCTGGCCCACCACGTGCAGCGCCCAGATGTGCAGGATCACGACGCCCGCGATCATGAAGGGCAGCAGGTAGTGCAGCGAGAAGAAGCGGTTCAGCGTGGCGTTGTCGACCGCGAAGCCGCCCCACAGCCAGGTAGTGATGCTCTCGCCGACGATCGGCAGGGCGCCGAACAGGTTGGTGATCACGACGGCGCCGTGGAACGACATCTGACCCCAGGGCAGAACGTAGCCCATGAAGGCCGTGGCCATCATCAGGAGGTAGATCACGCAGCCCAGCAGCCACAGCACTTCACGCGGCGCCTTGTAGGAACCGTAGTAGAGGCCGCGCATCATGTGGATGTAGACGGCGATGAAGAACATCGACGCGCCGTTGGAGTGCATATAGCGGATCAGCCAGCCGTAGTTCACGTCGCGCATGATGTGCTCGACCGACGCGAACGCGCCCGAGGCGCTGGGCGTGTAGTGCATCACCAGGATGATGCCGGTGATCAGCTGCGAGGCCAGGCAGAGCGACAGAATGCCGCCGAAGGTCCACCAGTAGTTCAGGTTCCGCGGGGTGGGGTAATCGACGAACGAGTCGTAGCCCAGGCGGATAATCGGCAGACGGGCGTCGAGCCAGCGCTCGAAACCGGTCTTGGGTTGGTAGGTCGAATGTCCGCTCATCTGGATTAACCGATCTTGACCTTGGTGTCGGACAGGAACTCGTACTCCGGAACCGCCAGGTTCAGGGGCGCGGGGCCCTTACGGATGCGGCCCGAGGTGTCGTAGTGCGAACCGTGGCAGGGGCAGAACCAGCCGCCGAAATCGCCGCCGCCGAACGTGGGCACGCAGCCCAGGTGCGTGCACGAGCCAATCAGCACCAGCCATTGGGCCTTGCCCGGCTTCACGCGATCGGCGTCCTTTTGCGGGTCCTTCATCGACGCGCTGTCGTCGGCGACGGCCTTGCTGATCTCGCCCTTGGTGCGGTTGCGCACGAAGAGCGGCTTGCCGCGCCACTTCAGCGTGACCTGCTGGCCTTCCGGCACCTTGGTCAGGTCAAACTCGGTCGAGGCCATGGCCAGCGTGTCCGCCGACGGGTTCATCTGGTCGATGAACGGCCAAGCCAGGCTCGCCGCGCCGCCAGCAGCGGCGGCGATCGCGGCGATATGAATGAAGTCGCGCCGGGAGGGATCGCCCCCGTGTTCCGGCTCGGTCGTTGCGCCCACGGCGGTGTCGGCCACCTTAAGTCACCCTTTGGTTCCGCCAGGCCGCGGGAGCGACCGGCTTGGAGACGCGCCTTTCGGCGCCATATCTTGCTCGACCCGCAAGCGGATCTCCGCCACAAGGCAGCGGTCAAATCGTCCTATCGGACGCGCGGGCGAAGTCCGCAAGTCCTTTCGATTCGTGGCAAAGCCCCTGCTGCCCTTGTGGTTGGTTCGCTTATTATGCGCATCGCACTTTTTCAACCAGGCATTCCCCAAAACGTAGGGGCCTGCATCCGCCTCACGGCCTGTTTTGGCCTCGGCCTCGACGTCATCGAGCCTTGTAGTTTTCCCTTGAACGACAAGAGCTTGAAGCGCGCCGCCTTGGACTATGGCCCTTTGTCGCACCTGACCCGGCATGATAGCTGGGAGACATTCCTTAAGGCGCCGGAACGCGTTGACGGACGGCTTTTGCTCTTCACGACAAAGGGCGCGACGGCGTTGCACCGCTTTTCGTTCGAACCCGGAGATACGCTGCTGTTCGGCAACGAGAGCCGCGGCGCTCCGGAAGAGGTCCACGCGGCCGCTCATGGTCGAATCGTCATTCCGATCCGCGCCGAGGCGCGCTCGATGAACTTGGCGACGACGGCGGCGATGGCCTTGGGCGAGGCCTTACGCCAAATCGGCGGCTTCCCCGAAGCGGGTTAGTTGTCGCCGAAATCCACGTCGCGGCGCGCGGCCACGATCGTGACGATGAAGCCCGCCAGCACGTCCAGCAGCACCATCAGGGTGATCAGGAAGAAGGTCGAGGTCGCAAACGCCGGAGCGAGCAGGAACTCGACCAGGCAGAGGATAAACAGAACCATCGACAGCGAGTGGTTGATGATCGCGATCTTGCGGCTGGTCGTCGACTTCAGAAGTTCGACGAACAGCACCACCAGCGACGCGGCCATCAGCAGATCGCCCAGGCTGACCGCCCAGTCGGTGCGCGAGGTCATGTGGATGGTGAACAGCGCCTCGTTCATCCGAGCCGTCGCATCGGTGGCCTTGAAGCCTCCCGTCAGCGTTAGCGCGACCAGATTGTAGACAATCACCGGCAAGGCCAGCAGCGGAACGGCCGCGAACATCGAGCTTCCCCCTCAAGCGCCCACAGTGGGTATGGTCGCCATGGTTAAGGCCTAGCCGGAATTTGCGCTTCGGTGAAGTCGGCTCGCCTAGCCCGAGACTAGACTTCGTCCACGCCTTGCGGATTACGCGCCCGCGACTGCAGCCACATCACCCCCAGCAGGTCAGAGACCGAGGCCTTGAGGCGGCCGAAGTTGGTGTACTTCGACACGCCGCTCTCGCGATGCCGGTGATTGACCGGCTGGAACGCCACCTCATAGCCCTCGCGCAGCATCAAGGCCGGGATGTAGCGGTGGATGTGATCGAAGTAGGGCAGTCGCAGGAATGCCTCGCGGCGGAAGGCCTTGAGGCCGCAGCCCGTATCGTTGGCGGTGTCCTTCAAGAGCCGCTTGCGAACGCCATTGCCGAACTTGGAGGCGAACCGCTTGGCGTTGCTGTCCTGACGCTTGACCCGTTCGCCGCCAACCAAGGCCAGGGTCTCGGGACCAGCCGCCAGGGCCTTGGCCAGGCGCGGGGCGTCGGCGGGATCGTTCTGGCCGTCGCCGTCCAGGGTGACGATGATCGGACCCCGCGCGGCGAGGATCCCGCTGCGCACAGCGCGGCTTTGACCCGAATTCTTGCGATGACCCAAAACCCGAAGCTGGGGAATTTCAGCCTTCAGCGCGATCAGGCGGGCCTTGGTGTCATCGCGACTGGCGTCGTCGATGAAGATCATCTCGTAGGCCTCGCCCGCGAAGGCGGCTGCGATCTCGCGGGCCAGCTTTGGCGCGGCCTCGCCCTCGTCGAAGACAGGCACGACGACGGAATAATCGGGTGTGGCGGCGCGGGCGGCGTTCATCGCCCTCTAATACCGGAAAAATTTCTCCACGAAAGGATCGTGCTAAAGCAGGCGGCATGACGCTTGAATCTCGCCTCGACGACTGGAGCCGCGGGTGGCGCGCGCCGCTGTTCGCCGCGCTGGTCGCCCTCATCGCCGGCCTGCCTGGCCTCCTGGCCATGCCGCCGCTGGACCGCGACGAGTCGCGCTTCGCCCAGGCCACCTCCCAGATGCTGGAGACCGGCGACTATGTGGTCATCAAGTTCCAGGACCAGCCGCGATTCAAGAAACCCGTCGGCATTCACTGGATGCAGGCGCTGAGCGTCACGGCGCTGTCCGACGCCGAGGCGCGTCAGATATGGGCCTATCGTATTCCCTCGCTGCTGGGCGCCATGCTGGCGGCGGCGGCCTGCGCCTGGGGCGCGGCGGCCCTGTTCGACCCGCGCACCGGCCTGCTGGCCGGCTCGATCCTGGGGGCGACCTTCCTGCTGTCGTCCGAGGCCTTCATCGCCAAGACCGACGCGGCGCTATGCGGCACGACCACTCTGGCCATGGCGGCCCTGGCGCGAGTCTACATGGCGCATCGCAGAAGCGAGCCTTCGAGCAAGGCGACTAAGCTCGCCTTCTGGCTAGGCCTGTCCCTGGCGGCGCTGATCAAGGGGCCCGTGGGCTTGCTGGTGGCGATCTTCGCCCTCGTCGCCCTGGCGGTCTGGGACCGAAAGGCCGCCTGGATGAAAGACCTCGGCTGGACCTGGGGCCTGATCCTGTTCGCCGCGATCACCTTGCCCTGGGCGATGATGATCACCGTGGCTACCGACGGCGCCTTCTGGGGCGCGGCCGTCGGCGCCGACCTGGCTCCCAAGCTGGCCGGCGGCCAGGAGGGTCATTCCGGCCCCTTCGGCTATCATACCCTGCTCGCGCCGCTGTTGTCGTTCCCCGCCACCCTGCTGCTGCCCGCAGCTCTGGTCGTCGGCTGGACGAAGCGCGATGAGCCGGGCGTGCGGTTCGCCCTTTGCTGGCTCATTCCGACCTGGCTGATGTTCGAGCTGCTGCCGACGAAGCTGGTTCACTACGAGCTCCCGGCCTATGGCGCCCTGGCCATGCTGATGGCCGCCGCCGTGCGCGCGCCGATCGGCCAGCGGTCACGCTGGATCGGCGGGGGGCTTTCGGTGCTGATGGGGGTGATCCTGGCGGCGGTGGCGATCTACGGCCAGACCGCGTTTGGGACGGCGAACGATCTTGTCTGGACCATTCTGGCCGCCCTGCTCGCGCTGGGTGCGGGCGTCACGGGCGCGGCGCTGCTGCTTCGTCATCAATCCGCGCGAGCCCTGGTCACCGCCGGGACCCTGGGCGTAGCCGCCCACATCGCTCTGACCGCGGGCTTGATCCCCCGCCTGGAGCCGCTTTTCCTGTCACGAGATCTGGCCAGGACACTGGACACCGCCCGCCTGTCGCCGCGCTCTGGCGCGCCAGGTCCGGTGGCCGTGACCGGCTACGCCGAGCCAAGCCTGATCTTCAAGCTGGGCACGACAACCCAGCTGACGGACGGAGCCGGCGCGGCCCAGGCGGTCGCCGAAGGCCGTCCGGCCATCGTCGAGGCGCGCGAGGAGAAGCCCTTCCAGGCGGCCCTGAAGGCGCTCGGCCTGACAGCGCGGCCCGCCGCCGTGGTGGAAGGCTTGAACTACTCCGACGGCGACGAAGAGCGCCTGACCGTCTATCGCGGCGAGCCGATCGCCCCCCAGGAGACCCAGCCGTGAGCCGTTTCATCCAGATCGTCGAGGTCGGGCCTCGCGACGGGCTGCAGAACGAGAAGACCGTGCTGAGCGTCGCGGAAAAGCTGGATTTGATCGCCAAGCTGGAGGCCGCTGGGGCTCGTCGCACCGAGGTCGTATCGTTCGTGAACCCCAGCCGCGTGCCGCAAATGGCCGGCGCTGAGGAGATCATGGCCGCCCTGCCCGCCGACCTCGTCCATACGCGGATCGGGCTCGTGTTGAACATGCGCGGCTGGGAGCGGTGCGTATCGACCGGATGCGACGAGGCCAATGTCGTGGTCTGCGCGTCGGACGGCTTCGCAACCCGCAATCAGGGCTCGACCACGCGCCAACAGGTCGAGGCGCTGGCGGCTATCGTCGAGCGCCAGGCCAGCGAGGGCGGCCCGCCGATCACCGCCACCATCTCGGTCGCGTTCGGCTGCCCGTTCGACGGCGAGGTTTCCGAGGATCAGGTGGTGGCCATTGTCCGTGAGGCCGCCGCGATGGGCGTGCCCGAGATCGCCATCGCCGACACCATCGGCGTCGCCGATCCCTGGACCGTCCGCAAGCGGATCGAGGCGGCGCGCGCCGCCGCGCCAACTGCTCGGCTGCGCATGCACTTCCACGACACCCGTAACACGGGCCTGGCCAACGCCTTCGCGAGCGTCGAGGCGGGCGTAGACGTGCTGGACGCCTCGGTCGGAGGCCTGGGCGGCTGTCCGTTCGCCCCGGCCGCCACCGGCAATATCGGCACCGAGGATCTCGTCTACATGCTGGAACGCGCCGGCTTCGAGACCGGTTACGACCTGGCCGCCCTGATCGAGATCGGCCGCGACATCAGCCAGCGCCTGGGCAAGGCGCCCGCTTCATCCCTGGCCCGCGCCGGAGGCTTCCCCATATGAAACGCCTCGCCATCCTTCTCGCGCTTGGCCTGTCCGCCTGCGTCACCGCGCGCGTCGCGGACGCCGGCCCTTCGCGCTGCGACGTTACGATCAAGTTTGGCAGCTATGGCGCCGGCATCGACCGCGATCTCGCCGACAAGGTCGCCGCGGCCGTGAAGATTGATCGCGATGTCGCTCGCTCAGAACGCAAGCCCTGGGGCCGCGAAGGCGAGTTCGACCAGTGCCTGACGGTGAAACCCGGTCGGGACGCGAAGGCCATGTATGAGCGCTATCGCGCCATGCTGCCGAGCAAGAGCCTGAAGGCCCCGACCTCGATCGAGGGACCGGATGGAATGCGCTTCGAGACGATCGCGCCGATGTAGGCGAGTGTCTGAAGGGCGCTCCTGACTGTTGGGCGGCCTCCGCCACGCCTCAGAAATCCGACCTTCCGGCGAACGCCGGGATCCAGATCGAACCCGCTGACGCCTATCCTTTCAGCGCGGAGCGAGGGCGCGTCATACCCAGCCGCGCCGGATGAATCTGGGCCCCGGCATTCGCCGGGGAGACGGTAGAAAAATGAAGAGAGCTATTTGAGGCCGTTAGCCGCTCCCAGCCCCCCTAAATCGGCCGACCGGTCAGCTTCCATAGCAGCGGGCGACAAACGCTCATCAGCATGATGGCCGGGGCCAGCAGCACGGCGGCGGCGAAAAGCTGCAGGCTGTCGGCGCGCTTGATGAAGTATCGGGTCAAACCCACGCCCTTGTGGAACTCGACCTTCACCGGGTGCTCCAGGCTGGTGTGCCCCAAATGGATCACCTGGGCGTTAGGCTGGAACAGCACCTGGCCACCGGCCCGACGGGCGCGCCAGCACAGGTCGATGTCCTCGACGTGCAGGAAGTAGCCTTCGTCGAAGCCGTTCAGGGCCTCGAAATCGGCGCGACGCATGGCGAAACACGCGCCCGAGATCGTTGGCATCGGCACCGGCGCGCCAGGCAGCGGCTCGTTCTCCCGATGGATCTCGAAACCGGCCAGCTTGGGATAGCGGCGCGTCAGCTGGCCGAAGCTCAGCACGGTGCTAACCGGCGTGACCTCGCCTCGGCGGCCGCCGCGCTGCTCGCTGCCGTCGGCGTTGAGCACCCGCGCGCCCACGATGGTGGGAACGGCCTGCCCCTTGAAAGCGGTGACCAGCGACGCCACGCAACCGGGCTGCAGGTTGGCGTCCGGATTGAGGAACACGATGTATTCGCCGCCGGCTGTCACCGCGCCCAGATTGGCCCCGCGGGCGAAACCGACATTGCCGTGCCCTTGTTTAAGCACGACGCGCGGCTCGGTCAGGGCCAGGGAGCGCAGCATGTCCTCGTCGCGCGGAGACGAACCGTTGTCGACGATGATGAACTCATCGACCAGCGGCTCGGCCAGCACGTGGCGGATGCTTTCGACCAGCGCCTCCCCCGTCCGATAGACGACCATGACGACGGACACGTTCGGACGAGCCGGACGCGCACCAACGGCAAGGGTCGAAACGGACGGGAGGATGCTGTTCATCAGGCGGTCACGACCTCCTGGACGGCCAGGGCGCGCGCGACGTCGGGCGGCGTAGCGTCGGACTTCAGCACCCGAAGCGCCTCTTCAAGCGACAGGACGCTCTGACCTTCGCCGCCAAGGCGACGAAGGGCCAACTGCCCCGTTTCCGCTTCTTTACGTCCCACCACCGCGATCACTGGCACCTTCGCGAGGCTGTGCTCGCGGATCTTATAGTTGATCTTCTCGTTTCGCAGGTCCAGCTCCGCACGCATACCCAGTTTCGTCAATTTTTCGACGACCTCGCGGGCATAGTCATCGGCGTCCGAGGTAATCGTAGCCACCACCACTTGAGTCGGCGCCAGCCACACGGGCAGAGCGCCCGCAAAGTTTTCCAACAGAATGCCGATAAAACGCTCGAAGGACCCTAGGATAGCACGGTGAAGCATCACCGGACGCTTCTTCGAACCATCCTCTGAAACGTACTCGGCGTCCAATCGTTCCGGCAAAACGAAATCCAGTTGCAGCGTGCCGCACTGCCAGACCCGACCGATGGCGTCCTTCAGCGAGAACTCCAGCTTGGGGCCATAGAACGCGCCTTCGCCGGGTTGCAGGGTCAGGGTCTCGCCGGCGGCCTCTGCGGCGGCGGCCAGGGCGGCTTCGGCCTTGTCCCAGGTCTCGTCCGTGCCGGCGCGCAGCTCGGGGCGCGTCGAGAACTTGGTGTCCGCCAGCGTCATGCCCAGGTCGTTATAGACCGAGCGCAACAGTTCGATGAACCGGGCGCTCTCCTCGGTGACCTGCTCCTCGCGGCAGAAGATGTGGGCGTCGTCCTGCGTGAACGCACGAACCCGCATGATGCCGTGCATCGCGCCAGAGGGCTCGTAGCGGTGGCAGGCCCCGAACTCGGCCATGCGCAGCGGAAGCTCGCGGTAGCTCTTCTGGCCGACGTTGAAGATCTGGATATGGCCAGGGCAGTTCATCGGCTTGACCGCCAGGACTTCGCCCTCGGCGCTCTCGCACATGAACATCGCGTGGCCGAACTTCTCGGCGTGACCCGACTTTTCCCACAGGCTCCGGTCGAGGATCTGCGGGGTCTTCACTTCCTTGTAGCCAGCCGCGTCCAGGCGACGGCGCATGTAGTCCTCGAGCACACGATAAAGCGCCCAGCCCTTCGGATGCCAGAACACCATGCCCTTGCCCTCTTCCTGGATGTGGAAGAGGTCCATGGTCTTGCCCAGCTTGCGGTGATCCCGCTTCTCGGCCTCCTCGATGCGCTTGAGGTGCGCCTCGAGATCAGCTTCCGAGGCCCAGGCCGTGCCATAGATGCGTTGCAGCTGGGCGTTGTTCTGGTCGCCGCGCCAGTAGGCGCCGGCCAGCTTGGTCAGCTTGAAGGCCTTGCCGACATGCTTGGTCGACGGCAGGTGCGGCCCGCGGCACAGGTCCTTCCAGTTCCCCTGGCGATAGACCGTGATCGTATCGGTGTCAGGCAGGTCACGGATGATCTGGGCCTTGTACTGCTCGCCGATGCCGTCGAAGTGGGCGATAGCCTCGTTGCGGTCCCAGACCTCGCGCGTGATCTTCTCGTCGCGGTCGACGATCTCCTTCATGCGCTTCTCGATCTTTTCCAGATCGTCTAGGCTGAACGGCTCATCGCGCGCGAAGTCGTAGTAGAAGCCGTCTTCGACGTTCGGGCCGATCGTCACCTGGGTTCCAGGGAACAGCTCCTGCACGGCCTCGGCCAACACGTGGGCGGTGTCGTGGCGGATGGTGTCCAGGGCCTCGGGCGCTTCGCGCGTCAGAATCTCGAACTTGCGCTCACCGGTCAGCAGGTCAGGCGTCAGCGGGCGATCCAGGTCGAGGACCTGGCCATCCAGCTTGATCAGCAGGGCCTTCTTTTCCAGCGACTTGGAGATGGCGGCGGCCACGTCGCGCCCCGTCGAGCCGTCAGGATACTGACGCGACGAGCCGTCGGGAAAAACCAGATCGATCATTCTTCACATTTCCACTTGCGTGGCTGGTGTCGCGGCGGCGGGTCGTAGCCCGATCCACCAAACGGATTGCAGCGGCAAATCCGTCGCAACCCCAGCCAGGAGCCCTTGAGCGGGCCATGATCCTTGAGAGCGGCGGCCGTGTATTCCGAGCAGCTCGGCATAAAGCGGCACTGACGCCCAATGAGAGGCGAGAGCGTCAACTTGTAGGCCCGAAGGCCCAAATCGACGGTGCGTTCGTAGAAGGTCATGCCGGCGCGCGAATTGTTGCGATGCGGTTACACACCCCGAAGGGGGTCGCGATCAAGACGCGCCGGCGGTGCTAGTTCGCGTTTCGCCGACGCCTGTGGCCCTACGGACAGCCTCGACCGTCGCCTCGAACGCCAGAAGCGTCGAGGCGTGACGAGCGGGATAGTCCTTGACCGGCTCCAGCACGGCGAGCTCCGCAAACCGGCCCGCAGGAGGCGGGCCGTTCGCCTTCAGCATAGCGGCAAGCGAGTCGCGCGCCAACTCGATGTCCAAAAGTTCCGCGCCGATGACGTTCGCGCCCAGGATCGCCGCAGCGGCCTGCCCCAGGGCGCAGGCGGAAACGTCCTGGGCGTAGTCGGTGATCTTGCCGTCTTCGACGACGACATCGACCGTAATCCGACTGCCGCATAGCTTGGCGGTCTTCTCAGCGCTGGCATGCGGCGCGGCCAGACGGCCGGCGCGCGGCATGTTGGCCACGAGCCCCAGGATCCTGGCGCTATAGAGATCGTCGATCATCGTCGCCTAGATGGGGTTCGCCGAGCGCTCGGACCAGATCGCCTCGGCGCGGTCACGCACCGCCTCGCCCATCTGGGTGAACGCCGACTTCAACCGGCGGCGCTCGTCACGGCTGACGAAACGCAGCAGCAGGCCCATGAACAGTTCCCCGTTCGAGAAGGTCGCGTTGGTCGGGCCCATGCTCTCGATCTCAAGATAGCGGATCGCCGTCACGAAGCCGCCCAGCCGGCTCGACCGCCAGTGAAGCTGCTCATACGGCACCCAGTCCTGGACGATCGGCTGGATGACCGTAGGCGGAAGACCCGGCAGGTGCTGCTCCAGCACCAGGGTCGAACCCACCTTCATCACGCCCTCGGCCCGTCGGTAAAGCGGGTTCCAGTGCGTCCAGCCTTCGAAGTTCGACACGACTTCCCAAACCACCTCGGCCGGCGCCTGAACGCCAATGCGATGCTCGACAGCGCGCTGCATGGTCAGTCCTTCATCCGCCAGGTGGCGCCGGCGGGGCCGTCCATGACCACGACGCCCAAGGCGTCCAGCTCCCCGCGAATGGCGTCAGCGGCGGGCCAGTCCTTGGCGGCGCGGGCGGCGACCCGCTTGGCGAGCAGGTCCTCGACCTTGGCCTTCAGTTCGTCGGAGGCGTCGCCCTCGAACCAGGCGTCCGGATCGGCCTGCAGGAAGCCGAGCAGCGCGCCGGCCTCCAACAAACGGGCCTTGTTGGCGGCGATGGCGACGGTGTCGCCAGCGGTGACCGCCTTCTCGATCGCGCTGGACACCTCGAAGAAGGCCGAGGTCGCCAACGGCGTATTGAGATCGTCCATGAGGGCGGCAATCACCTCCGCAGGCGCTTCCATCGCCTGATCGTGCGCAACGTCCTTGGCTCGGCGCAGGGCGCCATACAGGCGGTCCAGCGACTTCTTGGACTGCTCCAGGAGCTCCGGCGTCCAGTCCAGCGGCTGACGGTAGTGCGCCGACAGCAGCGCCCAGCGAATGACCTCGCCCGGCGTCGTTTCCAGCAGCTCGTGCGGGATGACGACATTGCCCAGGCTCTTGGACATCTTCTCCCCGCTCATGTCGAGGAAGCCGTTGTGCATCCAGTAGTTGGCCAGCACCGAGGTCTTGTGGGCGCAGCGGCTCTGGGCCACCTCGTTCTCGTGGTGCGGGAAGGTCAGGTCGATACCGCCGGCATGGATGTCGATCGTCTGGCCCAGCGCCTTGTCGATCATGGCTGAGCATTCGATGTGCCAGCCCGGGCGGCCCGCGCCCCAGGGGCTGTCCCACTCGGGCTCGCTCTCCTTGGACGGCTTCCAGAGCACGAAGTCGGCCGGGTGGCGCTTGTAGGGCGCGACCTCGACGCGGGCGCCGGCGATCATCTCGTCCAGCGGCCGGCCCGACAGCTGGCCGTAATCGGCGAAGCTCTGGGTGTCGAACAGCACGTGGCCTTCGGCGGCGTAGGCGCTGCCGTTTTCGACCAGCTGGCCGATCATCTCGAGAATGGCGTCGATGTGCTCGGTGGCCTTGGGCTCCAGAGTCGGGCGCAGCGCGCCCAAGGCGTCGGCGTCCTGGTGATAGGCCGCAAGGTAGCGCTCGGTGATCACGCTGATCGGCACGCCCTCGTCAGCGGCCTTCTTGTTGATCTTGTCGTCCACGTCCGTGACGTTGCGGGCGTAGACTACCGCCTCCTCACCGTAGACGTGGCGCAGAATCCGGAACAGCACGTCAAACACCACGACGGGCCGGAAATTGCCGATGTGCGCATAGTTGTAGACCGTCGGACCGCAGACATACATCGTCACCCGCTTGGGATCGGCGGGAACGAAGTCGCGCTTTTCGCGCGTCAGGGTGTCGTGGATCTTCAGGGTCATGACTCTGGGTTCTGACGTAGCGGAAGGGTGTTGCCCACCCCATGAACGGCCCCATATAGCTTTCTGTTACGGCAAGGGCCACGGCGTGATGCGTCTAAGTTCCCGGTCCGGCCGTATGTGAAACGGGTGGCACGCGTCATTCCGGGGCGATCGGCGTCTCGGCGCAACTCAGCCCGTGGAAAGAAACCCTCCAAAATGGACGCACTGACCCGCGAGCGAACCCTGATCGGCAGCGATGACGGTCTTGATCTTGAACCCGCCCAGCGCCCTTCCAAGGACGAGGCCATGGCCGCCGTGCGGACGTTGCTGGCCTGGGCTGGCGACAATCCGGAGCGCGAGGGCCTGATCGATACGCCCAAGCGCGTGGTCGAGGCCTTTGACGAGTGGTTCGCCGGCTATCACGGCGACCCGGCCAAGGAGTTGTCGCGCACCTTCGAGGACGTGCAGGGCTATGACGACATGGTCATGCTGCGCGGCATCGACGTGCAGAGCCACTGCGAGCATCACATGGCGCCGTTCCTGGGTAAGGCCTGGGTCGCCTACATGCCGACCGGCAAGGTCGTGGGCCTCTCTAAGCTAGCGCGTCTGGTCGAGATTTTCGCCAAGCGTCTCCAGACCCAGGAGACCATGACCATGCAGATCGCCGACGCGATCGAGGATCACCTCTCGGCCGCCGGGGTCGCCGTGCTGATCGACGCCGAACACCAGTGCATGAGCACGCGCGGCGTTCACCACCACGATGTCTCGACCATCACCACCCAGTTCCGCGGCGTGTTCAAGACCGACAAGGTCCTGCAGCAACGCTTCATGGATCTGGTGAAGAAGTAACAGCAAAAACCCGTGTCATCCCGGACGGCCGCAGGCCGATCCGGGATGACACGCGATGACTTTGCTCAGGCGATAGCCCCTAAGCCGCCCGCCAGATCCCCTGACGGATCCGCGCCACGCAAGCGTCCACGGGCCGATGCACCAGCGTCACCAGCACAAAGCTGATCAGCATCAGCAAGTACCAGGCCCCCATCTTCTCGAACGGCACCATGCGCCAGCCGTCCGCTTGGCTTGGATAGATCCAGGCTCCGGCGAAGGTGCCGAGGTTCTCGGCGAACCAGATGAACAGCGAGACCAGCACGGCGCCCATCAGCATGGGCATACGGCGCGCGGTCTTGTCGGGCGTGAACACGAACCAGGTCCGCCCAAACAGCAAGACGGATAGCGCAAACAGCCCCACCCGGATGTCGATCATGTAGTGGTGCGTGAAGAAGTTGGCGTAGATCAGCACCGCTAGGATGTGCGTGGTCCAGAACGGTGGGTAGCGGATGAAGGTGATGTCGAACAATCGCCAGATCCGCGCGATGTAACTGCCCACGCAGGCGTACATGAAGCCGGTGAACAGCGGCACGCCGCCGATCCGCAGGAGGCTCTCCTCAGGGTAGATCCAAGAGCCTTGGGCGGTCTTGAACAGCTCCATGATCGTGCCGACGACGTGGAACATGAAGATCACCAGGGCCTCGTCCCAGCGCTCCAGCTTGAGCGCCAGCAAGGAGGTCTGGATCGCAATCGCCGCGATCACCAGGAAATCATACCGCGCGATCGGCGCCGCCTCGGGCCAGAACAGCTTGGTGCCAACCAGCAGGGCCAGCATTAGCCCGCCGAACAGACAGGCCCAGGCCTGTTTGAGCCCGAACAGAAGAAACTCGTAGGCATAGCCGTTCCAGCGCGATTGCTGCGCCCACGGCCGCGCCCGCTCGTCCAGCGCCGCCACGCTAGCCTTTATGCGGTCTTTCAGGTTCATCGCGTTCCCTGGGACGCGCAAAACGCGTCCGCTTTCCCCAGAAGCGGCGCGGAAACTAGCGCAGGCTCGAGGCCTGCGCCATATGTGGCGCATGAGCACCGACCTGTTCCCCCAAGCCCACACCAAGCACGATCTGGAGCGGGGCTCGGCCCTCGCGCCGCGCTTCAACGGCGATGGCTTGGTCGTGGCTGTGGCTCAGCACGCCGACACCGGCGAGATCCTGATGCTGGCCTGGATGAACGCCGAGGCCCTGAAGCTGACGGTCGAGACCAACATCGCGCACTATTTCAGCCGGTCGCGTAACGAACTCTGGAAGAAGGGCGACACCAGCGGCCAGTTGCAGGACGTTATAGAGCTGCGGGTCGACTGCGATCAGGACGCCGTGCTTCTCAAGGTCCGCCCGCGCGGCGACGGCGGCGCCTGCCATGTCGGCTTCCGGTCGTGCTTCTACCGGGTGCTGGAGGACGGGGCGCTGGTCGAACGCGAGGCGCCTCACCATGACCACGGCTGAGGCCCTGATCGCCTTCACCCTGGCCGCTGGCCTTCTGACCCTAACGCCGGGGCTGGACACCGCGCTGGTGATCCGGACCGCCGCCGCCGAAGGGCCTCGACGCGCGACTGGGGCCGCCATCGGGATTGGGCTGGGATGCCTGATCTGGGGCGCGGCCGCATCGTTTGGGGTCGGCGCGCTCCTGACTGCGTCGCAGGCGGCCTACACGGCGCTGAAATGGGCCGGCGCGCTCTACCTGGCCTGGACAGGCCTACGCATGATCCTGCGACCGCGCGAGGCCTTCGAGCCGGGCGAGACCAAGCCCGTCGACGCCAGCCCCGCCGCAGCGCTGCGACGCGGTTTGCTGACAAACCTGCTCAACCCCAAGGTCGGGATCTTCTACGTCTCGTTCCTGCCCCAGTTCATGCCCGCCGGGGTTGACCCGGCGCGCTTTGGGCTCTTACTCACGACGATCCACGTCGTGGAGGGCCTACTGTGGTTCGCGCTCCTGATCGCGGCCACGGTCCCGATCGCCGGACTGTTGCGGCTGCCGGTGGTGGTCCGCTGGTTGGACCGGACCACCGGCCTAGTGTTCATCGCGTTCGGCCTGCGCTTGGCCCTGGACCGGCGCTAGACCTCGCGCAGGGCTTCCACGCCGCCGTCTGCTGCGGGCGTGACGACGAAGCGCTTGAGCGGGCCGACCGTGTAGGTCGGTTCATGGATGGTGGAGACCGCCATCAGGTCGCTGGTCGCCTTGCCGTGCTCAAGGGTCAACACCACGAAGCCCTTGGCGCTAGGGTGCGCGTATCTGACTTCCTTGTTGCGTTGCGCGAACGCCTCGCCCAGCGGCACGCCCGGGAGGATGTCGCCATAGCCGGGCGACGTGACCGAAGTGGTCCCGAACTCGACCGCGATGCGTTTCTGGCCCGCATCGTTCCACAGCTCATTGGCCCAGAACATATGGCTGTCGCCAGCCAAGACGATCGGACGGGCCTTGGCCGCGCTGAGGATGTCGTAGACTCGCTGGCGATCGGCTGGGTAGCCATCCCAGGCGTCGAGGTTTGACGGAATGTCATAGGCCGCCATCGCCACAGACTGCGCGACGCGGCTGCGCGCATAGTCGGGCAGTTTGGCGAGCAGCTCGGCGAAGGCGGCTTCGCCCATGGTCGCCTTGAGGTCCGGCGCGGCGACGCGGGCCATGACCACCTGGTTGCCAAGCACCTGCCAGGCCGTCCTGGCCTTGACCGACGCCTCGACCTGCCCCGCCAACCAGCGCTCCTGGCCCTCGCCCATCATGCGGCGGCTGGGGTCCTTCCACTTGGTCGCGAAGGCGGCCACGTCGGGCTTGCCGTCGACGACAGGCAGATCGACATCATAGTCGAGTTCCGGCGTGCGCGCGGTAAGGCGGGTCTCGACCATCATGAGCGACGCCACATCACCGAACTGGAACGACCGCCAGGCGGCTTCCGGCAGCGTCGCCTCGCGGATCGGCATCCACTCGTAATAGGCCTTCAACGCCGCCGCCTTGCGCGCTGTCCAGTCGCCCTCGGTCTTGGGCTGATGGTTCTCAGCCCCGCCGACCCAACTATCATTGGCCGTCTCGTGATCGTCCCAGACCACGATCCACGGCGCGCGGGCATGCGCCGCCTGCAGACCTGGATCGGTCTTGTACTGGGCGTGGCGACGACGATAGTCCTCAAGCGTCACGATCTCATGCGGCGGATCCGGCGCGCGCGATGCAGCCACCGGCGAATTCATGCCGTAGTCCTTGGGGCTCCCGCCGTACTCATAGATATAGTCGCCCAGATGCAGCACCGCGTCGACGCGCGGCAGCTTGGCGATGGCGTCATAGGCGTTGAAGTAGCCGTTGGGATGCAAGCTGCACGAGGCCACCGCCAGGACGACGTCCTTGGTCGCGCCCACCGGCAGGGTGCGCGTGCGCCCGACCGGCGATGTCACGCCATTGGCCTTGAATCGATACCAGTACTCGGTGGCCGGCTTCAGGCTCTGGCCATCGAGGTCATGCTTGACTGTCCAGTCGCGGCTGGCGCGGGCGCGCAAACCGCGACTAGCGGTGACCAGCCTCTTGAAGTCGGGGTCGGCGGCCACCTCGAGATCGACGTCGATATCGCCCGTCGTCGGCTGCTTGGGTGTCACCCGCGTCCAGAAGACTACCGCGCTCGGGCTGGGATCGCCGCTGGCGACGCCGTGCTCGAAGGCCACTACACCCTTGTAGTAGGCGATTGGCTGAGCCGCAGCCTCACCGGCGGCGGCCCCGGACACGCCCAGCAGCCCGAGCATTCTGCGGCGATCGATCTTCATCCCCGGCTCCCTCTTTTCCGACACGATGCCCCGTCAGCGGCGGAACGTCACCCCAACGCCCATGAAGCGTGGCTTGCCAGCGATGAAAGTCGGGATCCCGAAGCTGTCACCGGTATTGCCCGCATCCTTCAGGTAGCGCTTGTCGCCGAGGTTCTCGACAAAGGCCTCGACCTTCCAGCGATCGTCCACCGCGCCAAAGCCGACGCGGACATTCAGGAGGCCATAGGCGTCCTGGAACTCGTCCAGCTTGGTGTCGGGGAACAGGCCCGCTGATTGCAGATCGGCGCGGTCGTTGTTGTCGTCGAAGAACATCTTCGAGCGCCAGGTGTAGGTCGGCGCGAACGTCACCTTGCCGCCCAGGGCCTCGCGGCTGAACAGCGCCCCCATCGACACGGCATGGTCAGGCGACAGGCGGAACTGGTTGCCCTTGCGCAGACCGGTCTCGAGACGGGCGTGGTTGTAACCGTACGTCCCGAACAGCGTCCAGAAGTCGCCGGCCTGCAGACGCGCCTCGCCCTCAAAGCCGTAGGCCTTGGCCTTGCCGGCGTTGAGCGTCACGACCTGAGCGCCCTGGCGGAAGGTGGTGGCGAAGTTGTCGTAGTCATAACGGAACACCGCGCCCGACAGGTACAGGCGGCCGTCCATCAGCTTGCCCTTCGCGCCGGCCTCATAGCTGTCGACAACCTCGGCCTTGACCGTATTGAAGCGCGGCTGCCCCAGGGGCGCGGCCGGACCGCTGGTCGAGATCACATCCGGACGACGGCCGCGCGCGAACGAAGCATAGAGGCTGAGATCGTCCGAAGCCGCGTAGCGACCCACAAGGCGCCAGGTGACGCCGCTGTCGGAGATCGCCTTGCTGAACGTGTCGCCATTGTTGGCGGTCGGCTGGTTGAGCAGGCCCAGCAGCGGCAAGGCCGGATTGTTCACCGCGTTCGGCTGCGTGGCCAGGAACAGGTTGGTCGGCGTCGGTGCGGCCAGCAGGACGCCCAGGATCGAGCGGCCGTTCTGGACGGTGGAGCGGTAAGCCGCCTCGCGATCCTCACTGGTGTAGCGAACCCCCGCCGTCAGTTCGAGCTTGTCGGTCAAGCGCAGCGTGCCGTCGGCGTAGGCGTCGTAGGTGGTGTTCTCACCGTAGTTGGCGAACTCTTCGCGATGGATCGACTTCAGGTTCGAGGCGAAGCCGGTCGCCAGCGTGGACGGAACGCCAAAGCCCAGTTGCAGGACCTGCGCCAGATAGGCCGGGTTCGTCAGGACGGCCTGAGGCTGGGGCGTCGGGCGGCTGATGCCCAGCGGCGAGGCGCCCGCCAGCAGGGCCAGCACCAGGCGCTCGTCCATCTGGCCCGGGATGCGCCAGGAGCCGGTCTCGTGGAAATAGTTGGCGCCGACAAAGCCCGAGAAGCGACCGCCCGCGTCATAGCGCAGACGCAGCTCCTGGCTTTGTTGGCGACCTTGAGCGTCTTCGGCGAAGGTCAGGATCGGCAGCGACGAACCATCCGGATCGAAGACTTCGTTGGAGTGGAAAGCGCGCGTGGCGGTGATCGACGACAGGGTCAGGCTGTCGTTGATCCGGTAGTCGGCCAGCGCAGTCAGGCCGTAGACCTTGCGGTCCAGGCCAAGCGGCTTGCCGCCTTCGAAGCCCGCGCCAGGCGCCAGGGTCGCGAAGCCGCCCACCGAGGTGTCGCTCAGCGCCTCGCCGGTGATGGGATTGCTCGGATTGAAGGTGTGGCTCTTGAACGACGTGCCCGTGGTGTCGTCGACCTGGTAGTTGCCGATCAGGTCCAACGTCAAAGCGCCAGGCTCGATATGATAGGCGATCCGCACGGCCTTCGTGTTGGTCGAGTCATAGGCGTCGCCGCCGGCCGCGTCCTTCACATAGCCTTCCGTTTGGCGCGTCCGCGCCGCGATGCGCAGGGCCGAGCCGTCGCCGAAGGCGAAGTTGACCATCGTCTCGCCGACCAGATAGCCGCGCGTGCCGCCCTCGGCCTTGAGCGCCCAGTCAAGGCTCGCAGGGTTGGCCTTGTTCTGAACCAGGTTCACCGCCCCGATCAGGGCGCCACGGCCAAACAGGGTCGACTGCGGGCCCTTGGCGACTTCCACCCGTTCCATGTCGAAGAGTTCGACGTATGAGCCGCGCGAACGCGAGATCGGTACGCCGTCCTGATAGATCGAGACGCGAGTTTCGTCGGTGGCCGAGCCAGAGTCCGAGGTGATGCCGCGCATCACGAAGCCGGAGTTGTTGTTCGACTGGTTCTGAACCAGGAAGCCGGGGGTGAAGGCCGAGAGCTCGTCGAACGCTTTCACGCCGATCGCTTCCAGGAACTTGCCGGAATAGGCCGTGACAGCGATCGGCACGTCGACCGGATCCTGAGCACGCTTCTGGGCCGTCACCACGAGCTCTCCGAGCAGCGCGGGTTCGTTGTTACCGGTCGGAGCGCTTTCCTGAGCGGCCGCCAGGGCCGGGGCGGCGACGAGCAGGCTCAGAGCGCTGGCGGTCAACAGCGTGGTGGTGCGGAAGGCGCGCATGGACTATCCCCCAAAAGACACAAAACTTGAGCACGCACCTAGGCGCCCAGCATGTCGGCGGTGCGACGGGCTGATGACGGAGCGATGAAACCCCAGTGAGCGGCGTGGACGACATTGTTGACGACGACCTGCTCGAAGATGTCGCGATGTCGGACGGCGACGGTGGGCGCCTCAGCGCCGACCTGCCCGCGTCGCTGGCCGGCCAGCGCCTGGACAAGGTGCTGGCCCCGCTGTTCCCGGACCTCTCACGCGCCAGACTCCAGGCCCTGATCGCTGAAGGCAGGCTCACCTTCGAAGGCGAGACGATCGCCGACGCCTCCCGCAAGGCTCGGGCGGGCGTCTATAGCCTGGTCGTTCCCCCGCCAGCCCCTGCCGACCCGGAGCCCGAGGCTCTCCCGCTCTCGATCCTCTTCGAGGACCCTCACCTGATCGTGGTCGACAAGGCCGCCGGTATGGCCGCGCATCCGGCCCCGGGGACCTACAGCGGCACCCTGGTCAACGCCCTACTTTATCACTGCGGCGATAGTCTTTCGGGCGTCGGCGGCGTGGCGCGCCCGGGCATTGTCCATCGCCTCGACAAGGACACCTCCGGGGTCATGGTCGCAGCCAAAAGCGATGCGGCGCATCGCGGACTCTCGGCGCTGTTCGCCACGCATGACATCGATCGCCTCTATGTGGCGCTCACCCGTGGCGCGCCCAGCCCTCCGACAGGTACGATCCACACCCAGCTTGGCCGATCCCCGGGGGACCGGAAGAAAATGGCTGTGTTGCGGTCCGGCGGTCGCGAGGCCATCACCCACTATCGGGTCGAAGCCGCCTTTGGTCCGCAGGATCGCCCGCTCGCCGCGCGCGTCGCCTGTCGGCTGGAGACCGGACGCACCCACCAGATCCGCGTCCATATGGCCAGCAAAGGCTCGCCCTGCCTTGGCGACCCCGTCTATGGCGCCGGACAACCCGCCGCCGCCGTTCGCGAACAGATGGAAGCGGCCGGCCTCCGGCGCCAGGCTCTGCATGCGGCCGTGCTCGGCTTCGTCCATCCGATCACGGGCGAGGCGTTGCGGTTCGAGACCTCCCTTCCCACCGATATGGCGACCCTGGAAGCGGCGCTCGCCGCGCTCTGAGCCCAACAAGGCTCAAGCTTGCGCTGACGCAACAAAAGCGCCCTAATTGCGCTGGCTTGGCGCCGCAGGGTTCAGCCTCGTCGATGTGGAGCGTCCCTATGCGGCCTTGTCTTGCGATCCTCAGCCTTGCAGCCGCCCTGGTGAGCTCGGCCCAGGCCGCTCCCTTTTCCGGCGAAGACGAGGTGATCGCAACGGCTCACGCCAAGGCCTCGGCCAAGGCGCTCACCGCCGTGGCGGCCGACGCGCCGACCGCTCTTCAGGCGACCGCCCCGCGACCGCTGACGACCCAGGAGCAGATCGCCGCGTTCATCGCCGCCAACGCCCAGCCCAATGACGCCCCGCGCGGCGTCTTGCCCGCCGAGCGCGATGAGGACGGCAAGCGCAAGGTGCATGGCTCCATGGGCGTCTCGGTTGGCACCGGCGGCTATCGCAGCGCCTACGCCTCGGCGCTGATCCCCGTAGGCGAGAGCACCACGATCGGCGTCGCAGTCTCCAAGACGGACTTTGGCAAGCACGGTGGCTGGTACGGCGATCCGGCCTATGGCGCTTACGGTCACGACTATGGGTATCGCTACGGGCCAGGGTTCAGCCGCATGCGTGGCGGCGAGCGTCAGTCCCTCGCCCTGTCGGTGATGACCGGCGGGACTACGGGGTCCGCCGGCGTTCCGGACGGCTGCGCCCC
Source organism: Caulobacter sp. DMC95 (assembly GCF_056313785.1). Classification (NCBI taxonomy): domain Bacteria; kingdom Pseudomonadati; phylum Pseudomonadota; class Alphaproteobacteria; order Caulobacterales; family Caulobacteraceae; genus Caulobacter; species Caulobacter sp. DMC95. Next base: position 235,143 of record NZ_JBQUZP010000004.1, on the reverse strand, counting down.
GGGTTTCCGGAGCGGCGGACGCTATGTTGAGCCCCTGTGGGTCGAGGGCATGCGCGACGGGACGCACCCCTGCTCCCAGTCGGCTCCGCCTCGCTAGCAAAGAGAAATCTATCTTTTCCTTCGCTTCTGTTCGCTCATGTTTAACGGCTTGCGCGCGATGTTGCGCGCCTCGGGCGTCTGAGGCTTATTGATGCAGCCGGAAATCATACCCTACCACCACCCTGCAACAGGCGCGGTGAGCTACCTGATCGTCGACCCGGCCACCTTCCTTTGCGCCATCGTCGACCCGGTCCTGGATTTCGATCCGATCACCGAGACGATCGGTACGGGCTTCGTCGATGCGATCATCGCCGACATCCGCGCCAAGGATCTTGGCCCGACCTGGATCCTCGAGACCGGCCTGCACGCGAACCACCTGTCGGCCGCCGGCCACCTGAAATACGAAACCGGCGCCTCGGTGTGCATCGGCGCCCGCGTCGTAGAGAGCCTAAAGCGCCTGGCGCCGAAGTTCGGCGAGACCATGGTCGACCTGGACGGTTGGGACTTCGACAAATTGGCCCAGGACGGCGACACCTTCCCGATGGGCGGACTGGAAATCACCCCCATCGCCCTGACGGGCCGGCTGCCGGGCGCGGTCGCCTACAAGATGGCCGACATGGTCTTCACCGGCGATCTGATGCTGGCGCCAGCAGAAGGCGCCGGACGCTGCGACCTTCCAGGCAGCGACGCTGGCAAGGCGTGGGACGACGCTCAGAAAATCCTGGCCCTGCCGCTGGAAACCCGCGTGTTTCCGGGCGTTGGCGCCACCCCACCGGCCGCGTCGACTGTGGCCGACCAAAAGGCGTCGAACATTCAGCTCAACGACACGATTGACCGCCTGGACTTCATCGCGCTGCGAACGGCCGCCGACGCCTTCCTGCCGGATCTTGAGTTCGCCGCCGCTGCTTTGCGTGTCGCCATCCGTTCTGGTCGTCCGCCTTCGGAGCCCGAGTCAGGCCCTCGCTTCCCGCCGATTGATCTCAGCCGGATCTAGCCAAGGATCGGACGCCGACCGCGCCCCCGTGCGCTAAGCCGCGCAACGCGGCTTTTGCGCTGCACGCGGATGATCCACAGCTCAAGACCCAACAGCGAAAAAGCCGCGAAAGAAAGCGCGTCGGGGGGCTTGCGTCTCGAGGACGACGCCGCTAGGTATCGCGCCCTCGACCTCGGGCGGCGAATTTGGCCTCCCGGACGGCGCCTGGAGAGGTGGCAGAGTGGTCGAATGCGCCGCACTCGAAATGCGGTTTACGTGAAAGCGTAACGTGGGTTCGAATCCCACCCTCTCCGCCACTTTCCTGTTCGCCGGTGTTCATAGGCGCCCACCAAAGGGCGGAAATCCCTAGCAAAATAAGGCCTTAGACGTTTCCACTGTCCGGACGCGTCCGCTCGAACACGCCACTATCTGGCTCAGGGTTGTGGGTAGGAACGTGGGTAGAAATGGCCCGGCTGGTCGAAAGGTTGACGGCAATTGAGGTGCGGAGGCTGAGCGAACCTGGCCTCTATCCAGACGGCGGCGGGCTATAGCTGCAGATCAGCCCAGGCGGAGCGAAGTCGTGGATCTATCGCTTCACACTGAACGGCAGGGCGCGAGCCATGGGGCTTGGGCCGACGCACATCGTCTCGCTGTCAGAAGCCAGGAACTCAGCCCGTGAGGCGCGCAGGCTACGCCATGAGCGCATCGATCCAATCGAAAAGCGAAACAGCCTTAAGACAGAAGCCGAGCTTTCAGCCGCACGCCACATGAGCTTCATGGATGCGGCCAGGGCCTATATCGACGCCAACAAGGCCGCCTGGCGCAACGACAAGCACAAGGCTCAATGGACAGCCACACTGGAGGCCTACGGTGCGCCGATCTTCGGCCAGATCCCCTTGGCAGACATCGACACCAATCTGGTGCTCGAGGCGCTGCAGCCGATCTGGACGACCAAGGCAGAGACGGCGAGCCGCGTGAGGGGGCGCATAGAGCAGGTGCTCGATTGGGCCACCGTCCGGGGGCTCAGAACCGGCGACAATCCTGCCCGATGGAAGGGTCACCTGGACAGGCTGCTGCCCGCGAAATCGAAAGTCACGACAGTCCGGCATCATGCCGCCCTACCCTACACCCAGATCAGCGCCTTCATGGCGGACCTGCGGATCCAGCACGGTACAGGTGCGCGCGCCTTAGAGTTTGCCATTCTGACGGCGGCACGGACTGGCGAGGTCATTGGAGCAACGTGGGATGAATTCGATCTGGAGAACGGGACTTGGACCATCCCCGCCGCGCGGATGAAGGCCAAGCGAGAGCACCGAATTCCGCTGTCGCCTGCGGCGTTGGCGATAGTCGCGGCGCAGCGAGATCAACAAGTCCAAGCCGAGCGAAACCGACTGTCGCTGAAGGGCCAGAACTCGCAGGACGAACCGCCGCCGCAACCCTTCGTTTTTGATGGAATTAGGTGGGGCAAAGGCCTGTCGAATATGTCGCTATTGCAGACACCCCGGCGCATGGGCAGATCAGACCTCACCGCCCACGGTTTTCGCAGTACGTTCCGCGACTGGGCGGCCGAGACGACCGAACACGGAAGCGAAGTCGTAGAAATGGCCCTGGCCCATACGATTTCAGGAAAAATGGAGGCGGCCTATCGGCGCGGTGATCTACTTGAAAAACGTAAACTCCTCATGCACTCGTGGGCTATCTATACGCAAAAATAGACAGACAAAAAATTCTTCATCCTTAGGAATTGCTTATGCATAATGGCGATTAATTTGCAAATAGCATGATTTCAATCCTCAGACACGCCGATCGCGAGAGGAAATATACAGCCTCATGCGATGCTATACTAGATTTTGCAATTTCGGTTGTTACGCAATCTCTACATGAGATCGGAGGAGACAATTCTCCTCTGAAGCCAGAAGACGTTGAAGCGATGATCGCTTCTGGAGACGAAAAATCTCAGTCAACGGCAAGGCTTGCCGTTTTTATTCAACGATTCCACGAGGGGATTGAACAGTCGCGCGCCGAAGGACCGGACGCCGCAGATTGGTATGCGCGCGGCATCATCCAAGGCGTTGGAATTGGATTCGGGACAACAGACTCGACTACAAAACTTACGGGCATTGTGAAGCGCGCAAGCAATGCCCGGAAAGGTGCATCTGCTGGTGGGAAGAGGTCAGCCGATACTCGTAGAGCTTGGTGGGATGTAGCGCGCCAAAAGTTTGATCAACTTGTTGCGGAAGACCCCGAAGTTCGGAAAATGCAACCGATGGAGATAGCGACTTTGGTTCAAAGGCCGCGCATCGCAGGAAGTAGCGACAATGTCCTTCAGGCGAAAATCAAAATGTGGCTGAAGGAATAGAGATGCGCCTTCCTGAAGCGGTTCAGAGAATCCTGAACCACTTCAGCCATGATGACGCGCGGGGGCAAGCCGGCCAACGTCCTTCAAGCACGTTCGTGCATATTCGGAGGAACCCGCCGTGCAATCTCATGATGTGACGCCCGCCAAGCTAGCCATGTCGGTGGATGAGTTCTGCCGAGCTCATTCGATTGGGCGCACGACCTTCTATGCCGAGGTTCAGGCGAAACGCCTCAGCACGGTAAAGATTGGTGCCCGAACGCTGATTACAGCTGCCGAGGCCGTGCGCTGGCTTCGCAGCTACTCCGGTGAAAGCCCCCCCGGCTAACGACCCAAAACCCCGAAACCAATCATTGGCTGGAAGAAAGACAATGTCCTTTCAGATCGCTTTCGCACGCCTGGACTCAGCCAAAACGGCCTTCTTCAGGAAGCTCAAACGGCCACCTGCCCAAGAAGTCATCCGTTTTTATAGAACTGATGGCCGGACCTGTGTGTGTTCGGTCATTCAACGAAAAATCGGCAGAAACCGCTATGTCGCCTTCATGCGCATGGCCGGATACCCCGGCGATCCAGCGGAATCTATCGAGGGACTCGCATCGTCTGCCCGCCGCGATTTGGGCGCTCCGGCAGCCTCGCTCATCTTTTGGTATGTCAAGCAAGAGGAGTGGTAGGAACGCCCCACCATCCTGAAAGTGGAATTTGCGGCCTTTTCCGGAGATCGCTTCTCAGGTGCCCGGTGGATTCCGCAAGATATGCCCAGAGCCCTGGCTCGGCAGGTCGAACGGGCGCAACGCGCGCTTTCCTCAAGCTGGACGGCAAGCGTTCCAGGCGGCCGGAGATGAGACCGGCGAGACGCCTTCCGCATGCTGGACGCTCAGTGGTGACAATGACCTCAGACGGACAAGCAAACCAAAACCCGACCCCCAAGTTAGGAAAGGTAGATCCACACCCTTCGCACGCGTGCCCCCAAGCAAGGGCCGCAGTTTTGCGCTTTCGGTCCGCAAGCGCCGAAGAGAGCCCATTGGCCAAGACCCTCACCGGTCAAGGCTTTCGGGCGCAAGCACAGCGCATGCGCAAGGCGGTGCGGAAATGAGCCGAACCCCAATATCGCTCCGCCTCACGCGTCCGCAAATCGCGTTCCTCCGCCGGCATGCCGAGGTCCATAGCATCAGCCTCTACCAGGCCAGCAACCGCGCTATGGAAGTGGGACTGGCAGCGCTGGCTGGAGCGGCTGAACCCGGCGGAGCGGAAGAGCCCATCGCTGCCCTGATCGGCGAACTGTTGGCGAGGGCTGAGCGGCTGGAGGGCCTGACCGATCGAGCCCTATACAGCGCGGCGGCGGCTTACGCCTACTCACGTCAGGCCGCTCTTGCCGATGCACGCGACGCCAAAGCTCTGGATGAAGCGATCGCGGAAGCAGCCGGCGAGGCCTATCGCAGGCAGCGCAAACTCGCGCGGGGTGAGCCATGACCGCACCTATCAAAACCGGCCAAGGGCTCGTCGCCCTCGGACTTGGCGCTGCGTTCCAGCGATGGGCCAACTACGCCAGAATCACCGCCTTGGCTGTGACGCTTTCAATGGTGGCGCTTGTTGCGCGAGAGACCAGTCAGCCGGAGCGCACACTTGGAGCGGCCTACGCTTCGGCCCGCTTCAAGCTCTGGCTTACCGAGGGCCAACCGATTGAGCCAACGGTCAACATTGTAGGCATTGACGTGCCAGCTCGCCAAATCGCTGAACCGCCCAGTGCCGCGCGCGCTTGGTCAGTTTTGGTTCAAACGGGCGCGCGCGGTCTTGGGCTAGGCTTAGGCTTGGGCGTCATCGCCAGTCTTCTCTGGTCGACTATCCTGGACAATTGGGGGCGACGAGCCTCGCGCGACCGGATTGTTAGAGGCGCAGAGGTGATCTCGGCCAGAGCCTTGGCCAGGCTAACGTCTGCTTCGGCAGGCGACGGGGCTCTGCGCCTTGGCGAAGTGCCTATCCCTCGGGATCTGGAGACGCGCCACGTCGCCCTCATCGGCTCGACCGGCTCGGGCAAGACAACGGCTTTGCGCCAGATTCTCGACGGCCTGGAAGCTAGGGGCGCAGCCGCCGTGGTCTACGATACCAGCGGCGACTTCATCTCCCACTATTTCAGACCCGAACGCGGGGATGTGATCCTAAATCCGTGGGATGCCCGTGGTGCCTATTGGAATCCCTTCTGTGAAATCAAGCACCCAGCCGACGCCGACCGCATCGCAGCCCAGCTCGTCATGTCCAAGGGCGATGAGACCGACGATGTCTGGACCATGGCCGCGCGCGCATTGGTCGCCAATGTCATGCGAGAGCTCTGGCGCGAAGGTCGCGGCGAGCCCGAGGCGCTGATCGAAACCTTGAGTTCTGCCACCCGGGACGAGCTTCGTCGATTGCTCGCCAGTACCTCCTCGGCAAGGACGTTCGAAGAGGATGCCGACCGCGCCACCGCCTCCGTCCTGTTTATGTTGGCTGAAGTGGTGAACCTACTGCAGTACTTGAAGGCGCAGCCGGTTGGCGGCGAGAGCTTCAGTTTTCAAGCCTTCTTCAAGGGCCTCGACGCGCGCCAAGGCGCCAAGCCTTGGGTCTTTGTGCCGAGGAAGGAAGACCACTTCCAGGCAATGCGGCCGCTTTTGTCATGCTGGCTGGAGTGCGCTTGCAGTGCGGTCCTTGGCCTTGATCCGCATCCTGATCGACGCGTTTGGTTGTTGCTCGATAAACTTCCCGACATGCCCGCCGTCGATCAGCTGGAGCGGATCCTGCCCTTAGGGCGGAAGTTCGGCGCGGCGGTCGTCATCACTTTCCAGGCGCTCGGCCAAATGAGGGACCGGTATGGAAAGGACACTGCTGAGGCGCTGCTGGGCTGCTGCAACACCAAGCTTTTTCTACAGTTAGCTGACAGCGACAGTCGCCGATGGGCCAGCCAATCGATCGGCGACGTGGAGATCGAGCTGCATGGCGCAACCGAGTCCCTCTCGTTCGGGCTTGGCAAGGGCCGTACTTCGCTCGCCGCCAATCGCCAGATCCGGCCGGCGTTGATCGACAGTGACTTCAAGTTGCCGCGCTTCCACGGCGTCTTGCAGTTACCCGACGGGCGTCCGGCGGCGCGGCTCGTGCTCAACAACCGTCATATTGTCTCGAGAGCACCCGCACGCCATCCAGCCTTCGTGCCAGGCGATATTGGCGCGACCTTCTGGGGGCGGGCACCACGCCGTGGTGAGACCGCCGCGCTCGTTCCCGACGGCGGCCCAGTCTGATGGTCGCCAGCATCAGCGGTCTGTCGAGTGCGGCCCAAGCGGCCAACTACTTTGAGGCCGATGACTATTATGCGGAGGGGGGCCTGGCCCCCAGCGAATGGCGGGGCGAGGCCGCCATGACACTTGGCCTTACGGGCGAGGTTGATCGCGACGCCTTCAAGGCGCTGTTGGATGGTGCCCTGCCATCCGGCGAGGTTCTAGGAACCCATCGCAACGGCGAGCGCGAGCATCGGCCAGGCTGGGACCTGACATTCAGCTCGCCCAAGTCCCTCTCAATTATGGCCTTAGTCGTAGGCGACACTCGCTTGATCGCCGCGCACGATGAAGCCGCCCGCCGAGCGCTCGCTTATGTCGAGCGCCATGGCGCTGCGACGCGGGTGCGCGACGGCGCGGAGATCGTTCACGTCAAGACCGGCAACCTGGTGGCCGCGACTTTCAGGCATGAGACCAGCAGGGCTCAGGACCCGCAGCTCCACACGCACAGCATCATTCTCAATTTGACCCGCGACCGCGAGGGGGCTTGGCGCAGCCAGGAGGGCCGCACCTTTTTCCAGCTCCACAAAGCGGCAGGCGAGATCTACCGGCAAGAACTGGCCTCCGCCGCCGAAAGTCTAGGCTACGCTCTCACTGTTGGTAAGGAGTCGGCATTCGAGCTTGCTGGCGTGCCGGAGGCCGCGATGAAGGCTTTCAGTCACCGCGCTGCGCAGATCGAGGCGCACCTGGCCGAAAGAGGCAAGACCCGCCAGACCGCCAGCCCCGCCGAGCGGCAGATGGCGACCCTCGACACCCGCATGGCCAAAGAGGCGCATGATCGGGGCGACCTGGTCACGGCTTGGCGCACCAGCGCGGACGCGGCGGGATTTGACCGCGAGGCACGCTTCGCGCTGATGGACCAAGCCAAGGACCAGGCCGAGCGTCGGAGCGTTGAGGATCGCCTGGCGCGGCAAGGCGAAGCCGAGGCCGCAGCGCGAGCGGCCGTGGGCTTCGCGGCCGAGAAGCTTGGCGAGCGCCAATCTGTGTCCAGCAGCGCCGAGCTTGAGAAGGAAGCCGGGCGTCGACTCATGGGACGAGCAGGACAGGCGGAGGTCCTTGGCACCATCGGCCGCGCCGCCGAGGTTGGCGACTTGGAGACCAGAACCCACAGCGATCGACGGGGCGCGGAGGGTGCCGGGTTCACCACCCGCCAGAACATCGCCGATGAGCTTTCTTTGCTCCGGTCCGAGTATCGCGGACGCGGTATGGCAAGGCCGAACGCCGGGCCGGTGGAGGCGGCGCGCATCGTCGCCAGCGCGATGCTCGCCGCCAAAGATCAGGGTCATGCCTGGACCGCTGACCAGCAGGCGGCGACAAGGGCGATCCTAAACAGCCGCAACCAGGTCGTTGCGGTCCTTGGCCTTGCCGGTACGGCCAAGACCACCACGGTTCTGGCGACCTTCTCCAAAGCCGCCGATGCGGCAGGCTATGGCGTTCGAGCCTTGGCGCCGTCGGCGTCGGCGGCTCAGACGTTAGGGCAAGCGTTGGGCTTAGAAAGCCAGACCCTGGCTCGCCATCTCAAGACTGAGGCCGATCGGGGCGAGGCCCGGGCGCCGCGTCGGGAGGTCTGGCTGGTGGATGAGGCCAGCCTCGTATCAGCCCGCGATATGGCGCGGCTTCTGGAGCGGGCCGAGGCCGTTGGCGCACGGACAGTGCTGGTCGGCGACACCAAGCAACTCGGCTCGGTCGGCGCCGGTGCGGCCCTCGCCCAATTGCAAAGCGCGGGAATGGAAACCGCCCGGCTGACAGAGATCGTCCGCCAGACCAACGCCAAGACCAAGGAGGCTGTGGAGGCGACACTTGAAGGTCAGATCCGCCGCGCCTTCGAGGCCTTGGACGCTGGCGGCGGGCGGATCATCGAAGCGGCGACGCCCGAGGCTCGACGCACCAGCTTGGCGGCAGACTATGCTCGGTTGTCGGCGCAGGAACGGGCGCGGACCATCGTCATTGATCCCTCACGGGAAGGGCGCGAGGCCCTTACCGTAGAGATCCGCCGTGAGCTGATCGCGCGGAACGCGCTTGGCGAACGTGCGGTCATAGCCTCTGTGCTGGTCGCCAAAGACATGACCAAGGCGGAGGCGCGCCATGCCGATAGCTATAGCGTCAGCGAAGTTGTCGTCTTCACCCAACGCGATCAGGCCAAGGGCGTTCGGCGCGGCGAGGCGTTCACCGTGGCGGCCGTTGACCTGGACCAAGGGCGGCTGGCCCTAGTCGGCGAGACAGGCCGAGCCCTCGATTGGGCACCGGGACAATGGGGCAAGGCCGAGGCCTTCACCCGCGAAACACGGGAGTTGCGTGAAGGAGATCGGGTCGAGTTTACCCGCAACGATCCCGCAACAGGGCGCGCCAATGGCGGACAGGCGGAGGTTGCGCGGGTCCTGGATGCGCGATCGGTCGAGGTTGTGCGCGCGGATGGGCGTGTCGAGATCCTCTATCTCGACCAGGCACGCGATCAGCATATCCGCCACGGCTACGTTCAGACTGCCCACGCCGCCCAGGGACGCACGGCAGAACGGGTCATGGTCCATGCCGAGAGCAACCGGGCCAATCTCGTAGATCAGGCTTCGATGTACGTAGCGCTGTCGCGGGCGCGGAGCGAGGCCGTGGTCTATACCGATGACCGGGAAAGGTTGGCGGTGCGTGTGGCGGAGCGTGAGATGAATTACCACAGTTTCGCGCTGGAGGGGCAAGGCTGAATCTTTGCCGAAGTTAGGAAGGCCCGCTTCCTCGCAGGCACCGAAGCGCGGAGCCCAGCAAGATCCGACACCGGAAAACCTGACTCTTCTGTGACGCTCAATCGGAAGGCTCAGCGGTGCCCCTGACTGCTGAAGACTTCGGTAGTGAAGTCGTTCACCAGGTCGCAAAGTTCCAGATACAGGACGACGCTCATGCCTCGCGCCGAGCAGAATAGGGCCTCGGCGTCGTCGTGCTCGATGAAGGCCTGCGCCGAAAGCGTAAAGCATTCGCCGCCGCGCAGGGCCTTCTGAAGCGCCGGGCTGCCCCGTCGCAGTACGATCTGCGCAAGCCGCGTCTGTTCTAGCAGTTCGGTTGGGGATCGGTCGGGCGTGCCGGGCTGCGCGCGCCCCGCAGACACAGTCACAGGGGCCGGGAAGAAATCGGGCACCGCAGTGATTTCCACCGTCGGAGCGTACCTGAACCCCGAGCCGGTCGCCGAACCATGCACCAGGATCGTGAAGGCGTTCAGCGTGTCAACGATCTCGAAGTATTCACGCAGACCGAGGGCGGGGACCTTCAGGAACTCGGCCTCGCTGTTGCCATCGGCCAGGAAGTCTAGGGCAGTCATCGTGAACAGGCCCGAGCGCGCGACGCAAGCGAGCAGAGTTGCGCTGGCGTCAGAGCTGCGGATCACCTGAGCGATTGAGACGGTCGACAGCAACTCATCAGGACTTTTCGAGAGATCGAGTGCGGGAAGGGATTTCGAGGGCCGCGCACGACCGCTCAACAAACGTCTGAAGGAGACGCTGGTCCGACGTCCTCGCTCGACTTCTGGCAGGTCGACCACGACTTCGGACCAGTCTTCGGCCGTCTCAGTCGCCTTGTGGGCGGAAATCGAGTTCTGAATTGTTCGAGCGGCCCTGACCGCGTCCTCGTGAAAAGCGAAGGACGGCGCGATTTCGTCCTGCGCCTCCCAGTCATCTTCGCCATCCGCGCTGAAAATGTCTGTCTCTGACATCGATGTTACCCTGTGGAGCGCGGGCTCCATTTTCTCCCTTGGCGTTCTGTCGAGCCATAGCCAAAAGAACTTGTAAGGGTGCTGTCAGTCCATCGCCAACTTGTCTTCAACAGGCGCGAGGCGGAACAGCTCAGGCGAGGTGTCGAACCGGCGAAGCGGACTGATTGATCCTGCCTTGTCGAGAGCGTGGCTCGAACTACCCTACTGGGCGACTAGAGTTGGGGCTGACAGAACCCTCGCGGGAATGCCGTCGGCCAAGCAGGGTCGCGACTGTCCGATCAAGCGCCGCACCTGCAATTCCGGCCGGCATGGCGGCAGGAAGCTCTAGCGATACGTCGCCCCAGTCCTCGCCCGCAGCCTCGGCAGGAGCGGTGCCAAGACAAGCCTGAAACCGGCTCACTTCTTCGCGGACACCGGGGATTGCATCGCCAAGTGGTCCATTAACGTCTTCTGCCCAGGCCTGATCCTGGCGCAGATCATTCTCACCTGATCGCCACCCCAGCCGTTGAGCCAGCTGGCTTGTGGCCTCACCAGATAGATCAAGGGCACCAAAGCCGACGCCCGGGACCGTCTCGATACCGAACAGCCAGAAGATGCGGGCAGCCGCGATGCCGGACCCCGGCGCTAGGAGCAACAAAACTGTCCCCTCCGTCCGCCGTGCAAGGATGAGAAGGTCGCCCTCGCGCGCCCGCTGCGCCGCCTCGTTTTCCGGGAAGTAGAGACGGTATTCAGACCGGGTCGGATGACGGGCCCGGGCGTCGTACCAGGTCAGCCAGCCGGTGTGGCTGACGAACTCGCCGTCGTCGGGCATCCAGACGAACTCGGTCGAGAGGCGCTGCGGCTGGTCTGGTCCAAACACCGACATCAGCACCTTCGAGCCATTAAACTCGTGCTGGTTCGAGCGGCCGACGTCCGTCTCTACTGCGGTCAGCCGCTTTACCACCACATGGGTGAACAGGCCGGTCACTGCGCCAGTGGTCATCGGAACACTCTCATCGACACGCTGCAGAGCTTCCCCCGAGGATCACCTTATCTCCGGTATCCTTACATTCAGCTCCGAGTAGGAATGGGTGCGCACGGCCTGCCAGCATTCTTCCTTCTTGGCCCACTCGGAGACCATCCGCGTGCCTGCGGTCTCCCATAGAATTGCATTGATCTCGGTGGCCCAGCGACTGATCTGTTGTTTCAGTTCGATTGAGACCGCCTGCTTTTGCCAGATTATGTCCAGAGAAAGCGACTTGCCGATACGGTCCGAGAGAAGAGCCACCGTATACACGGCAATGTTGGCCTGAAATGCGTTGTAGGGGCCGCTCCGGACGACCTCCTGAGCAGTCTTGAACAAGATGACTTGGGCGATGAGTCGCTTATAGCCGGCGACATCCGGAATGGGCGTCGTTCCATCCGTAACGTCCCTCATGAAGCGGTCAAAGTTCTTCTGGGACCCGAGTGCAACCAGATGCGGTAGGCCAGCCCAGGTATTTGCGTATTTTGCGAGGTCGGTCTTGGTGAGTTTGCGCTTGTTCGGGATTGTCTCCTTCAGGCGCGCAAGTCTAGCCGGAGTATTGCCTTCGCGCGCAAGCATCACGTTGTAGCTGCCGGCCGCCCGCTCATAGAACCAGCGGCTTACGCCGTCGGGACAGAATACGTCGCGGGACAGCTTTTCCATTTCAACATGCCAAGGCTTGTTGGCTGAAAGGTCAGAGACCTTCACTGCGTTCTGGCTATTGGCGAACCGCGAGATGTCGCTGACCAGCGCCTCCTCGCTGTCCGGATCATCTGACTTCAGGATGATAACCTTGGCCGGCACCCTGACCTTTGACAGGTCGATGTCCGGGTATTTGCGCTTGGAGAAGTAAATTGAGGCCGTGGTCTGGCCGCCGTTGACGATCTGCATGCCGCGCAGCCAGGAAATGCCGACCGAGCCGTCGCCAGCGCGGGAGAAACTGGCTTTGTCGGCGATCAGTACTATCCCGTTGTTGTAAGCCATAAAGCGGTCGGGGGCGTTGCGAAGCGTGTCCCGGATGCCCTGGTTCACCTTGCCCGTCTGGCTCAGGAAGGACCGGACGTTGGCCTCCAGAAGACGGGCACCGAACTTCTCGTAGATCAGCCTGAGAGCCGCACCCGGCACAGCCGTAAGCGCGTAATCGTATTCCTCGTTCTCACCGGGGACGAGGACGCAGGGCAGCGGCGACCCGCAGACTTCCTCGAAGTTGACCACCAGTTCGTCACGGGGTTTGCCCTCCGCCCAGTGACGGAACAGCCGTTCGATATCCATTACCTCAAGACGCACCGATCGGCCCGCCACCTCGCGCGGCTTGAAGCTCTTCGACTTCGCCTGGCGATCGGTCAGCACGAAGACCCGGATCTGATCCAGATTGTCATAGCAGTCCTGGATGGTCAGGATGAGCGGATAGGCGTCGTCGGACTGATCAATCGAGGTCGTCAGTTTCCCCATCGCAGCTGCCGACAGAAATTTGATGCACTGGTCAGCTGCAGCCTTGATCTCGGTTTCGGAGATGGCCTGAACTTCGTCAGTGCCCTGATAGCAGCTGACGAAGAGATCGAGCTCGTCGCCTTCGTCCGAGACGGCGTATCCGCTCAGGCGTAGATTGGCATTACCGAGCTTGCGCTCGATATGCAGGACCTGCGGGTCGAAGGTCATCCCGCTGTCCGACATATGGTTCATTACGATTTCGGTGAAGACCGCCTCAGCGTTCGCGTAAGCGCCGGCAACCATCTGGCCGCTGACCTGCTCATGGACGCTGGTTTGCGTCTGGGTGAGAAACTCGTCGAGCGTCATGGATCAGAACAACCTGTGCTGTGTGACTACGTCGCCAAGAGCGATGGCAGGAGTGGTGACCAGGTCGAGGTCGAGCTCATATTCAGCCGTCCGGATTTCGGCGCGGACCGCCGAGCGGGTCAGGCTTGGAAAATCATCGTCTACCGTGAACACGCGCGTGTTCACGGTGCCGAACCGGCGAACGTATTTGTCAGCCGCCGTGTCGAAATAGCCTGCAAGAAGCAGACTTCTTTCGAAAAGCGATGCTGTAAGGCCGCTTCCGGCCAGACGATCACGCAGATCGGTGACGAGTTCGGGTAAGGTCACACCATCGTCCTGCAGACTGAGCCTGACGGCCGCAACCATCACCGCCCTGCCCTGACCCGTGTCCAGTTGGTCAAGAGAGCTGATCCGGGCCGGAAATCCGTTGGCCGAAAGCGTGGCCTTCACCTCAAGCCCGCGATGTCCGACCATGAAATCCTGGACACTGCGCGCAGGTCCCTGCCATGCCGCAGCGACGTGGACAGGCGGGACATCAGCGTCAAGAAAATCCCGGAACACCAGAAGTTCGCCGAACAGACCTAGCTCCTTCTCACGGGAGAGGACGCCATCCCTCGGGCGTTGCATGAAATCCTGCCATGCTCGGATTCGGTCGAGCAGAGTTCCGAAAAGCCACTGTTCGGAGGCTGCCCCGGCGTCAGTCAGTGAAGCCGCGATATCGCTGGCCATGAGGGCGAACAGGTCGACACCCGCTTCGGGCCGACGGGTAATCGCAATCCAGCTTTCGTACCGCGCGGCCACGGGCTCGGCGAGAAGCGAGACGCTGAACCCTCTGGCTTCAGGCAACTCGTCGACACGCTGTGCCTGGCCGAGATTGAACCCGACCAGAAGAGTCTCCTGCACTAGAGGATAGGTGATACCGGCCCTGACCCGTGGGCGGTCAGCGCCCAGCGCGATGACCCGCAGGCCATCGCCAGTGTCACCGGCTGAAAGCGCTCGCCAGGCCAGCAATAGTTCGTCGGCGTCAGTCTGCACCGCCGTACTCCTGTTCCCACGCAACATTGTTCACCTTGTATTCGACCTTCACGCCCGAGCCGCTGGCCGGGAAGCTGATGCCAAAGGCCACGACTGGCGGCAGGTCGGCAGAGACATGGGATTTACCCGCTTCGGCAGGATCGAGGAGATAGACCAAAAGCAGGCCGCGCTCGGGATTTCCGGTGCGGGTCGCGCTGCCAGGGATGCCCTCCCCCCGCACCCGTCGAATAGCCGGCCCTGAGGGGTCGACGGGATCCCGACGCTCCTTCAGCCGTCCGGCATCGGCCTGCCACGCTTCGCGGGTCAACTTGAGAGCTGCCTGCCAAGCGTCGTCATCAAGGTCCAGCGCCTCATCGCGCGAGGACAAGAGGCGGCCGATCGAATATCGTCCAGGATTGTCGGCAGCCGTTCGCTTCAGCATGCTCACTTCCACGCCAGGCGTCACCTCATGGGTCTGCCCTTGGCCGCCGCCGATCAAGGCCACGCTCCAGGAAGTCAGCTCGCCATCCTGGGTCATCGAACTGATGAACTCGGCGAGCAGCCTGCTATCAACCTTATAGGCATCGGGGTGCGTCTTGTAGCGACCGAGGAAGTCGACCACCGCCTGCGCCGGCACATCGTTCCACAGGTGCCCCCTCCAAGACTGGGTGGCCCCTCCGCGTTGTCGGACGGGGTCAACTTCAGACTTCCCGAGCCCGGCCACCAGGCTCTTCGCGGCATCGAGATTGCGATTGAGAACAGCCGGCTCATTGAAAAGCGATACGGTTTCCACAAGCTGTCCGCTGAATGACAACCAGAGGCTCTTTGCTGACCGCATCTTCAGCCGCGAGGTAACCATCAGAACCGGATGCGACTGTACCTTGAGGCCGTATTCGCGGGGCGTAGCGCCGCTGGCGGCCATTAGGTCAAACTCCTCGCGAAGCTCCTCGGCGGCATCAGCAATATGCCCAAACCAGTCGGCCAGTTCGTCGGTCGTGTAGAGTCGGCAAAGGTCGATGTAGCCCGGCCGATAACCGAACCAGCGCCCCATCTGCATCAGCGTGTCGTACATCTTGGAGGCACGCAGGAAGTAGCTGGTGCAAAGCCCCTCTAGGGTCAGGCCCCGGGAAAGCTTGTCACCGCCGATAGCGATGACCTTAAGGCCCCGGCCTTCCTGATCAGCATAGTCCAGGGCGTCCTTCGCCGTGCCATTGATCATACGGACTTCAGTGTCGGCGACCACATTTGGCAACTCATCCAGTACAGACTGCCATGATGGAAGGGAGACGTCGTCGGCCAGGGTCGAAAAATGCTCACCTGCCTCAGCGCTCGTCAGGACGAAATCGGTTTCCCACAGGGTCCGCAACTTTGCCTCAGCTTCATCGTGATCGATGCGCCGATGAAGTCGCTGCTTAAGTTTACTGATGTAATCAACGACCTGCTGGTGGACGGCCATCTGGACAGCCGTGAACCGCGTCACGTGCACCAGCATCGACGCATGCTCGCCAGCCTGACCTCTCAGGTTCCTTACGGCGCAGGCCAGCAGAAATGAGTTTATCGCTGCCTCCAATGAAGATGGGATCTCACGCTTACCCAAAGTCAGTGGAACGTGCGTTTTGTTGTGCTTCTGTGGCATCCAGCCAGAGAGACCATCCGACGACATGTGGTCCTTGACCGCCCGGAAGAGCGGCAGGCCGCGTGAACGCCCATCTGCCCCCAACAGGCCAAAGACCTGCGCGGGACCAACGTAGTTCGAAGGTGCAGCCAGGTTGACGATGAAGGCCGCAGGAAACAGGTCTGGCCCTTCGGCGGCCGTCTCGCCCCGTTCATGGATGAAGATGTTGGCGAACGGCGTCGCCGTGTAGCCTACGTAAGCCGACCGATCGAAGGAATGGAGAATCTTCCGGGTCAGCCGATTGATGGCTGTGGGCTGGTGTTCGCTGTCAGGGATCCCGTCTTCGTCAAACACCTGCTCGCCGGTATCGACAGAAGCATGATCCGCCTCGTCGTCGATGAGCAGCAGCGGCAGACGGGTGACTAGCTTGCGGCCTGTCTGAGGATCATGGACGTCCGCAACGTGATTGTGGATCCAGGTAAGCAGCCTCTCGAGGACCGTCTTGTTCTTCTTGACCACAAACAACCAGGGTCGCTGTTCAGGGGAAATCCCAAGCGTGTTTGCGCGGGCGGTGCTGAAGTCACCCGTATTGGTACGATTGGTGACGTAATTTGGCCGGATCGACGGATCGCCATCAATCAAGCCGACGCCGATGGTTCTGCTCTCACTCGCCACCGGGCGGGTTTCGTAACCCAGGAATCCTTCATCGAGCCGCATTTGCGTCTGTGCACGGAGGTTGTTGTGAACGCCCGCGAGCACAATGATAATCTTGTAACCAGCGTCAGCAGCCTTCGTGATGAGGCCGGTGTAGTTTCCGGTCTTTCCTGACTGAACGTGCCCCACGACGAGGCCGCGCCGGTCCCAGGGCCCTGGGCGTTGAGGATCTTCCAGCAGTCCAAGGACCGTGTCGGTCGACTGATTAAGCGCTTCGACCGCCGTGTAGGACATTCGCCTTTCGAGAAGCTCGCGATATCGCTGCCAGTATCGCCAGTCTGACTTTCGGGACGCATTCAGCCAGGCCGAGTGCCCCACGTCGCTCTTGATGGTCGTGTCTGTCCCGATCCAGAGACTGAAACGTCGGACGAGCTCCGAGATTGCCGCGTCGCGATCCAGCCCGACGCTCCATTTCGGATTGAACTGCAGGACTTGATCGATCTTTGAGCCGATCAGCGCCGGACTTATTGTCGCCGGGTCTGCTTCCAACAGGAGTTCCTGGGCGAATTTGACCACCTTCTCATTGGACATCGCTTTACTCCTGAGGCCCGAGTTCAAGTTCGCCGACATATTCCGGATAAGCATCGAAGGGTTCGGTGCGGGCAAGTTGCTCGCGAGCCCGTTCCGGGGACAGACCTTTGCGCACCACCAAATTCCGGAACAAGGTCAGCAGAAGCTCGCGCACCTCTGCGGGCGGCGCGCCTGCAAATCCAGTTCTTGGTGTCTCGCGAGCCTCCGCCGTCTCCAGCCAGATCTGCTGTATTGGAACCGTTTCCTCGATGACCCGGATCATCGCCTTCACCTCCGGAGTTAGACTTCCGGCCTGTTCGAGGACACTGGCGATGGCTGGATGAGACTGATCGATCCGGTACCTGACCCCTCCGACGGCATGATCGACCGCCCAGGCCTGAATGGTTGGCGCGGCCTTACCGGACTTCTTGGGAGAGCCCCGATGGGCAAAGACCCGTCTCGCTCGCTCCCGTACATCTTCTGCGAACAATGTCAGGCGCTCTCGTGCTTCGGGCGGGGGGCGGGCGACGGACTTGCGAATATCGATTTTCCAATCCGCGTCGGCTGAGTTGGGAAGCTCGATCCGTATCCGGGCCAGTTTGAAAGCTTCGTCCTTGGCCCAGCCGCGGCCCCGGCCAAGACCCAGCCAGTTTCCGGCCAAAAGAAGACGCTTGTTCCGATAGACATAGAAGCCCTGCTGGGACGTCCAGCCATCCGGGCCAGCTGCACGCTCCCAGACTTTCGGCTCGACCCTGTCGCGATGTGGAAGCACAAATCCACGAACCGAGATGGTGTCACCATTCACCGTGAAACGCTCCTCGCGGGAACGCCAGGTCGATGTGTGATTTTCAAGAAAAGGGTCCCAGGGCGCTACAGGTCTTCCATTAATCCGGATGCTGATTGTCCGAGATTCAATGAACCTGTGGAACACCATGGCCAGGTGCTCTTCGACCCTATCGATCAGATTGAGGAAGTCCTGCTCCCGTCCCCCTTTGGGGGTGAGCCTGTCCATTACCTCCCACAGGACGACCGTGCCTTGAGGACACCCATCGAGACTCCGGAGCAGTGGTTCGGAACCCGGGGCCGCGCCTTCATAGAGGGACCATTCGCCACTGGTGCTGGCGGCGAGAAGGTCAAGATCCCAACGAAGGGTTGAAGTGACGCCTTCCTGCTTTGAAGCAACTGTAAGCCGCCGGCATTGGGAGAATGACGCTGTTTTTAGGCCGAGTCCGAAGCGCCCAAGATCTGCGGCCTCACGCTGATCCAGCGGACTACGCTCGCCAAGCCGCATCGCAAGGTCTAGCGCGGAGGGGGACATGCCGCGTCCGTTGTCCGTGATGACCAAGTGGCTGTCGGGCCCGTTCCAGCCAAAGGCCAGGTCGACAACAGAGGCACCAGCCGAGATGCTGTTATCGAGGATATCGGCGATCGCGGTCGGGGCTGAATAGCCAAGGCCTCGAAGCGCCTCGATCATCGAGCTCGCTCGTGGCGGCGCGTTTCGGGTCGCACCGATATGGTTCTTGTTCATGCTAGTCATCAAAGAAGCTGCGAAGGTTGCGGGAGCGCGAGGGGCGTTTCAGCGTTCTCAGCGCTTTGGCCTCAATCTGTCGGATGCGCTCTCGGGTGACCCCCAACTGATTTCCGACTTCCTCAAGGGTGCGATCGAAATCCAGGTCCATACCGAAGCGCAGCCGAACCACCCGTTCTTCTCTGGGGCTCAAGCTCAAAAGTATTCGGCTCGTCGTGGATTTCAGCTCTGATTGAATGGCCGAATCAATCGGTGACTTCGTGGCCCTGTCCTCAATCCGACGCGCGAGCCTACCCACAACCGGCGCTTCGAGGCTTATCGGTTCCTTGGCGGTCTTCAGAATTTTGCGGACGCCTTCAAGCGGCATAGACACCTTTGCAGACAGTTCTTCCGGAGTCGGTTCACGGCCGATCTCGTGCAGGATCTGGCGCCTCGCGCGGGTGACTTTGTTGATCGTCTCGAGCATATGCACAGGGATTCGGATTGTGCGCGCCTTGTCGGCGATAGAGCGCGAGATTGCCTGACGAACCCACCAGGTAGCATAGGTCTGGAAACGATAGCCTCTGGCCGAATCAAACCGCTCAATCGCCCGAATTAGCCCAAGGTTTCCTTCCTGAATAAGGTCTGCGAGGTCGAGCCCTCGCCCCAGGTACTTGCGTGCGAGCCTGGGAACGAACCGGAGATTGTCCTCAATCGCCCGCTGGCGGGTCTCGAGATAGATTTCTATAGCCGCTTTCAACCGGGCAACGTCAGCGTCGCCCGGTTCAGCGGCCGAAACCGACGCGTAGATGCCATTGAGTAGCCCCATCGGGATTTCCGCTTTGGCAAATTCCGCCAACGTTGATTCCAAATCAGCCGGGGCATTGTTAGTGATGACATCGAACAGCCCGCTCACCTCATCATGATGATCGCTCTGAAGAGTATCTGGGTCGTCGGCTTCCTCCGGATCATCCTCTCCAATGATCTGCATCGCGTTTGAACGCTCGCGAATGGAACTGAGCCAGAACGCCTGCGATACTGCCATTGCCGCTAGCAGCTGCTTCTTGGCTCTGAAGAAGGCTGCAAATGTCGCCTGTTCAGATTGTTTGGACGCAGCTGGAATTTTTGAAAGTTCCGCCTCGTAGGCGGCCGCTGCACCGACATCAGTAAGCAGAATGGCGGCAAGTTCGCCGGCTGCGGCCACTTCCTCGCGGCCAGCTTTTGTGATTGTCCCCGGAGACAACGCCCGAGCGACCGTGTCCCCGACCATGTCGGTCTCGAATTGCACGCCCATATCAGCAAGGATCAGCCTGAGGACATCGCGAGTCCGCCTAGGGCCAGCTGGCCACATGGCTTCGACGGCGTCGCTCGGCACTCGCCCGGATGCGATGGCGTTTTCGAGAAATTGAACTGCTTTTGGAGGAAGGTGGTCGGCACGGGTCGTCGCCGCTGCTCCCATCGGGAGCTCAAGGCTTACGTCAGACCATTCAGTGTCATCGTTCCGTGCTCCGCTACGCCCGAGGCTGCCCTGAACGGCAATCGCAGAGGTTAATGCGCTGTCATCACTTTGGGGCGCAGCGGCAACTACGTCGGGCTCCCAATTGCCTTCAAACTCAAAGTCGTCGCCTAACTCCGCCGTGAAATCTGGCCGGACCGGCTCAGGCCTGGCTGAGAGCGCCGCACCAAGGGTGCGATGACCAGCCTGATTTGCGATTTCAGCGGCGGTGTTTCCACCTGGGTCCCGCGCGCGAGGGTCCGCGCCTTCTGCCAGCAAGAGCAGGCAAACCTGATGACGCCCGGCAGATGCGGCCAGCATGAGCGGGGTTCGCCCCTTTTCGTCGCGGCCGTCTAGAGGGGCGCCACGCCGAATGTGCAGAAGCACCGTCGGCTCCGTCCCCTTCAGGACGGCCATCCGGAACAATGGAGGAAGCTCTGATGCTGAACTGGAACGCACGGACACGTCTGCCACTCAGCGAACAGCGGATGCAGGGAAGCTGCGAACCGTTGGCTCACGCGCCATTCCTTGATCGCAGCTGATCATCTCCACTCCGCCAGAGAGCCCAGAGCCCCATTAACGACAACCTGACATCACATCGACGTCAAAGCGACCGTAAAGATAGTCCACGACAAAACCGGACGTGCTAGTGGCGGTGGCCGCTAGATGTTTGCGCTGTGGTGTCAGCCTTGCGCCGAGCGTGCGGCGCTAGAGGGCCCCGTCAGTCTAACGCCAACACGTATCCACCAGCCGCAGTGCGAGCAGAGTCAGCCCGGTCTCAAGCCATGGAGGGATTACTACTAAGCCACGCGCACGATGGTGACGGCGGGAACAAAAAAGGAACAATTTGCCTTGCGGGCTGGGCAATTGCATGCCATCCCGTCTCTGAGATTCCCAGAGCTTCAGATTCGCAAGGACGACCCCCATGACTGAGCCCGAGAGCTTCGCCACTGTGTTCAGGCAGTCCGGGCTCACAGCGGACAGCGTGCAGGACGAGCTGGGCTACTCCTGGAAGCAGGTGTGCCGATATGTCGAGGGCGAAGCGCCCGTGCCCAAGCTTGTAATGGAACGCGTCATGACGCTGGCGAAGGCGCGGCTTGCCGCCAGGCCCCCGGCGCGGTTCCGATTCATTGACCTGTTCGCCGGCATTGGCGGTTTAAGGCTGGGCTTTGAGGCCATCGGCGGGCGATGCGTTTTTACCAGCGAATGGGACAAATGGTCGAACAAGACCTACAGCGCAAACTTTGTGGATGGTGACGACCACGTCATGGTAGGCGATATCCGCCCCTACGGCGACGACCCGTCCCTCATCCCGCAGCACGATGTGCTGCTTGCGGGATTTCCCTGTCAGCCGTTCTCCCTGGCTGGCGTCTCCAAAAAGAACTCTTTGGGCAGGGCCCATGGCTTTGACGATGCAAAGCAGGGAAACCTGTTCTTCTATATTCGCGACATTCTGGGGCATCACCGGCCGCCGGCCTTCATGCTGGAAAACGTCAAGCACCTGCAGCGACACGACGGAGGGAACACCTTCCGGGTCATACGTGAGACCCTGGAAAAAGAACTCGGCTACAAAATCGATTTCAGGGTTATCAGCTCGGAGCCTTGGGTCCCGCAGAAGCGCGAGCGCATTTTTATTGTCGGCTTCCGAGAGGACGTCGGCTTTAGTTTCGCCGGTTTCGACAGGATGATCCCCCACGAAAAAACTTGGCCTAAGCTGGGCTCAATCCTGCAGACGCATAACGAGGTGGACTCAAAATACACGCTCACGCCGAAGCTCTGGCAGTATCTACAAGGCTACCGTGCCAAACACGAAAAGGCGGGAAATGGCTTTGGCTACAGTATCTTCGGAAACGATGGAGTCACCCGCACGCTGTCGGCGCGCTACCACAAGGACGGATCGGAAATCCTCATTGAACAGCAGCCGCGTCCTCGCAGGCTAACGCCCATCGAATGCGCGCGCCTCATGGGCTTTGAATATGAGGTGGAAGAGGGCGGTCGCATGCGTCGTCGCGAGTGGAAGATCCCGGCGGGGGTGTCAGATACCCAGGCATATCGCCAGTTTGGCAATGCGGTGGCTGTTCCGGTGATCGAGGCGATCGCGCGATACATGGAGCCCAACCTCCTTGAGATGCTTGCGCGCGACAGCAGGTTGGGCGGGGGCAAGCGAAAAGCCGTTGGCTGATATTGTAACGCCGGAGGTCCGCAGTCGGATGATGGCCGGTATCGGACCCGCCAACACCCGCCCCGAAATGATTGTGCGCCGTGGGCTGCATGCCCTGGGCTATCGCTACCATCTACACGATCGCAGGCTTCCGGGACGTCCCGACCTTGTGTTTCCCGGACGCCGCGCTGTCATCTTCATACAGGGCTGCTTCTGGCATGGTCATGACTGCGGCCTGTTTCGCTGGCCAGCCACCAGGCCAGAGTTCTGGCGTACGAAAATATCGGGCAACATCACCCGCGACGCAAGGGTCAGATCACGGCTTGCCGCACTGGAGTGGCGGGTGCTCGACGTCTGGGAATGTAGCCTGAGGGGTCGTGAGCGCCTGCCGCCGGGGGAGGTGTTGGCGGCCTGCACGTCCTTCTTGGAGGGTTGCGAGACCTTCTCCAGCATCGGCGTTGATCGAACGGTTGTCGGGCCCGGGCTGGCCTGAGACCCGGTACCCAGCGAATGTCGACGGTTCTGGCTCCCGATAGTTCTCTGGTCTATCTAGACTGGACTGTCCTGGAGATCAGATGACATTTGAGACCGACCTCTTTGCGCCCGAAGATACCGGCGAAACCCTACTCATCGACCTGCTTTCCCGGTCACGGAAAGTGCTGGTCAAGAAGCTTTCTAACAATGACCGCGACTGGGCGCAGAAGGCGAATAAGCATCAGGCGGGCGTTTACATCCCCCCTGCCCAGCGCGACGAAGGCTTCTTCCCGGCTCTCGTGAGCCGCCATCGCGAGGATGAGACCGCAGAGATCCGAGAGGTGTATTTCCGGACCGAATGGCCGCAGGTCGGGGAAGAGAAGGCGACCCGCCTCGTGCACTACACGAGCAAGGGCGCTGAAACGCACATGACGGGTCTGCCAAAGGCGGCATTCGCAAAGCTTTCGCCAGCGTCCTGGTTGGTCATGACGCAGAAGCATGATGCGCCAGAGCCCACCTTCATCTGCCTGACCATCAGCTCTGATTCAGACGCTGCGGCCCTGCTGGTCGATGTGCTAGACCTTGCGTCTGACTTCGCGGTCGGTGTCCTCCACCCGGCTGCGATCTCGGCCCTCGAGCGTGATCGCATCATGGGATTTGCGGAGGAGGTCGCCAAAGCTTGGCTGGCCGATGATATCGCCAGCTTCGCCGCCGGTCGGGCGGCTATGCCCGCGACAGCCGAGCTTGCTTTGCTGGCACGCGGCAGGTTCTTGGAAGGCAAGGGGCTGGCCAGCCTTGATCCGTTCGGCATGGCAAGGCCGGGCGACGCCATTCGTGAAATCAGCCGTTCGATAGAATGGGACCTCTTCCGCGACTTCCAGCGGCGCGAGCGGGCAGTAGAGCTGGTACGCGCCGTCTTCGGCGATCAATCGGCCGACATGGACATGAGAACAGTGATCCGTCGTATGGTCGACGGCGTTTCCGAGATTGACCGAATTATGCTTTCCGCCAGCCAGCAACGAAAGTCTCGCGCCGGGTACTCGTTCGAGCATCAGATCGAGGCCATGCTTGAGGCGGGCAGCATTCCTTTCGTCAAGCAGGTAGTAATCGAAGCCAAAAAGCGCCCGGATTTTGTCCTGCCGTCGTTCGCCCATCTGCGGGGAGAGCTTGAGGGGCCGGCGCGGGGCCTGATCCTCAGTGCCAAGACGACCCTGCGCGAACGCTGGAAACAGGTGGAGCGGGAGATGGGCGCCAGCGACCTGTACCTGGCAACGGTCGATGAGACGATCGCCGCCAACGCCATCGAGGACATGGCGACGATGAACATCACACTCGTTGTCCCCGAGAGCCTGAAAACCTCGAAGGACACCGAGTATGTCCGCCACGACAACGTCATGGATTTTGCGACCTTCTTTGGTCGCGAACTGCGAGATGTCCGCATGCCGGCGTGGAACCTGTGTTGAAGGCGAGGGAGTGAGATAGATTGCCAAACAGGATTGGCCGACTGCCTAGGTAAGCAGGATATGAAACGCGTCCGGGGCGCGCGCCACCATCCCCCAGATACAGAGTAAGATCGAGCGCAGGCATCGGACACTGAAGAACCTCATCCAGCTTAAGAACTACTACCTCCCCTGCGCCCCTGGGGCCCAGATCGACATCTTCATCGAGCACCACAACCACGCCAGATATCACGAGAGTTTGGAGCATGAGACGCCGGCTGATGCCTGCTTCGGCAGGGCCGCCGACATCGTCGAACATCGCCGCCTTTTGCACCGCAGAATCGCACTCGGAGTTCACCCAAGATGAGGCCCTCCCTCCGCTAAATCTGCAGTCCGGCCGTCCCAAACTTCTGCCGGGATTAGCCCATTTGTGGGCTCAAATGTGGGTACAGAAATCTTCCTTGAGATCAAAATATTGATTTAACAAGATTTTTTATGTTATAATGGCGGAAACCTTCTCCGCCAGCCCCCCCCCCACTAAAAGATCATCAGCAGCAGTCTGGCTCCTACGCGCGCGGCGTCGCCGCATGGCGCTGTGATGCCGGCTTGGTCCGTCGTCAGGACCGCACCAGACAGGTCACGGCGCTCGCCCCCTGTCTGGCGAGCGTGTCTGGCGCACAGGAGGCCCCAATAGCGTTAGCGCGCGTCTCCGCGCTCGACGTCGTCGATCAGCGCCTCGTCCGCAGACTGTTCGCCCGCGATGGACAGACGCGTCTTGGCGACGCTCAGAACGGCTGCGCCGATGAGGGCGGCGCTGAGCGAACCGACCAGGACGCCGACCTTCACTTCATTCTGGAGCGCGGCGTCGCGGAAGGCCAACAACCCGATGAAGAGGCTCATGGTGAAGCCGATGCCGCACAGCAGGCTGACGCCGTAGAGCTGAAGCCAGGAGGCCGCCACCGGCAGGCGCGCGACGCCCAGCCGGATCGCGAGCCACGCCGCACCGAAGACGCCGATTTGCTTTCCGAAGAACAGGCCGAGGGCCACGCCGAGCGTGACGGGTTCGGTCAGCACCGACGGGGTCATGCCGGCGAACGAAACGCCCGCATTGGCGAAGCCGAAGACCGGCACGACCAGGAACGCCACCCACGGCGATAGCGCATGCTCCAAACGGTGCAGCGGGGACGTCACGTCGTCCGGCGCGGCCTTCGACGCGTGTAGAGGGATCGTCAACGCCAAAACCACGCCTGCGATCGTTGCGTGGACGCCGGACATCAGGACCAGCCACCACAGCGCGACGCCCATTACGAGGTAAGGCGCGAGCCGCTTCACCCTCAGGCGATTGAAGCCGATCAGGACAACGGTCACGATCCCCGCGCCCGCGAGAGCGGCGGTGTTGAGCTCGGCCGTGTAGAAGACAGCGATGATCAGGACCGCCACCAGATCGTCGACAATGGCCAGCGTCGCGAGAAAGATCTTCAAGCTCGTAGGAACGCGCGAGCCCAACAGCGAGAGAACCCCCAAGGCGAAAGCGATGTCCGTCGCCGTGGGGATCGCCCAACCGCGAAGCGTTTCGGGGCTGCCGGCGTTCAGACCCGCATAGATCAGGCCAGGAACGATCACGCCGCCGGCGGCGGCGACGCAAGGCAGCGCGCGGTTCGCCCAAGTCGAGAGCTGACCGTCCAGGAACTCCCGCTTGATCTCCAGGCCGACAAACAGAAAGAAGATCGCCATCAGCCCGTCATTGATCCAGTGCAGCAGATCAAGTCCGGCGAACGGGACGTGCAGGGCGTGAAAATAGCCATCCGCCAAGGGCGAGTTGGCGACGAAGAGGGCAAGGACGGCGCAGGCCATCAGGAGCACGCCGCCGGCGGCGCCGCTCTCCAGGAGTTCTCTCAGAACAGACGGCTTACGGATGCGTTGCAGCATGGCGCAGGTCTCCACGCTGGCGGCCCGACCAACGGAAAACCTGATCGACCAACAGGATCGACCACCCAGGCTTGCCTATCGCATCAAGGAAAACGCTGAACAAGCCTCCATGACGATATTTGGCGCTGCAAGCCAAGTGACTTGCCTAAGCGCCGGGGGCCTCGGTCAAACGGCGCATCGCCAGACAAACGCGCTCGGCCTCAGGACCCAAGACTACATGCACGGACCGCTCGCCTACGCGAACGACACCTCGAACGCCCGCGCCCCGCAGGCAGGCTTCATCCACGACCGCCGCGTCGTGGACAACGACCCGCACACGGCTGGAACAAGCGCTGACCTCGCGCAAGTTGGCCGCGCCGCCCAACGCTACGACGAGCGCCAGAGCCCTTTGCTTCTCGGCGAGGGAGGACTGCCCAGCGGGCGGAGCCTCAGAGCCCGACGGCGCGCGTGCGGCGAACACTGGCGCTCCAACCGCAGCGCCGATCATCGCGGCGCGGATCTCGCCGGCGACTGTATCGGCGATGGGCCCGAGGACGACCTGCAGGGCCTTGTCGGAGGGTTTCACGACGCCCCGGGCGCCTAAGGCTTTCAGAACAGGCTCGTTGACCGCGCCTTGGTCCGCCACGATCAGGCGCAACCGAGTGGTGCAGGCGTCGACGCTGATGAGATTGGCCGCCCCCCCGAGCGCGGCAAGAAAGTCGGCGCCGCGTCCGCCGCCGGTGGTCACCGCCTCGACAGGCGGCGTCTCTTCAACTTCGCGGCCGGGCGTCTTCAGATCAAATCGGAGAATCGCAAACCGGAAAACGCCGTAGTAGATCGCGCCATAGGCCAGCCCCACCGGGATCAGCAGGAGCGGCCGCGTGGCCTTGTTGAAGTTCAGCACATAGTCGAACAGGCCCGCCGAGAACCCGAAGCCCAGCTTGATGTCCAACATGTTCATCAAGGCCATCGAAAGCCCCGTCAGCAGCGCGTGGATGGCGAAGAGCACTGGCGCCAAGAACATGAAGGTGAACTCGATCGGCTCGGTCACGCCTGTGAGGAACGAGGTCAGGGCCAGCGACCCCAACATCCCCGCCACCGCCTTGCGACGCTCCGGACGGGCCGCGTGCAGCATGGCCAGGCACGCCGCCGGCAGGCCGAACATCATCACCGGGAAGAAGCCGCTCATGAACGCGCCAGCGGTCTTGTCGCCAGCGGCGAAGCGGTTGAGGTCGCCGGTGACACCGTTGAAGTCGCCCAGGATGAACCAGACCACGTTGTTGAGGATGTGGTGCAGACCCGTGACGATCAGCAGGCGATTGAGCAGGCCATAGACGACGAGGCCGAAGTTCCCGGACGCGGTGACGAGGTTGCTGAGGCCGTCGACGCCCGCCTCCAGCGCGCTCCAGAACGAGCCAAACAGCAGGGCCAGCACGACGCCGGCGAGGCCCGCGACGATCGGTACGAACCGGCGACCGCCGAAGAAGGCCAGATATTCCGGAAGCTTGATCGTGCTGTAGCGGTTGTAGAGCCAGCCGCTGATCACGCCCGAGAGGATGCCTACAGGGATCGAGAGCTTGCCGATCTCCTTGGCCTTCCAGGCCGCGACCGCCAGATCCCTGGCGCCCTCAACCGCCCTGGCCGCGACCTCCGGCGGGGCGACCAGCACCGCCTCGACACCCTTGGTGGCGATCACATAGCAGACGACGCCGGCTAGGCCGGCGGCGCCATGGTTCTCGCGCGCCAGCCCAACCGCTACGCCGATAGCGAAGATCAGGCCCAGGCTCCCGAAGATCGCCCCGCCCGCCGCCCCGAAGGTGTTGGCGACCGTCAGAGACACGCCGTGGGTCATCGCCGCCAGGGCGGGCGCGCCCAGCAGGTCCGGCTGACCGATGCGCAGGAGCAGCGCCGCAACGGGCAGCACCGCGATCGGCAGCATGAGGGCGCGACCGAGCGGCTGCAGGACTTCAAGCGGAGACTTCATCGGTTCAGGCTCCGTGGGGCGCATTCAGATGACGGTGAGCGAGCGTACGAACCGCCTCAGGGGAGGCCTGCTCCAGCGCCAGGGCCGCAAGGGCGCGGCAGTCCTCCAGCGAAAGCGTCCGCACGCGAGCCTTCACTTCCGGCGCGATCGCGGCCGTGCTCGACAGCTCGGTGACGCCCAGGCCCAAGAGGATCGCCGTGGCGTCCAGGTCTGACGCCAGACCGCCGCAAACTCCGACCCAGCGTTGATGCTTGGCCGCACCCTTGCAGGTCAGGTCGATCATGCGCAGCACCGCCGGGTGCAACGCGTCGATCCCGGCGGCCAGCTCCGGATTGCCCCGGTCCATGGCCAGAACATACTGGGTCAGGTCGTTGGTGCCCACCGACAGGAAGTCGGCCTCGGCCGCCAGCAGGTCGGCCGTGACAGCTGCGGCCGGGGTTTCGATCATGACCCCTAGCTCCACGCGATCGGTGATCCCAAGCTCGCGCTTGGCCTCCTCCAGCACCGCGCGCACGGCGCGCAGTTCGTCCAGGCTCGCCACCATCGGCGCCATGATCTTGCACTGTCCGAAAGGCGCGACGCGCAGGATCGCGCGCAGCTGGGTCTTCAAAAGGTGGGGCCGCCACAGGCTGACCCGCACGCCCCGCAGGCCCAGGGCCGGGTTCTCCTCGGCCGGGATCGGCAGATAGGGCGCGGCCTTGTCGCCGCCGACATCCAGCGTGCGGATGATCAGCGGCCGGCCGTCCAGAGCGTCGGCGATGGCCTGATACTGACGGGCCTGCTCGTCCTCGTCCGGCGGCGTGTCGCGGTCGAGGAACAGGAACTCGGTGCGCAGAAGGCCCGAACCCTCCGCGCCGTTGGCGACCGCCGCCTGGGCGTCGGCGACTGAACCGGTGTTGGCGAACACCTCGATGCGGACCCCGTCGCGCGTGACCGCAGGCTGATGCGCCGCGGCCTTGGCGGCGGCCTTGCGTTCCTGGCGCTGGGCCAGACCGGTCTGCGCGGCCTCAAGCGCCTTGGCGTCGGGGGCCACGTGCAAGGTCGCAGCGTCGGCGTCGAGGATCAGAGTCGCGCCGTCCTTGACCTTCGACAGCGCGCCGCCCAGGGCGACCAGGGCCGGTATGCCCATGGCTGCGGCCAGGATCGACACGTGCGACGTCGGACCGCCACGCGCAGTGGCGAAACCGGCGACAGCGGCGGGATCGACGCTCATCAACTGCGAGGGCAACAACTCGTCAGCCAGCAGGATCGAGCCCGGCGCCAGAGCGGCGTCCGCCTCCTCCTCGCCGCTGAGGGCGCGCAGGACCTGGCGCTCCAGATCGATCAGGTCATCGACCCGTTCGGCCATACGCCGATCACCCAGGGCCCGAAGCGCTTCGACATAGCCGCCCACGGCCTGGCGCCAGGCGAAGCCCGCGCTCTTGCCCTCGGCGATCAGCCGGCGGGCGCCGGCGGCCAGTTCGGGGTCGTCGAGGAAGGCGTGGTGCGCCGCCAAGATCGCCTTGCGAGCCTTGTCGCCCATCTGGGCGGCCTTGGCGATCCTCGCGCGAACCTTTTCCAGCGCGCCCGCCAGCGCCGCCTCTTCCTGAGCGAAGCCCTCGCCGGCCTCGCGCACCACGATCTCGGCGGCCGCCAGGCGCACCGCCTTGCCGATCGCCAGCCCCGGCGCCGCCAGGACGCCCTTGAGCACGCCGTCGCGCGGCAAATCGGCGGGCGCGGGCGGCTCGACCGGCAAGGGGGCTGACGCCGCCGGCGCCTTGGCGGTCAGCGGCGCGCCCTCGCCCATCCCGCTTTCGATCAACTCGGCCAGGGCCGCCAGCGCCGCCAGAGCATCTGGGCCGGAAGCCTTTAGTTGGACCACGTCGCCATGGCGGACGGCCAGCGACATCAATCCGACCGGACTCCTGGCGTTGGCGCGTCGCGCGCCGATCACCAGCGTGGTCTCGGCGGTAAAGGTCCTGGCCGCCTCGGCGATCCGCGCGGCCGGTCGAGCGTGGATTCCGTGAGCCAGGGGCACGACGACATCGCGCGTAGCGTCTTCGCCCGAGCCCGCCGCAGCGGCCACGGCGCCGCCAACCGGCGACAACTCCATCAGGAAGGCGCCGGCCGCGACCTCGCGGTCCTGGTCGCGACGCACGATCTGGAACGCCTCCAGATTGGTGATCACCACCGGGGTGATCAGGCTGCGGGCGCGTTGGGCCAGGAGGTCGAGATCGAAGCCGATCAGCCGGTCGCCCGCCTTCACCGTCTGGCCGTCCCGGACAAAGACTTCGAAACCCTCGCCGTTGAGGGCGACGGTCTCCAGGCCGATATGCATCAGGATTTCAGCGCCGTTGCCCGCCCGCAGCGTCACCGCATGACGCGCCCGGTGCACCGAGACCACCACCCCGTCGCACGGCGCATGCAGCACCGACCCCAGCGGATCAATCGCCAGCCCGTCGCCCAACATCCGCTCGGCGAATACGGCGTCCGGCGCTTCTTCAAGCGGCGCAATCCAGCCCCTCAAGGGGGCGTTGAGGACGAGGTTGGACACGATCTACGCTTCCTCGAAACTAGTGCGCAGGCTTTAGGGTCACGCGCTCGATCACCCAGAAGGGATCAAGGCTCTTGGACGTGAAGGTCAGACACAGATCGACCTTCTCGGCGCGCGCCGGCAGACGGCCGGCGATGGTCGAAAGGCCGGCATTACGCGCGGCGTCGCCGAGCGGGATGGCGGCGATCTTTTCGCCCGTGCACCCCACACGCACCTCCAGCTCGCCGCCTGGCGTGGCCGGCGGACGCAGCGAGATCTTGTCGCGATCCTTGCCGACCTGGAAGTTGAACGGGATCTGGGTGACGCGGGCGCTGAGCAGCGCGCCCTTGTCGAGACGCGCGCCTTCCCAGATCCAGCAGGGATTGAAGATATCGACGACCATCATCGGGCGCAGGTCGAGCGGGGCGGGCGCGTCGTCGATCATGGTCAGCGGCACCTGCTGGGTGCAGAGCTTGAGCTGGCCGCTGGTGCGCGTCTGCAGAAGATCCGCCGATATCGTCCACGACCGCTCGCGCCCCAGCGGGCGCCCCTCGACAAAGGTCCGCGCCTTGAGCACTGCGCCGGTCGGCAACGCGATCGGACCAGCATAGGTCTGAGCGGCCTGTGTCGGCGCCTTGCCATCCAGGGTGTAGCGGATTTGACCAAGGTCCAAGCTGGTCGAAAGCGCCACCCGCGTCTTGCCGTCCTCAGCCTCAGAGAACGCCGGCTGGGGCTCAAAAGGAACCGGATTAGCCGCCACGCCGAGGATCTTCAGCCGGGCCATCTCGGCGGGAAGGCGCTTGGCGAAAGCATCCCAGCTGGCGTTGGCCTCCGACGACCATGCGCGCTCGGCCAGCGCCACCGCGCGTGGGAAGGCCATCAACTGCATGCGCTGATCGGTCTGCATGTGCTCAGTCCAGACATTGGCCTGGACGCCGAGAATGTGCTTGCGCTCGTCGGGCGTCAGCTGCGCCGGCGCGGGATCGAAGGCGTAGACGTCTTTCAGGCTGGAGATACGCCCGCGTCCCGTCGGCTCCTCGGCCGACGCGCTCTGGCGGTGATCGAGATAGAGCACCGGGTGGGGCGACAGCACCGTGTCGTGCCCCTGCTTGGCGGCGGCGATGGCGCCGTTGATACCACGCCAGGACATGACGGTGGCGTTGGGCGCGAGGCCGCCTTCGAGGATCTCGTCCCAGCCGATCAGACGGCGACCACGCTTCTCGAGGGTCTTTCCGACGCGCTGGATGAACCAGCTCTGCAGATCATGCTCGTCCTTGAGGCCGAGCTCTTTGATCTTGGCCTGAATCTTCGCGCTGGCCTTCCACTGGTCCTTGATCGCCTCGTCGCCGCCGACGTGGATAAAGGTCGACGGGAAGATATCCATCACCTCGTTGAGGACGTCGTCGAGGAAGGCGAAGGTGGCGTCGTCAGTGTTGTAGAGCCAAGGGAAAATCCCCCAATCGCCCATCTTGCTGGCGTCCGGCGGCGCGGTTCCCAGCTCAGGATAGGCGACGATCGGCGCCAGGGCGTGGCCCGGCGTCTCGATCTCCGGCACGACGGTGATGTTGCGAGCTGCGGCGTAGGCGACCAGTTCCCGGGCCTGGTCCTGCGTGTAGAAGCCACCGTACTTGGGGTAGTTCACCGCCGCGCCGGGATCGCGACGCCAGGCGGCGACCTGCGTGAGCTTTGGATACTTCTTGATCTCCAGCCGCCAGCCCTGGTCGTCGACCAGATGCCAGTGGAAGGTGTTGAGCTTGTGCGCGGCCATCGCGTCGATCACCGCCTTCAGCGTTTCGAGCGACTGGTAGTGGCGGGCGCTGTCGATCATCAGCCCGCGCCAGGCGAAGCGCGGGGCGTCTTCGATGGCTGCGGCGGGAAGAGCGACAGGGCCCTTGGCGTCATCCGGGGTGGCCAACTGCCAGAGCGAGATCGCGCCATAGAACAGGCCCGCGCGCTTGGAGGCTGCGATCGTGACGCCTTGGGGAGAGACGTCGAGTTTGTAAGCCTCTCCCGTGGGCCCCTCGCGCTTAAAGACTATCGCGCCGGCGACCGGAGCCCCTTCAACCACTATGGGCCGAAAGCCACGTGACCGTTGGATCAGGTCAGCGAGTTGCAGCGCGACACGCCTGGCCTCGATATCGCCCGTGGCGACGTAGATACGGGTGGCGGCGGAGAGGGTGAAGCTCCCCTCGGCCTCGACGACCTTGGCCGGTGCGGGCGTGATCGTGAGCGTGCTGGCGAAAGCGCCGGTCGCAAACGCAGCGGTTAGCGCGCACGCCGAAACAGCGACGAAACGGAGCGGGGTCAAGGTCACGCAGCCTCGCAGGGAAGGTGGTGGACAGCCGGCAAAAAGCGGGCGGGACGGCCGGGCCGTCCCGCCCCAGCTCCATGCTTGCAGTCAGGAGGGGTTGGATCAATGCGCAAACACCGGAGGCTTCGGATCGCGCCGAAGCCTCCGATCGCCAAACGTCCTAGAACGCGACGTTCAGCGTGGCTTGCAGCTTGCGGCCGGTGCGGTAGACGCCGCGCGGCAGGGCCGTGGTGTTGGCGTAGGCGTAGTACTCGCTGTCCAGCAGGTTCTGGCCCGAGACCGACATCGTGATGTTCTTGGTCACGGCGTAGCCCACGGTGGCGTCGAGGGTCTTCGAGGCCTTGACGAACATGTCGTCGCCGCGGTCGACG
Source organism: Caulobacter sp. DMC95 (assembly GCF_056313785.1). Taxonomy (NCBI): domain Bacteria; kingdom Pseudomonadati; phylum Pseudomonadota; class Alphaproteobacteria; order Caulobacterales; family Caulobacteraceae; genus Caulobacter; species Caulobacter sp. DMC95. The sequence goes on along the minus strand of NZ_JBQUZP010000004.1, from coordinate 201,988 downwards.
CCCGTGAAATACTTCGAGCGCCAGGTGAAGGTGGCCCGGGCCGAGAACGGACCGTTCTCGTAGAAGGGGCTGACATTGACCTGGTTCTTCGAGCTGTAGGGCAGCGGCGCGCCCGACTGGCCCGAGGCGTCGGCGTAGGTGTAGTTGGCCAGGAGGCCAAAGCCCATGCCAAAGGTCTGCTGGTAGGCCAGCGCCAGACCCTTCACCTCAGCCGAGCCCGCATTGAACGGACGGCTGATCTGGTAGGTCGTGACCTTGCCTTGCGACTGGTTGAAGTAGGCTTCCGGCTGGGTGCGTTGCAGGATGTAGTTGGAGATGTCCTTGTAGAACACCTCCGCCGACAGGATCGCCTGGGGCTGGAAATACCATTCGGCCGAGGCGTTGAAGTTGCTCGACTTGTAGGGCTCAAGCGCCGGGTTGCCGCCACCGCCCGTTAGGATGCCGTCCGACAGCCAGAAGTAGTTCGTCATGTCCGAATAGTTCGGACGCGCGATCACCTGCGCCGCAGCAAAGCGCAGAACCAGGTCCTCCCGGGCGTCGACGATGATGTTCACGCTGGGCAGGACGTTGTCGTAGCTCTTCTTGGTCGACTGCCAGGTCCAGTCGGCGGCCTTGTTGCAGGGCGCGCCGGGCTTGCAGACGTAACCGGCGCTGTCGACCGAGGTCTTCACGTAGCGGACGCCGAAGTTGCCGCGCACGTTGTCGGCCTTGAAGTTGGCCTGGGCGTACAGGGCGTCGATGTCTTCCTGGATGTTCCAGTTGCCGGCCGTGAACTCGGCGGCGGCGAAGATCGACGGCTTGGGCATGGTGGCGCCCGCCGCCAACCACTTGCCGCTCTCGACGTAGGAGACCATCGACTCGCCGTCGATGCGGAAGCGGCTCTGCATCTGGGTCCCGACGCCGTCGAAGCCCTTCAGGTAGTTGCTCGGCACGGTCGAGGGATTGAACGACGAGGCCGGAGCGGCGACGCCGGTGATGGCGATGCCCGCATACTGTTGACCCGTCTGGTGCTCACGACGCTTGTAGCCGACCTGGACGCGCTGGATGACGCCGTCGAAGTCCTTGCCAAAATCGAACTGGGCGTACTTTTCCTCGTCCGAGGTGGGCTTGCTGACGAGGTTGCCGCTCCAGCCCGGATCGGTCGCGAAGGCGGCCGGGTTGCCCATGACATTGGTGGTGTAGGTCAGGCTGCCCGGGCTCTTGGGAGCGCCGCTGATGTCGACGGTGTAGCTGGCCCAGTTCAGGAACTCGAGGAACACCTGACGCTTGGTGCCGCCGTCGGCGCTCGACTTGCCGATCTCGCCGTTCAGGTCCCAACCGTCGCCCTTGTAGCCGCCCTTCAGGTGGAAGGTGTCGGACTTCAGACCGGCCTCGCGGTACTGCACGTCCAGCACGCTGAGCGCGTTGTTGAACGAGGCCTTGGAGACCACGCCGTTGTTGACGGTCAGGCCGGTCAGAGCGCCCAGGCTGTTCCAGGTGTTGCCCTGGAAGGCGTACATCGACTGGTTGGTGTTGTCGTAGTCGGCGTCGATCTTCAGCCAGTTGAACTCAAGCGAGAGTTGGTCGTTCGGCTTGTATTGCAGAGCGGTGGTGTAGGTCGTCCGCGTACGGCCCTGCTCGAAATAGGAGGCGCCGAAGGCGTTCGGGCTGCGAGCGCCGAGATTGGCTGTCAGCGTGCTCGCGCACGAGCCGACGCAGCCCTTGGTGCGCGAGTCGACGGGGTTGTCCGGATTGCCGCCAGCCCACTGGTTGGCCGCGATCGTGCCGTAGGTCTCGACGCCGTCGCGACGCAGTTGGTCTTCGGCGCGTTGCACCGAGAAGCTGGCGCCGAAGGTGCTGTCGGCGTTCTTCCAGCTGGCCAGCAGCGAGCCCTGCAGATCGCCCTTCTTGGAGCGGTCGGTGTAGAGATAGCTCACCGCGCCGGCGACCGTGCCGGACTTCAGGTCCAGCGGCTTGCGGGTGTTGACGATGACGGTGCCGCCGATGCTGCCTTCGTCGATGCGCGCTTCGGGCGACTTGTAGACGTCGACCTTGCCGACGATCTGCGGCGCCAGCAGCGCGTAGTTGAAGGTGCGGCCCGGAGAATCCAGGATGAACCAGTCGGCGGAAGCGACGGTCTGGCCATTGAGCAGCGTGCGGTTCAGCGCCGGGTCGGTGCCCAGGATGCTGACCTTCTCGCCTTGACCGAACGCGCGGTCGACGGTGACGCCCGGAACGATCGTCAATGCTTCAGCGACGTTCGTGCTCGGGAACTTGCCCACGTCCTCCGCGGTGACGACGTCGACGATGGCGTCGGCCTTACGCTTGGACTCGATCGACTGCAGCAGTGAGGCGCGGATGCCGGTGATGACCACCTCTTCCACCTGGTTGCCGCCGCTCTGGGCCATCGCCGGCGCGGCGATCATGACCACCATCGCGCTGGCGGAGGCCGCCAGAACGGATCTACGGATATTCTTCATACTCGGCTTCTCCCCATTATGCCGGGCCGATTGGACCCGGAGCCGAACCCCAAGCCCAATGTGATACCAATCTTCCGGGAGGATCCGCAGAAAGTGGTACTTCTCAGGCCTCGGGACGCGACTGTGACGGAAATTTTGCGAATGACAAGGCCAAAAAGAAACCAATTGCAGACCACGTTCTTATTGGTATGAAAATGGTCCTATGCTATCGAAGCGGCCAGGGGGCGCCGCAATATGGTGCGGCGCGGCGCGAGTCAGGGAGGGTTGGGCAATGACGTTTGCAGAACGGATCGGTCGTCTCGACGCCGCCGGTGACCATGCGCCGCTCTACCGGCAGCTTCAGCGCGCGCTGCGCGAGGCCATCCAGAAGAAGATCCTGGCCCCTGACGACGCCCTCCCCGCAGAGCGGGACATGGCCGACGAGTTCAGCATCTCCCGCATCACGGTCCGAAAGGCCTTGGACGGCCTGGTGAGCGAAGGCCTGCTGACCCGCAGGCAGGGCGCCGGCACCTTCGTGGCCGCCCGGGTCGAGAAAAGCTTCTCGAAGCTGTCGTCGTTCACCGAAGACATGATCTCTCGCGGACGCGTCCCGCGCAGCGAGTGGATCAGCCGCAGCGAAGGCCAGGTCACCCCCGAGGAGTCCCTGACCCTGGGGCTGTCCCCGGGGACTCCGGTCTATCGGTTCGCGCGGATCCGCTACGCCGACGGCGCGCCGATGGCCGTGGAGTATACTACGATCGCCGCCTTCGCCCTCCCCTCCACTGAAGTGGTCGGCACCTCGCTTTACGAAGCGCTGGAGACCACCGGCCATCGCCCGGTTCGCGCCTTGCAACGGCTGCGCGCGGTGCTGTTCCAGGCCGAACAAGCTGACCTCCTGGGCGTGCCCGTGAAAGACGCCGGCCTGCTGATCGAGCGGCGAGGCTTCCTGAAGGACGGACGGGCGGTCGAGGTCACGCAGTCGTACTATCGCGGCGACGCCTACGATTTCGTCGCGGAACTGAATTCCCTGTCTTGAGTACGAACTGAAGTCCGAGGAGTAGAGCTTGGAGGCGACTGTCTTGACCCGTCCTGAGACCCCCGCCCCTGCGGGCGCGTCGCCCCTGGCCCGCTCTCCGGAAACTACGCGCATGTTCCAGGAGGCCAGCCAGGCCGCGACGGTCGCAGCCGTCCAATTGACGGCCAACAGCGACAAGATCTCGGCCCTCGCCGCCCACCTGCGCGCCAATCCGCCGCGCGTCGTCGTCACCTGTGCGCGGGGCAGCAGCGATCACGCCGCCACCTTCGCGCGCTACCTGATCGAGACGAAGGCCGGCGTTCTCACCTCGTCGGCCGGCCTTTCGGTAAGCTCCGTCTACGACGCATCGCCCAATCTCGACGGCGCGCTCTATCTCGCCATCTCGCAGTCGGGCAAGAGCCCCGACCTGCTGGCCGCCGTCCGCGCGGCCAAGGCGGCTGGGGCCTACGCCGTGGCCTTGGTGAACGTGGTGGACTCCCCGCTCGCTGCGCTGGCCGACGAGGTGATCCCGCTACACGCCGGCCCCGAGCTTAGTGTAGCGGCCACCAAGTCCTACATCGCGGCCCTGGTCGCTGTGACCCAGTTGATCGCCGCCTGGACCGAGGACACCGAACTGACCTCGGCGCTCGACCGCCTACCCGACCTGCTGGCGCAGGCTTGGGACCTGGACTGGTCGCCCGCCGTCGAGCGCTTGCAATCCGCCCGTAACCTCTACGTCCTGGGGCGGGGCGTCGGCTTTGGCGTGGCGCTGGAGGCGGCCCTAAAGTTCAAGGAAACCTGCGGCCTGCACGCCGAGGCCTTCAGCGCCGCCGAGGTGCTGCATGGCCCGATGGCCCTGGTGAAGGACGGCTTCCCCGCTCTGGTCTTCGCCCAGGACGATGAGAGCCGGGCGAGCGTCGACGACATGGCCGCTGGAATGCGCGCGCGGGGGGCCGAGGTTCTGACCGCCGGCGGCGCCCGCCAGGCGCCGGGCGCGCTGCCGACGCTTTCCAGCCACCCAGTGCTTGAGCCGATCCTGATGATCCAGAGCTTCTACCGAATGGCCAATGCGCTTTCAGTCGCACGCGGCTACGATCCCGACAGCCCACCCCACCTCAACAAGGTCACCGAAACCGTCTGATGCTGGCTGCACTGGAAAATGGCCGTATCCTGACGGACGAGGGCGTCGTTGAGGGCCGGGCCCTGCTGATCGAAGGCGGGGTGATCCGGGCGATCATCGCGCGAGACGCGATCCCCGATGACGCCCAGCGCCTGGACCTCGATGGCGGCCTGTTGACCCCCGGCTTCATCGACACCCAGGTCAATGGCGGCGGCGGGGTTCTGTTCAATGACGCTCCCACGGCGGAAGCGATCGCCACGATCGGCGCAGCCCACCGCCCCTTCGGCACGACGGGCTTCCTGCCGACCCTGATCAGCGACGACCTGCACGTCGTCGACAAGGCCATGCGCGCCACCGAGCAGGCGATCGCCCAGGGCGTTCCGGGGGTGCTGGGCGTCCATATCGAGGGCCCGTTCCTCAACCCCAAACGCAAGGGCATCCACGACGCCGACAAGTTCCGCGTCATCGATGACGAGGCCGTGGCGCTGCTGACCTCGCTGAAGGTCGGCAAGATGCTTGTCACTCTGGCGCCGGAGCGCACGACGCCGGAGATGATCCGTCGGCTGGCGGACGCGGGCGTGATCGTGGCGGCGGGCCATACCAATGCGCTCTACCCGACCATGCGCCAGGCCCTGGACCATGGCCTGACCGGCTTCACGCATCTGTTTAACGCGATGTCGCCGCTGACCAGCCGCGAGCCGGGCGCTGTCGGAGCGGCGCTGGAAAGCCAAGAGGCGTGGTGCGGGATCATCGTCGACGGTCGCCATGTGGACCCCATCACGTTGAAGATCGCGCTGCGCGCGCGCCCGCTGGACCGTTTCATGCTGGTCACGGACGCCATGCCCACGGTGGGAATGGCGGACAAGCAGTTCAGCCTGCAAGGCCGCCATATCCGCGTGGTCGATGGTGTCTGCGTCGATGACCAGGGCACGCTCGCGGGCTCAGACCTGGACATGGTCGGCGCTGTCCGTAACGCGGTGACACTCCTGGACCTCACGCTAGAAGACGCCGTCGTGATGGCGTCCCGAGCCCCGGCGACCTTCCTGGGACTTGGCCAGCGCCGCGGCCTTATCGCTCCAGGCTACGCGGCGGACCTTTGCCTGCTGGACGATCATCTCCAGGTCACGACCACCTGGATCGACGGCGTCGCCGTCTGAAGACACGGAACCATCGGAACGAAAAAGGGCGCTGACCGTGAGGTCAGCGCCCTTTGCGCATTTACGCGCGGGAGAGGCGGAAGCCTAGAACTTCCACTTCACGCCCAGATAATATTGACGACCGTAGTGCACGTACTCTTCCGAGATCATGCGCGTCGAGTCATCAACCTTGCTATCCTTTTCGTCGGTCAGGTTGATCATTTCCAGCGTGACCGTGAAATTCTTGAAGTTGTAGCTGATCTGGCTGTCGATGTTCAGCGTCTTTTCCTTGATGCGGACATCGTTGTTGTTGGTGGCCGACGGGGCCACCTGGATCAGGTAGGGGTCGCGATACGAGGCCGAGATACGGGCCTTGAAGTCGTTCTTCTCATAGTACAGCGTCGCGTTGTAGGCGTCGGGCGACAGGTTCACCAACGGCTGGGTCAGCATGACCGCCGGCGTGACCAGAACGCGCGGCGTGCCCGAATAGACGGGGTTTGCGATCACGTACTGGATGTCGCTCTTGACGTGGGTGTAGTTCACGATACCGCCGAAGCCGTCAAACGGCGCAGGCAGGAACGTGAACGGACGCTGCAGCGAGACCTCGAAACCCTTCAGCTTGCCGCCGGGGGTGTTGACCTGGGTCGTCACCGTGAACAGCGTGCTAGCCGTATTGCCGTTCGACAACAGGCTGTCGGGCAGCTGGGTTTCAGCCCACGGCATAGCGACCGAAGAGGTCTGGATGTAGGACTTGATGTCCTTCTGGAAGAAGCCGACCGAGAACAGGGTCTCCTTGTCCGGATACCACTCGAAGCTCAGGTCCAGATTGTTGGCCAGCATCGGGTCCAGGTCGGGATTGCCGCGCGTCAGGGTCTGGGCGGACTGGCTGATGGCGCTGTAACCGGGCGACAGGTTCGGCAGCTGCGGACGCGTCATCACCTTGGCGGCGGCGAAGCGGACGAAGAAACTGTCGAAGGGCTGAGCCGAGATGTTCAGCGACGGCAGGGTGTTGGTGTACTGGCGCTTAACGGTTTGCGTCGCACCGATCGGCACGCGCTGGCTGAACGTGCCGCCCAGAGTCGTGACGGTCTGGGTGGTGTTGCCGATGCTGTAGTTGCCGGTCGCTTCCTGCTCGGTCTTAACATAACGGACGCCGAAGTTGCCGCGCACCGGGATGTTGAAGACGTCGTAGTCGAAGTCACCCTGCAGGTAGAACGCAGTGTCCTTCTCGGTGATCTCCCGAACAGCGCCCAACTGGTTCAGGACGCTCAGGCGGAAGTCACCATTAGCGTTCACGCAGTTGCAGTCATAGCCGAGCTTCTGGCGCAGCTTGTCGAGATCCGGCGCGAGCCAAGAGGTCGGCACGCCGGCCGGGATATCAAGGCCACGACCAAAGCCGCTGATAACGCGCGACACATCGGCGACGGTGACGCCGGCCGGAAGGCCGAAGGCGGCTTCGTTCGTAAAGGTGGTGGCGGAGTTGCCGGCCAGCACGCGCGAGTTCAGACGCTTCTCCCACGAGGTGAAGCCGTACTCCTTGTACTTGGCGCCGTACCGCAGCTTGAACCCGTCGAGGATCTGGTAGTCCACGTCAGCGAAGAAGGTCTTGAAGGTGTTGACCGCCTTGCTCGGACGCATGCGCAGCAGCGAGGCGTCGCCCAGGTTGTTGGTCGGGCTGTAGACGTAATTCGCCGGGTTCGTCGGGTCGAAGCCGTAGTTGAAGTTCGGCAGCTTGTCGTTGGCCGAGTAGTCGTAGCTGTAGTTGTCGCTGTCGTAGCGCTCGAACGAGAAGGTCGTCTGCTCCGGGTTGTCCTGGATCGAGCGCGACTGGCCGTAGCCAACCTTCAGGTTGCCGCCTTCACCGAACTTGGTGTCGTAGGTCAGGGCGAACTGGTTGAACTCGGTCTTCAGCGTGTCGTGGCGGTACTCAGTGCGGACGTCGACGTCATCGAACGTGCCCTTGATCAGGTTCCCGTTGCTGTCAGCCGTGAAGTTCACGACGTCCGTCTGGGGCAGGCCCGCGCCGCTGCGGCTGAACGAGATGATTTCCAGATAGGTTTCGTCGCGGTTGTTCTGGAACTTGGCCAGCATCATGTCGAGCGTCAGGGTCGAGCGGTCGGTCGGACGCCATTGCAGCGAGCCGGTGACCCCCAGGCGCTCTTGATCGTAGTCCAGGCGGCCATAACGCGGAATCCGCGGGTGCCAGAGGTTGTTGGCGGTGCCCGCAGCCGCCGTGACGGTCGGGGTGGTGCCGCCCGTCACGGTGCCGATCTGGGCGCAGGTGAGCGCCGGGCCGCTAACGGGGTTGTAGGCCGCGCCCGAGCAGGGGAACGCCGTCGCCGAATTGAAGCGGACCGAGGGGTTTTCCCAACGGCCGGTCGAGGAGCCTTCCTCGCGCTGAGCACGCGTGGCGTAGGCGACCGACAACAGCGCGCCGACTTCACCGATGCCGGTGTCCCAGCGGTTGCTGACCAGGAAGGTGTAGCGCGGGTCGCTCTTCCGCGAGAGGTCGTTCCAGCCCACCTTGGCGCTGGCGCTCATCGTGAACTTGCTGAAGTCGAACGGACGGCCGGCTTGCAGGTCGACGATCGCGCCGAGCGAGCCTTCTTCGTTCATAGCCGAGGTCGACTTGCGGACCGTGACGCTGTTGAACAGTTCCGAAGCGAAGATCGAGAAGTCGAACTGACGGCCGCGGTTGGCGCCGCCAGAACCATCCTTGCCGCCGGTGGTGGCCAGGGCTTCCAGGCCGTTCAGGCGCACGACCGTGAAGTCAGGACCCAGGCCGCGAACGGTGATGGTGCGACCTTCGCCGCCGTCACGGTCGATCGAGACGCCTGGCACGCGCTGCAGCGATTCAGCCAGGTTCAGGTCGGGGAAATCGGCAATGTCTTGCGCCTTGATGACGTCGACGAGGTCGTTTTCACGACGCTTGACGTCCAGGGCGTTGGCCAGAGAGGCGCGGAAACCGGTGACGACGACGGCTTCGACCTGATCATCGGCCGGAGCGGCCGGAGCGGTCTGGGCGCTCGCCGCGCCAGCAAACGCCATCGCCAGCGCCAGGGCGCCGCCTGATACGCCGTATTGCAGGCCGCGCACGCGTCCCGTGGTATTCTTGGACATAGAACCTCCTCCCGTTCGACCATTCGACGACGGCGTAGCCGCCGCCTTGGCCTTCGTATCGGCTCCGCGTCCTTCCCGCGAAACCGCCCCCGGCCTTGAAGCCTTCGTTTTTGCTACCGGTGTCACAAACCTCTCTGGGTTTTTGACACCGGTATCAGAGTGCTAACAAAGGCTGAGCCGGCCCACAAGGCCACAATGCGGTCATAAGCTAAGAGACTCTGCGGCCCGTTGCGTTTCCGACACAATCGGCGCGGCCGCTGCGGCGCGGCTCAGCTCTCGTCGGGACGGAAATGGCTGACCTTGTAGAGGCCCTGGAGCATGGAGTCGCGCTGCGCCGCAGGCAGACTGGCCCCAACGCCTCGCAAGAGCTTCAAGGCGTTCAGGTGCACATCGACCGCGTCCCAGCGCCAGACGCCGGCTTCGGCGCAGTTGTCCGCCAACCCGCACAGGGACATGGCGGCGCGATCCAGACCCGTTCCGGCGACGAAGGCGCTGACGTCGATGATGCGCGACGCGAGAACGTAGAGAGCCTCGAACGACTCGGCTTCCCGGCTTTCGGCGCCCTTGCCGAACCTGGCCTCGATCTCGGTCAGGGTCTCGTCCAGGGCCGCTAGGGACGCCTCCCGAAGCGACTCCACGCCCGCCTCGGCCGCCGCGATGGCGTCCTGAGCGAGCAAGCCCCCCCGCTCCTTGATCATCTTGGCCAGGCGGTTCGGTGGTTTGAATTTGCGGACTGTCATATCTGCACCTTCGCTGGGCGCATCATATTGCTGATTTCATCGTCGGACAGGTTGGGCGTCTGCGCCTCGCCCACCTCCGCCGGAAGGTCGTCCTTGCGTCTACCATCCGTCCCCGGAGGCGGACCCATATGTTTGAATCGTCGGTCAGGACCGATGAAGCTCGGGCACTCGATAAACGCGCGATCTTCGCGCGCCACCCAGAAGACCCGCTCGAGCAACACCTTGGGCGTAATGGGCTTGGCCACCACGTAGTTGGCGCCCGCGTCCCGGATCTTGAAGATCTGGGAGGTGCGCGTATGTCCGGTCACGAGAATGACGGGAATGAAACGATTGGTTTCCCCGCCCTCGCGCCTCAGCCATTCGATGAACTCGATGCCATCGGTGACGGGCATCTGCACGTCGCTGATGATCAGATCGAAGGTCTTTGTCTTGATCAGACTCTGGGCGTCCGCGACGGTCTCGGCGCGATGCAGTTGCTTGACGCCGAAGCCGGAAACCACCTGAGACAGGATGTCCAGGGAGGGTCCGTTGTCGTCCAGCACGAGCACTGTCGCCCGCTCGAGATTGATCCGGGTCGAGGGGAGAAGGGCGTCTGACATCGGCGCCCTAGAAGAAGTCCAGCTCGCCGGCCTCGGCTTTCCGGTCGGCCTCCTCGCTCGCGCGTAGGCGTACTACGAGGTCGGAAAGGCCAAGCCCCTCCAGCAGCGGATCAATCGACATGCTCCACTCGCCGGACGCATGCTGGCCAATGCGCTGAAGCACGGCCGAGAGGCCATGCAGGCGCTGGCTCAGCTCGTCTAGCGCCTGGAGTCTGGTGAGGTTCGGCAAGGCCGCGCCGCCCTGCGCCAGATCGCCGACAATGTGCTCGCAGTCCTGGCAGATGGCGGCGGCCGAAGCCAGCTCCGCCGCCAGGCGTCGCGACAGCTCGCCCACCGGAAGAAGCTCTTCCGGTGTGGTGGTCGCGTTGGCCTGGAGCGGAATGGCCGCCATGCCTAGAACAGATCCACGTCGCCGCTCGCCACCGCCGGCATCGGCGGAGGAGTCGGACGCCGGACGTCCTGCGGCGCGTTGTCGACGGCGACCAGACGCTGACGAACGCGTCCGGAGGCGGGCCAGAACTCGACACGACGCGCCGAGACGCCGCCGGTGCTGGACGAGACGATCGGAATGCCTTCGTCGCGCAGGAAGCGCTCGGCGAAGGCGGCGTTGCTGGCGCCCACGTCCGACAGACCGTCGAACAGCTTGGCGCCGCCAAAGATCTTGGCCTCGAGACGCTCGCGACGAGCGCCGCGCTTCAGGAGGTCGTTGATGAGGACTTCCATCGCATAGGCGCCGTAGCGGACAGCATCGCCGTCACGACGTCCGTCGCCGGAGTCCGGCAACAGGAAGTGGTTCATGCCGCCGACGCCGTTCTGCGGGTCGCGGATGCAGGCCGCGATACAGGAGCCCAGCACCGTGGTCATGACCACGTTGGGGTCGGTCGACACATGGCTTTCGCCCTGCGTGACGTGGACCTTGATCGCGCGTTCCGGATCGTCGTGATGGAATGCCGTCATGTCAGCTGCCCGAACACTTGCTCGATTTTTTCCTTCAGGCCTTGGACCGTGAAGGGCTTCACGCAGTAGTTGTTCACGCCGAACTGCACGGCGCGCTGAACAAGTTCGCGGTCGGCGCGCCCGGTCAGCATCACGAAGGCGGTCTGTCGGATCGGCGGGTGCGAGCGGACCGCGCGCAACAGCGCCAGGCCGTCCATCTTCGGCATGTTGAAGTCCGAGATGACGAGGTTCGCAGGCTTGGCCAGGAGGTTCTTGAGAGCCTCCTCACCATCAGGCGCCTCACGGATGTCCTTGAAGCCGATCTGCTGAAGAGCATTCCGGATCAAGGCCCGCATGGTGAGCTGGTCGTCGACCACCAGAACGGAGATGGAGCTTGCTTGGGGCATGGTCTATCGCCTCGCTGAGGCCAAATCGAGGATGGACTGGCCCATGGAGGACAGGCTGACCTGCTTCTCCACGGCGCCAATTTCGAAAGCGGAACGGGGCATGCCGTAGACGACGCAGCTTGCTTCGTCCTGGCCCAGCGTCTTGGCGCCGGCCTTGCGCATGGCCAGAAGGCCCTGAGCGCCATCGCGGCCCATGCCGGTCAGGATCACCCCGACCGCCTTGTCGCCGACGGCGTTGGCCACCGAGTTGAACAGAACGTCCACGGAGGGACGGTGTCCGCTGACCGGGTCGCCGGCGACGAGGCGGCAACGCAGGCCGGCCGAACGTACGACCTCCAGGTGCGTCGCGCCGCCGGGCGCCACATACACCTTGCCCGGCTCCAGCAGGGCGCCGTCCGTGGCTTCCTGCACCTTGGCGCCGCTGGAACGGTCGAGGCGAGCCGCGAAGCTGGCGGTGAACGTGGCCGGCATGTGCTGGGTGATGACAGTCGGCGGACAGGTGTCGGGGAACAGCTGCAGGATCGACAGCAGGGCCTCAACCCCGCCCGTCGAAGAGCCGATCGCAACGATGTCGCCCGACGGCATGAAGTCCTTGCGCCGCGAGGGCGCGCTGGTCGGCGCCGCGCCGGCGTTGGTGCGAACCGAGGCGCGCGCGGCGATCTTCACCTTTGCGACGATCTCGGCCAGGGCTTCCTGGGTGCCGGTGGCGTCAGCGGGCTTGCCCACGCAGTCCACAGCGCCCAGTTCCAAGGCGCGCAGCGTCATCTCGGCGCCGGCCTGGGTCAGGGTCGAGACCATGACGACCGGCATAGGCCGCAGGCGCATGATCTTCTCGAGGAAGTCGATGCCGTTCATGTTCGGCATCTCGATGTCGAGCGTGACGACGTCAGGGTTCAGGGCCTTGATCATGCCCCGCGCCTCGAACGGGTCGCCGGCGCCGCCGACCACCTCGATATCCGGGTCACGATTGAGGGCCGCCGAAATCAGGCTCCGCATCGTGGCGGAGTCATCGACGACAAGAACACGAATCCTGGCCATTAGCGCCCCACCTTCCGGTAGGCGGTCAGACCGCAGCTTTCAAACGCGGTCACAGACGCACCGACGCGTTCAGAGTGGCCCACATAGAGGCGGCCACCCGGCGCGACGAGCGGCGCGAACCGGTTCCAGACACGTTCCTGAGTAGGTTCATCAAAGTAGATCACGACATTCCGGCAGAAAATGGCGTCGAACGGGCCTTTCATTGGCCAGGACGGACCGTTGAGATTTAGTTCGCGGAACGCAACGAGGCTTCGCGCGGCGTCGCAGACGCGCCAGTTTCGCCGATCGCCAGGATCGCGCTCGAAGTACTGGCTACGCGCGGCGGCTGGGATGCCCTCCAGAAGACTTTCGTCGTAGACGGCCGCCCGACCGGTAGCGAGAACATTGGTGTCGATGTCCGTGCCCAGGATCCGGATATCGAGGTCCGCAGCGTTCGGCCAGACCGACAGCACGGTGAACGCCATCGAGTAGGGTTCCTGCCCCGAGGAGCTGGCGGCCGACCACAGGCGCAGACGCCCCCCGGCGCGAACCTTGTCAGCGACCGGCTCCAGCACGTTGGCGCGCAGGTCGTCGAAATGGTGCGGCTCACGAAAGAAGCGCGTGACGTTCGTGGTCAGCGCCCGAAGCATCTCCTGGCTCTCGTCGTGACCCTTGTCGCTGGCGACAAAGGCGCAGTACTCGCTGAACGAACGCAGTCCCAGCGCGCGCAGGCGCTTGGCGAGACGCGAGTAGACCAGCGTCGCCTTGCTGTCCGGCAGGCTGATGCCGGCCAGGTCATAGAGCAACGCGGCGATACGTTTGAAATCCTGGTTCGTGAACGCGAACTCGCCATCGACGATGGCCTCGCGGCGGTCCGAAGAGTGTGCGGCGACAGTGGACATCAGGCGGCCAACGCCTCCCGTTCAGGCAGAATACGGTCCAGAGAGATTTCGCTGATCATGCGTCCCTCGACCGAGATAATCCCGCGGACAAAGCTGCGGACGGCGTCACAGGCGACGTCGGGCGTCGGCTGGATCATGTCGTCGTTGATCGACAGGATGTCGGACACCGCGTCGACCAGGAGACCGACCGTGCGATCCCCCGCCTTGACGACGATGAAGACGCTGCGAACCGTCGGTTCGATCACCGGCATGCCGAGGCGGCACGCCAGATCCATGATGGGCAGGACCGCGCCGCGCAGGTTGATGACGCCGCGCATATAGCCAGGGGACTGCGGCAGCGTCGTCGCGGGGCTCCAGCCCCGGATTTCGCGCACAGCCATGATGTCGACGCAGTACTCCTGCTCGCCCACGCGGAAGGAGATCAGTTCGCGGCGGTCGGCGCTGGTGGCGGTGGCATGATCCGTCATGACTTACTCCGCGGCGATGAGGCTGGGCTCAGGGGGACGCGGCGCGCCACCCTCGCGACGGCGCAGGTTGATCGTGGCGTCGACATCCAGGATGAGGGCCACGCGGCCATCGCCCAGGATCGTCGCGGCGGCCACGCCCTCGACCTGCTGGTAGTTCTGTTCAAGCGACTTGATGACCACCTGGCGCTGGCCATGGATGGCGTCGGCCACCAAGGCGGCGCGCGAGCCGTCCTCGCCCTCGACCAGCAGCACGACGCCGTCGGTGGGATGCGGGCTTTCCTCGCGATAGCCCAGCGTCAGGCCCACATCGATCAGCGGCACGAAGCTGTCGCGGACGGCCAGCACCGAGCCCACCGGGCCCAGCGGACGAACTTCTTCAGGCTTCGGACGCAGGCTTTCGACAATCGCGGCCAACGGCACGACCAGGGTCTCGCCGGCGACATCGACCACCATGCCGTCCAGCACGGCGAGCGTCAGCGGCAGGCTGAGCGTGAAGGTCGAGCCCTGGCCCGGGCGCGATGAGATCGAGATGCGGCCGCCCAGGGCCTGAACCGAGCGCTTGACCACGTCCATGCCGACTCCGCGACCCGACACGTCCGAGATCTTCTCGGCGGTCGAGAAGCCGGGCAGGAAGATCAGGTTGTCGATCTCTTCGTCGGTCAGCTGCAGATCGGGCGCGATGAGGCCCTTCTTGACGGCGATGCCAAAGACGCGCTCGCGGTTGATGCCCTTGCCGTCGTCCGACACCTCGATGACGATCCGGCCGCTGCGGTGCAGGGCCGCCAGGCGAACGACGCCCTCGGGATTCTTGCCGGCCGCCTTGCGCTCCTCGGGGCTTTCCAGCCCGTGGTCGATGGCGTTGCGCAGCATGTGGGTGATCGGGTCGGACAGACGCTCGATGACCGTCTTGTCGACCTCGGTGTTCTCACCATCCATCACCAGGCGGGCCTGCTTGCCCGTCATGTTGGCGACTTCGCGAACCAGACGCGGCATGCGCTGGAACACCGACTTCACCGGCTGGGCGCGGATGGCCATGACGCTGTCCTGGATCTCGCGCGTCAGCTGTTCCAGCTCGTCGAGACCCATGGCCAGGTTGGAAGAAGGCGCGATGCCGTACTCGCCGACGCGCTGCGCCAGCATGGCCTGATTGATGACCAACTCGCCGACGAGGTCGATCAGGCGGTCGATACGCTCGGGATCGACCCGGATAACCGATTGGCCAGGACCAGGCACTTCGACCGGGGTCGCCTTGGGCGCGGCTGCGGCCGCAGCCGCCGGCGCAGCGGAGGCCGGCTTGGCGGCCTCGGGGGCCGGCGCGACTTCGGCCACCGGGGCGGCGACGGGCGGGGCGATCGGCGAAGCGACTTCGACAGCCTCAGGCGCCGGAGCGATAGGCTCGACAGTGGCGATAGTCTCGGCGGGAGCGGTCAAGGTGGCGATAGCCGCTTCGACGGAGCCCTCGCCTCGGGTGATCTCCAGGTCGCAATCACCGTCGACGAACTCAAAGACCTCGCGAATAGCGGTCTCGTCCTGCTCGGTCTCGAGGCGCACGCTCCACGTGACGAAAGCGGCTTCAGGATCCAGGTCCTGCAAGGTCGGAAGCGCGCTGTCGTCGAGCGTCGCCTTGATTGGCCCCAGGCGGCTGAGTTCGCGCAGCAGGAGCGCGGTCTCGTTCGCCTTGCGATAGAGGTCCGACTTCGGACGGATCGACACCGTCCAGACGTTCGACGGAACCAGCTCGGCGTCGGCCGCCTGTGCTTCGACGGTGATGGTCTGCGGCACAAAGACGAAGCCCAGATCGTCTTCGTCCATCGCATCGTCATCGGCCCCGATGACGACCGGCGCGGTGTCTTCGGCGACAGCGGGCTCGGCGACCGGCGCAGGGGCCGCCGGCGCCGCGTTGGGATCGGTCCATTGCTCCAGCTCGGCGGCCATGGCGGCCGAAGCGGCCATGTCGACATCGCCCAGGCCGCGTGCGGCGCTGACGTGGTCGGCCAGGATGTCTGATGCGCGCAGGAGAACCGCGGCGAGCTCGACCGTGTTCGGCACCGAGCCGGCGCGTACGGCGTCCAGCAAGGTCTCGAAGACGTGGGCGAAACGCACGAGCGGCTCGAGGCCGAAAGCCCCAGCGCCGCCCTTGATGGAATGGACGGCGCGGAACACGGCGTTGACCGTCTCGAGGTCGCCGGCCCCTTCTTCCATGGCTAGGAGACCGCCTTCGAGGTCGGCGAGCAGTTCCTCGCACTCCTGGAAGAAGGTGACCTTAATGGCCTCTAGCTCGTCCATTCCCGTAAGTCCTAATTCGCGTCTAGCAACGGGTAGTCAAAAGCAGGGTCTTGGAACTGCGTTCTGGATCAGGCGGCCACGCGACGGATCGCGTCGACGAGCTTTTCCGGATTGAACGGCTTGACGATCCAGCCCGTCGCGCCGGCTTCGCGAGCCCGCTGCTTTTTGGCGGGGTCGCTCTCCGTCGTCAGGACAAGGATCGGGATCGCGCGGTAGTCGTCGTCGACGCGCACCGCTTCGATGAAGCCGAAGCCATCCAGCTTGGGCATGTTGATGTCCGTGATGATCACATCGGGACGGTGGGCGGAGAGGACTTCGAGACCATGCTCGCCGTCGACCGCCTCGACTACATTGAAGCCGGCGCCGGCGAGAGCCATGCGCAGCATGTCCCGCATCGTCCGGGAATCATCGACCGTAAGAACCGTACGCGTCACGATTCAGCTCCTTGGAATTCCGCCGAAAGGAGCGCCCCTGCGGCGCCAAACAGACGGGTGGTTTCGACGAAGGCCTCTGAAGGCCCCTTGATGGAAAAGGGATGGCCGTCCTGGTCCCAGGCCTTGCGGGCGGCCAGCAACACTTGCAGGCACAACCCGCCGAGGCGGCGAACCTGATCGGCTTCGATGATGATCTCGGCGCCGCGACGCTCGAGGAAGGCCGCCTTCAGAGGGGCCGCGGCCTTGAGATCAAGATTTTCAGGCAGCGAAATCGCGGCGGCCATCAGAATTCCTCCCAACCATCAGCGGCGGGGGCCTGAGCGACTGCGGCCGAACCGCTGCTCCGGCCCGGACGGGCGAAGCTGTTCAGGCGCGCCTGCTGCTCGGCCACCGGATTGCGCGCGGGCGCATGGTGCCCCGCATCGGCGACAGCCGGACGAGCGTAGGACGATGACCCCGATCCCACCTGGAAGCGGGCCATCAGGCGGACCAGCTCGGCGGTTTCGCCCTTCAGCGAGTGCGTCGCGGCGGTCGATTGCTCGACCATGGCGGCGTTCTGCTGGGTGACCTGGTCCATCTGGTTCACGGCGGTGTTCACCTCGTTCAGGCCGGTCGCCTGCTCTGCGGCCGAGGCCGCGATTTCGGTGACCAGCGCATCGATCTCGCCGACCTTGGTGACGATCCGCTGCAGCGCCTCGCCCGTCTGACCGACCAGGCTCACGCCTTGGCTGACTTGCTGGGTCGAGCTGGAGATCAGCGCCTTGATTTCCTTGGCCGCTTCGGCGGAACGCTGGGCCAAGGCCCGAACTTCCTGAGCGACCACCGCGAAACCACGTCCAGCCTCGCCCGCACGGGCGGCTTCGACGCCGGCGTTCAGAGCCAGGAGGTTGGTCTGGAAAGCGATCTCGTCGATGACCCCGATGATCTGGCTGATCTGGCCCGAGCTCTTCTCGATCTCGCCCATAGCAGAGACTGCCTGGTGCACGACCTGACCGCTATGCGTCGCTTCGCCACGGGTCGTCGACACGACGTCGGAGGCTTGGCGAGCGCCCGCGGCGGTGCGGCGCACCGTGGCGGTCAGCTCATCGAGGGCGGCGGCGGTTTCTTCCAGGCTGGCGGCCTGTTGCTCGGTGCGGCGCGACAGGTCGTCGGACGCGTGGGCGATTTCGTCAGCGCCGGTGCGCAGGCCGTCGGTCGAGGCGGCGATGACCTTCATCGTCTCCTGCAGCGAGCCCATGGCGGCGTTGAAGTCGTCCTTCAGCTTGCGATAGTCGCCGGGGAACTCGGCGGTCACGCGGAAGGTCAGGTCGCCCGAGGCCAGCTTTTCCAGGCCCTCGGCCAAGTTCGACACCACCAGGGACGCTTCCTGCGCGGCGGCGGCGGCGGCGGCTTCCTTGGCGCGACGTTCGTCAGCCGTGAGGGCGGCCGATTTCTCCTGGTCAGCGCGCAGCTGTTCAAGGTGCAGCTGGTTGTCACGGAAGACCTTGAGGGCGGTGACGATGGCGCCCAGCTCATCGCCGCGCGTCAGCTTCTCAAGATCGATGTTGTTGTCGCCCTTCGACAGCTTGTCGGTCGCAGCAGCGATATCGTTGATCGACTTGCGGGTCGTCATGACCGTCAGGAAGGCCAGGGCGCCGACAGCCGCAAGGGTGAGCAGCGACATGATGATGGTCACGCTCATCGCCGCGGTGGCTTCAGCCTGCCGCTTGGCCGTTTCGCTTTGAACGCGCTTGTTGGCGGCGGCCACGACCTGGTCCAGTTGGCCGGTCATCTTGGCGTACTGCTCTTCGAACGGCGCGATGAAGCCGGCGGCCATGTTGAAGTCGACCCCGATCATACCGCTGACCGTATCGATGGCGCTGCGGCACTCTTCGAGCGACTTGATCAACTCGGCGATCTTCGGCTGCTCGGCGGCCGGCAGCTTGCTCTTCAGCGCCAGCAAATCCTTTTTGACTGCGTCGGTCTCCGCCAGAACGGCGGCCATACGCGCATCGTTCTTGTCGACCTCGATGTTACCCGCCTTGTGGGTCATCACGACGAACAGCTCGCCATTGATGTTCGAGATCCGCTTGGAGATCCGTTCGATCTCCAAGTTCTGACGCATGTCGCTCTCAACAACCTGCTTCAGAGCAGCCGACTGGCTTTTCTGCACGACGATGGCGCCGCCGGCCATCACGGCCAGCATCAACAGCGCAAACGCCGGCGCGAAGCCGATTTTGATGATCAATGGTAGATCGACGAGACGGATCCGTTTCATCGCGAGGTCCCCTCCAACCAGCGCCCCGTGCCCACGGATCGCCAACATGAAAGGGGATAATCCCGATAGATTACTAACAGACTCTGACTTGGTTAAAGGAAGCGGCCGATTTTCGTCCCATTTTGGATCAGGTGGTCGTTTGGTCGCAGCTGCACGTACGCGGATTCTATAGCCATCTCCTGACGTAACGGGAGTCTCCGAAGCAGCAGGACATGGTTACCTGGAAGTAAATCGCGAATATTACTCAGCGACTCAGACTATTTTAACGCGAGCCTGCCAATTTGCTGCTGCGTCCGGTTGGCGCGTCGTCCACAGGACGTAAATTCATTACTAGGAGCAGCGGGATGAAATATCCGATCGCTATTGCCGCGGGAATCGCTGGCAGCTTGTTTGTCGCTCAGGTCGCTTCGGCCGCGGGTGGTTTCGAAGACCAAATGGCGCGTTGCCTGCAGCAACACGCCAACACGCGCGACGCCGCGCAAGTCATGCTTGAGTGCAATGCTGACGGCGGCAAGCTGTCGGACTGCAAGGTCGTCGACAACAGCGCCGCCGGCAAGGGCTTCGACAAGGCCGCGATGTGCATCGCTGAAAAGCTCCCGATGGGCGCCAAGACCGGCTCCGTGAAAGTTCCGTTCCGCTTCCCGGGCGGCGCGTAAGCATCTTTCCGATCGGAACAAAGACGCCCCCGTCGACTTGGTCGACGGGGGCGTTTTGCTTTCTGGAGTTCGGCGAGGGCGCGCGAGCGGCAACACTCCAAGAAAAGAGGCCGCGTCAATACGACGCGGCCTTTTTCTGTTTGAGCGATGTCTGGGAGCCTGACCTAGAACTCTTCCCACTCTTCCTTGAGAGCGACAGCCGCGCCGCCGCGCGACAGCGGCGCGCCGCCTGGTCGGCTCAACGAGGGGCGAGGCGGAGGCGTCACCGGCGCGGGCGACCTCGCCGGCTGCGATGAGAGCCGGCGCCCCGATGTCTGGAAGGTCTCCACCTGCTTCACGAGTTCGCCAGTCTGGCTCTTGAGAGAATGGGTCGCCGCCGTTGTCTGCTCGACCATGGCGGCGTTCTGTTGGGTGACCTGGTCCATCTGGTTCACGGCGGTGTTCACCTCGTGCAGGCCGCTCGATTGCTCCTGAGCGGAGACCGAGATCTGAGCGATTAGTTCATCGATCTCAGCGACCTTAGTCACGATCCCCCGTAGCGCGTCGCCAGTCTGCCCCACCAGCGCCACCCCCGCCTCGACCTGCCGGGTCGAGGTGTTGATAAGCGCCTTGATCTCCTTGGCGGCGTCAGCCGAACGCTGCGCCAGCGCTCGGACCTCTTGGGCGACGACGGCGAACCCGCGACCGGCTTCACCGGCGCGCGCGGCCTCGACACCGGCGTTCAACGCCAGAAGGTTGGTCTGGAAGGCGATCTCGTCGATCACGCCGATGATGTTGCCGATCTCGCGGGAGCTGGTCTCGATCTCCCCCATGGCGGCGACGGCTTGACTGACGACCGCGCCGGATCGTTCGGCGTCCGTCTTGGCCCCGGCGACCACCTCCTGAGCCTGCTTGGCGCCGGCGGCCGAGCGCCGAACCGTGGCGGTGATCTCGTCCAACGCGGCGGCTGTCTCCTCCAGGCTGGCGGCCTGCTGTTCGGTCCGGCGCGACAGGTCATCGGCTGCGACGCTGATTTCCTCGGTGCTGGAGCGGATTCCCTCGGTCGCGCCGCCAACCCCGCACATGGCCTGATCCAGCAGGCTGACAGCGTGGTTGAAGTCGTCCTTGAGCTTCTGGAACTCGGTGCAGACCTCGCCATCAAGGCGCGCCAGAAGATCGCCAGCCGCAAGACGGTCCAACGCCTCAGCCAGGAGCGTGACGACATGCTCTTGTCGCGCCTGAGCCGCGCTCTGCTCGGCTTCCAAGCGCCGCCGTTCGTTATCCAGGGTTTCCAGATAGATCGAGATGGCGAAATCCATATCCAGGAAGATTGCCTTCATCAGGGCCGCAACCGCTTCCCCCGCACGATCTGAGCCGCCCTTCGACATCAACCCCTTGGGCCACATCGAGTCGATCACAGCGCGAACCAGATGATCGCCAACGACCGCGTAGCCGCCGATGTACCAGCGGGGCTCCAGCCCGATGCGCGCATGGGTCTGACCGATCGCCCGCACCGCCCGAACGTAGTCGTCGCTGAACTGGCCCTCGGCGATCAGGCCCCAGTGGGTCTGCTGCCGCGAACTGGCCGCATCCATATGTCGGTCGTCGCTGAAGAACTTGCGCGTCTCGGGAGTAGCCCGGACCTTGCCATAGAACTTCGTGAGCGCCTTGCCGATCTCGTCCCGGATCACCGGCCGCAGGTCGCGCAGCGCTCCGCGGGCCTTGTCGTCGATCCCCATGAACGCCGTCCGTTCACCGATCGCGTAGTCCTGACTCATGGCCGTCCCCATCCTTCTGGCGGGGAAAAATTTCTGCCTCGATCCTTAACTGCCGTTTAATTTCACCCGGCATAGGCGCGGCAACTCGCCGCATGATCTTTTGAGTTGAGCAACATTCATTCGACGTATTCCCCTATTTCTCATAGGGAAATTGAGGATGCGCGCGGGGTCTGATGGCGAAGTTTAGCGCGCTGCGACACGCTGTCACAGTCAGCCGCCGCGCTTGAGCGTCTCGCGGGCGATGATCAGCTGCTGCACCTGGCTGGTGCCTTCGTAGATCCGGAAAATCCGCACGTCGCGATAGAGCCGCTCGATTCCATAGTCGGCGACATAGCCCGCGCCGCCGAACACCTGCACGGCGCGGTCCGCCACCCGGCCGACCATCTCGGACGCAAAGAGCTTCGACGAAGCCGCCTCCAGAGTGACATTGACCCCGGCGTCACGCTTGCGGGCGGTTTCGAGCACCAGCGCCTTGGCCGCCAGGGCCTCGGTCTTGCTGTCGGCGATCATCGCCTGGATCAGCTGGAAGCTGGCGATCGGCTGGCCGAACTGCTTGCGTTCCGAAGCATAGGCCACGCAGTCGGCGATCAGGCGCTCGGCCACGCCGACGCAGACGGCGGCGATGTGCAGACGGCCGCGATCCAGCACCTGCATGGCGACCTTGAAGCCCTCGCCTTCCGCGCCCAGGCGGTTCCAGGCCGGCACGCGGACATTGTCGAAGGTTACATCGTGGATATGGGCGCCCTGCTGGCCCATCTTCTTCTCGGGCTTGCCGACGGTGAGCCCCGGCAGGTCGCGCGGCACCAGGAAGGCCGAGACTCCCGCCCCGCCCTTGGCGTCAGGGTTGGTCCGGGCCATCACCGTGAACAGCGAGGCCTTGCCCGCGTTGGTGATGTAGCGCTTGGAGCCGTTCAGGACGTAGTGATCGCCGTCCAGCGTGGCGCGGGTCTGGACCGCGGCGCTGTCGGAGCCGGCTTCCGGCTCGGTCAGGGCGAACGAGGTGATCACGTCGCCCGAGGCGATGCCCGGCAGCCACTTGGCCTTCTGCTCGGCGTTGCCGAACATCACGAGACCCTGGCTGCCGATGCCGACATTGGTGCCGAACACCGAGCGGAAGGCCGGCGAGGCGCGGCCCAGCTCGATGGCCACCAGCGCCTCTTCCTCCATGGTAAGCCCGAGACCGCCGAACTCTTCCGGGATCGTCAGGCCAAAGAGGCCAAGGCCCTTCATCTCCTCGATCACGTCGTCGGGTACGGCGTCGTTCTCGGACACCTGGGCTTCGATCGGGCGCAGGCGCTCGGCTACGAAGCGGGCGACCGTGTCGATCAGCTGCTCACGAGTTTCCAGATCGAGGGCCATACGCTTCATCTCCCGGGCTTACCTTGACCCTCGCAGGAACCGCGACGGTCGTGTCAAACGCTTGTTTTGCCTGGAACTGTAGCGATGGCCCTCGAGAATGGAAGCCTTCCCTTACGCCCGTTCTTGCTGGGCCAGCACGCTCTTGCGCATGCCGTAGGCCAGATAGATCACCGCGCCGATAAGGTGCGCATAGAGGAAGTAGAGCTGGGTCTTCCCGGGCAGACTGACGAACAGATAGAGGCAGCCCAGGACGCCGGCCGGGGCCACGACCTGCCACAGCGGGGTCGAGAACACCCGGGGGCGGTTCGGCTCGCGCAGGCGAAGTACGATCACCGAGACCCCGACGGCGATGAAGGCCCAAAGCGTACCGGCGTTGGCCAGTTCGGCGATGTCCTTCAGCGACAAGAGGCCCGACAGCACCGCCGACAGCACGCCGGTCAGCAGGGTCATCATCACTGGCGTGCCGGTCTTGGCGTTCACCTTCGACAGGGCGCGGGGCAGCAGGCCGTCGCGAGCCATCACGAAGAAGATCCGGCTCTGGCCGTACATGAAGGCCAGGATAACGGTCGGCAGGGCGATCACAGCGGCCAGGGCGACCAGTTGCGCGATCTTGCCGTGCTTCAGGCTCTCCAGGATGAAGACCAGCGGGGCCTCGCTCTTGGAGAAGACCTCGGTGCGCGACGCGCCGATCGAGACGGCGGCGACGATCATGTAGATCGCCGTGCAGACAGCCATCGAGCCGACGATGCCGATGGTCAGGTCGCGCTTGGGGTTCTTGGTCTCCTCGGCGGCGGTCGAGACCGCGTCGAAGCCGTAGAAGGCGAAGAAGATCAGGCTGGCGGCGGCCATCACCCCGATCTTGGCGGCGTCAGCGGCCGCGCCTTCGGGCACATGGGCCTGGAAACCGTTGGGCATGAACGGCGTGAAGTGGGCGATGTTGAACGCCGGCAGGCACAGCACGACGAAGACGATCAGGGCGATGATCTTCACGAAGACCAACACCATGTTGACCGTGGCGCTCTCGCGGGTGCCCAGGGCCAGGAGGCCCGCCACCGCCATCGAGATGAACACGGCCGGCATGTTGATCAGTCCGCCCTGGTGAGGGCCCGCCAGCAGGGCATCGGGGAAGCCGATCATCTTGAACAGGCCATGGGCGTGGGCCGACCAGCCGACGGCGACCGCCGCGCAGACCAGGGTGTATTCGAGGATCAGGCTCCAGCCGACGAACCAGGCGACCGGCTCGCCCATCGCCGCATAGCTGTAGGTGTAGGCGCTGCCCGAGGCCGGGATCATGGTCGACAGCTCAGCGTAGCAGAGCGCCGCGCAGGCGCAGACCGCGCCGGCGATCAGGAACGAGAGGATCACCCCCGGTCCGGCCAGGCCCGCCCCGACCCCGGTCAGGGTGTAGATGCCGGTGCCGACGATGGCCCCGACGCCGAGCGCCACCAGGTGCGGCCAGCTCAGGGTCTTCTTCAGTTGATGGCTGTCCGCATGGCCAGCGGTAATGGTGTCGATGGCCTTTCGGCGCGTCCAGAAGCTCACTTTTCGGGTCCCTCCGACCAGAGCATGGCAGCCGAAAGTGTCAGCGGTTTCGGCGTCCGCCATGCTCTGCAAATAGTCGCGAGCCTGTTTAGCCGCTTCGGATCGAGATCCGAAGCGGACAGGCTCTCGATGCGGACCATGGAGCGGGTTTCGTTCCCAGCCAAGGCTTGTTTTTAGAAGAAAATCCTCGTCAGGGCGTAGGCGACGATCGCGACGGCTGCGGTCAGCGTCACCAGCAGGATCGCCAGGCGCGGTTTGACCTCCAGCAGGGCCTTGGGGCCGAGCTTGGCCGAGATGGCCCCGACCCCGGCTAAGAGCAGGAAGCTCGAGCAGGCGCCGAGCGCCGGGACCAGCGACGGCGGAATCAGGTTGAGGCCGCGGGCGGCGGCCAGCGCGGCGAAGCCCCACACGAACAGCGGCGGGGCTTGCAGGCCGGAGACCCGGCCGCCTTGGGCGGTGCGGGTCAGCATCAGCCCGATCAGCACGACGGCCGGGCCCAGCCACAGGATGCGCGACAGCTTGGCCAGGGCCGCTGTGCTCGCCACCTCCGGCGACACCGAGGCCCCGGCCCCGGCGACCTGGGCGACATCGTGGATCGACAGGCCGAAGAACACGCCGGCCTGGTGCGCGGTCAGGCCCAGGGCGTTGGCCATCGGCGGATAGGCCAGCATGGCGACGGTCGAGAGCAGGTTGACCCCGACGATGACCAGCGCCGTCGTGCGCTGGTTCTCGGGGCTGGATGGCGCGGCCTGCGAGGCGGCCAGGGCGGCGGAGGCCCCGCAGATCGAGCAGGCGGCCGCGGCGATCAGGGCCTCGGCCAGCGGCAGACCCAGCGCGGCGCCGGCCAGGGCTCCGATCCCGAGGCCGCCAATCACCACCGCGCCGCTGGCCAGCACGGCCGGACCGCCCAGGGCGGCGAACTCGGTCCAGCTGATCTGGGCGCCCATCATGGCCACGCCCAGTCGCAGACCCGGCTTGGCGAAGAGGTCGAGACCCGCGCCCAGCTGCCCCTGAAGGCCCAGAGCGCCCAGCATCATGCCCAGAACCACCGCCAGCAGCGGCGCCGGGACGTGCAGGCTCTGGGACAGGAGCTTGGCCAGCACCGCCATCAGCAGGCCGGCCACCAGACCCGGCCCGATGCGGACGGCGTTGAGGCGCAGGGCCGCGGCGGTCATCCGCGGACGGCGTCGCCGTTGATCGGGGCGGCGGCGAAGTGGGCGTCGGCCTTGGCGCAGCGGTTCGACAGGCGCTCGTGCAGGCGGCGCACGGTCTGGCTGCCGGTCCGCTCGAAGGCGAAGGGCAGGAGGCCGTGGACCAGACAGGCCAGGCCCGCGCCCAGCAGGGTGAAGCCAAAGCTCCAGGCCACGCCCATGTGCTGGCCATAGCTTTCGCCGACCGACTTGGGATGACGCGTGAACGACAGGTCCATGAAAGCCCCCGCTGGCTGAAACCGACGCGTTCTAGAATGGCGCGGATTCGGAGAAAGGCATTGTTTGAAAGGTTACCATTTCCGCGATATGGAGAATTCCGTTCTCTTTGACATCGGATTTCGAGATGATTGATCTCGATCAAGTCGACCGCCGCCTGCTGGCCATCCTGCAGGAGGACGCCACTGTCCCCATCGCCGAACTGGCCGAGCGCGTCGGCCTCAGCCAGACTCCCTGCTGGAAGCGGGTGCGCCGGTTGCAGGACGCCGGCGTCATCACCGCCCGCGTCGCCCTGCTGGACCGCGAGGCGCTGGACCTGGGCCTGACCGTCTTCGTCGCCGTCAAGACCGGCCACCACGACGAGGGCTGGCTGAACCAGTTCGCCGCCGGGGCCAGCGCCCTGCCCGAGGTGGTCGAGTTCTACCGGATGAGCGGCGATGTCGACTATCTCCTCAAGGTCGTAGTCAAGGACATCGCCGCCTATGACCGCTTCTACAAACGCCTGATCGCCACCGCCCCGCTGACCGACGTCTCGTCCAGCTTCGCCATGGAGCAGATCAAGTTCACCACCGCCCTGCCGATCGCACCGACCTGAGGGGCGGGGGCGACGGGGGGCTAAAATCCTCCCCCTAGCGGGGGAGGTGTCCGCGCAGCGGACGGAGGGGGAAGTCCTGCTGAGCTTGCCTCTTCCCCCTCCGTCGTCCCTTCGGGCCGACACCTCCCCCGCTGGGGGGAGGATTTGAGAGGCGTGCGTCCGCCGCTTCACGCGATCGCTCGCTGAAGTTCATGGGGAGGCGACGGAGCAGCCGGGCGAACCCGGAGACCGTGAGTTTTTGTTTGCGTTTCGGCTCGACTGTCCGCTCCGCCAGGTTGTTCTTGCCCGTGAGGATGGGGGGCGTGAGCGTCTTTCAGCTCGGGACCCCAGGAGCCCCCGGACGGGCGCGGACCAACTGGAGCGGCTACATCCGTGTCCAGCCCGACGATCCACGATAGGCGGCTTGTACGATCACCGCCCTGTCGCTCCGCGCTCGTCTCTCCACGGCTTCTTCCGAGATCCCGGATCTATCCAACGAACAGACCCCGGTCGAAACCGCTTCGAGACCACGCGGCCCCGCTCAACCTAGCCCCGCCGCCGTATTGGGCCGGATCCAAACGCCCTCCCCCGCGACGAGGATGGCTATGATTGTGCGGGAGGATTTAGCGCCGGGGATAAGTTGGCGCGTAAAAGTGAGAAGGCGTTGATTTCGTTGGCTTCGGTTCCGCCAATTCCGAGCGTTCACACCCGCTAGTCCCCATAAGCTCGTGTCATCCCGGGCGGCGCAGCCGACCCGGGACCCAGGGGTTGCGAGAGCGCCGCGCTTGGTCACCCCCTGGGTCCCGGCGCTCCGCGCTCCGCGCTGCGGCCGGGATGACACGGTCTTGAGAGCGACAATACCCGCTGGACCGCCCCTTCAGCCGCGCTAACGCCCCCCTCAGCGGAACTGGTTTGATACGCGCGGCCCCAAGCGGTTGGGTGAGACCATGTCCAAGCCCCGCGCCACCACCGCCGCATTCGATCATGGCCAAAGACTCTCGGCTTGGGCGGCCTGCGCCGCCAACGCCATTCCGCTCTGGGTGACCCTGGTCGCCGTACTGCACTGGAGCCTTGGCCCGGTCACGCCGTTGGCGCAGTTGGCCACCTATGTCGCGGTGCTGGCGCTGTGGGTTGGAGCGTTCAAGCCGTGGACGGCTCGACGGGCGGCTTAGGGGGTCGGCGCTGGAAGCGGACGCTCGCGATGTCGGTGAAGGGTGGAGGGCGGACCATGCTACCTCTCCCAAAGGGAGAAGGTTAGGGAGAGGGATTACGGAGTCCGACGGAGCGCCGGTACGCCGTCACCCATCTTAACCCCTCACCCTCCCGCCGCTCCCTCTCCCTTTGGGAGAGGGATTCTGCTTCGCGCCAACGTCAGCCGCAGGGTCGTGAGCCGCTGTCAGTCGGGCGACGACAACAGATGTCGCCCCCTACTCCGGCCACAGATCCTGCACGTCGCCCTTGCGGTTCAGCATGTGCGTGGCGCGTTTGATGACCGCCAGCAGGCGCTCCTTGCGGCCGTCCTTGTCGTAGGTCAGCGTCGTGCGGGCCAGGCCTTCCAGCATGAAGCGGGCGAGGTCGCGGCTGGCTTGGAAGCGCGGGCCGGCGCCGGCGTGGAGGATCTTCAGGAAGTGATCGCCAGCCTGGGCGCGGTCGAACTCGGCCTGCGCGGGGGCCAGCAGCGCGTGGATGGCCGGGTCGGTGCGGCCGGCGGCCTCCAGTTCGGCGAAGGCGGTGAAGGGGACGCTGTGCAGCAGGTCCCAGTAGCTGTCGATCGCGTGCTCAGTGACGTCGGCGCCGGACGGCAGGCTGTCGGCGGCGGCGCGGAACAGGGCTGAGCGCTCGGCCTGGATATGGGCGACGGCGGCCTCGACCAGGGCCTCGCGGGTGGGAAAGTGATAGAGCATCGCGCCGCGCGTCAGGCCTGCCGCGTCGGCGATGGCCGGGTTGGTGGCGGCGTGGTAGCCGATCTCGGCGAACAGATGCATCGCCCGGTCGAGAATCCGCGCGCGCGTCTTCTGCGACTTGCGGGTGTCCTTGGCGAGGCGGGCGGCGTCCATCGGCTTGATCTAGTGCGAGCGATGCTGCACCGCAACAGGCTGCTGAACCCTTGCGCCAAAAGGCTCCGACGCGCGGCGCAGTTTTTGACGGTTTGGTTGAAACTGCGCGTTTTCCAGGCGACCCTTGAGGAAGCCCCGGGCGCCGCCCGACCGGCGGGCTTCATCAAAGCGACATGCAATCGGCTTAATCGCCACCCACCGGCCGCCGTCGCGCCGATCCGGGGACGGAGCGATCTGCAGCGGCCGCGAGGGGGATTCGACCATGAGCGCCCACGTCGCCGTCCGCCACTATCGCGCCGTGTTCATCAGCGACCTGCATCTGGGCACGCGCGGCTGCCAGGCCGAGCTCTTGCTGGACTTCATCCGCCATATCGAGTGCGACAAGCTCTATCTCGTGGGCGACATCATCGATGGCTGGAAGCTGCGCGGGGGCTGGCACTGGCCTCAGACCCACAACGACGTGGTGCAGAAGATCCTGCGCATGGCCCGCAAGGGCACCGAGGTGATCTATGTGCCCGGCAACCACGACGACGGCGTGCGCGAATTCTGCGGCGTCCACTTCGGCGGCGTGGTCGTGGCCCGCGACGTGATCCACGAGACCGCCGACGGCAAGCGCTACCTCGTCGTGCACGGCGACGAGTTCGACGGCGTGGTGCAGCACGCCAAGTGGCTCGCCTTCCTGGGGGATTGGTCCTATAGAACCATCCTCATGCTGAACACCTTGGTGAATCGCCTGCGGCGTCGCCTAGGGTTCGGGTACTGGAGTTTCTCGGCCTATCTGAAGGTCAAGGTGAAGAACGCGTTGCAGTTCATCGAGAACTTCGAGGCCGCCGTGGCCGACGAGGCCCGACGTCGGGGCGTGGATGGCGTGATCTGCGGTCACATCCACAAGGCCGAGATGCGCGACATCGACGGCGTCCACTACGTCAATGACGGCGACTGGGTGGAAAGCTGCACGGCCCTGGCCGAGCACGCCGACGGCCGCCTCGAGATCGTCGAATGGGCCAAGGTGCGCTCGTGGTCGGTGATCGACCGTGCGCCCGCCCTGCCCGCTGACAAGCCGATGCCGGAGCCGGCCGCCGCCTGATGCGAATACTGCTTGCGACCGATGCGTGGGAGCCCCAGGTCAATGGGGTGGTGCGAACCCTGAGCCGGGTGACCGAAGAACTGCGCGCCATGGGCCACATCGTCGATGTGGTCAGCCCGGACCAGTTTCCGACCTTCCCGCTGCCCACCTATCCCGAGATCAAGCTGGCCATCGGCGCCTACGAGCCGGTGCAGGAGCGCTTCAAGCTGTTCGAGCCCGAGGCGATCCACATCGCCACCGAGGGTCCGATCGGCCTGGCCGCGCGCCGCATCTGCCTGGAGTGGAAGCTGCCGTTCACGACCAGCTACCACACCAAGTTCCCGGAGTATGTCTCGGCCCGCCTGCCGCTGCCTTTGGCGGCCGGCTACACCTACATGCGCTGGTTCCACAAGCCGTCGGGCCGCCTGATGGTGGCCACGCCGACCATGCGCGACGAGCTGGCCAAGCACGGCTTCCGCAACCTCTCGCCCTGGTCGCGCGGGGTCGACACCGACATCTTCAAGCCCCGCCTGCCGGACGAGCCCGACCTGTTCGAAGGCCTGGCGCGACCGATCTTCCTCAATGTCGGCCGGGTGGCCGTAGAGAAGAACATCGAGGCCTTCGCAAGCCTTGATCTGCCGGGCACCAAGGTCGTCATCGGCGATGGGCCTCAGCGGGAAGAACTGGCCGAGAAGTATCCCGAGGTGAAGTTCCTGGGCGCGAAGTTCGGCGACGAACTGGGGCGCTATTTCGGATGCGCGGACGTCTTCTGCTTCCCGTCGCTGACCGACACGTTCGGCCTCGTCATCCTGGAAGCCATGGCCGCCGGCGTGCCGGTGGCGGCGTTCTCGGCCCCGGGTCCGGTGGACATCATCCCTGGCTCCAACGCCGGTGTCCTGGCCCCGGGCCAGACCGAAGGCCTGCGCGAGGCGTGCCTGGCCTGCCTGGAGTTGGACCGCACCGTGGTCCGCAAGTTCGCCGAGCGCTTCTCGTGGCGCGCCTGCGCCGAGGAGTTCTTCCGCAACCTGCAGCCGTATCCGGAGCCGGAAAAGACCCGCTTCTGGCGGCGGTTGCGGCGCCTCGCGCGCCTGCGCAAGAAGACAGCCGCCTAAAAGACCCGCCCCTGCAGCCACAGGATGGCGGGATAGGCGCTCAGCCACGTCCAGAAGAAGCGGTTGAGGCCGAACAGGCAGGCGTTGGCCAGGTGGAAGGTCCCGGCCACGACCAAGCCAACCCACAGGGCGGGCGGCCACAGCAGGGTCAGCGGAAACACCAGCTCAAAGCCCATCACGCCCCAGGACATGGCGCGCAGCAGCTGTGGTCGTTCCGCGAACCCGCGCAGGCTTTCGGCCACCGGATAGGCCGAGAACTGGAACACGTCCCGCAGCGCCCGGCCCGAGCGCCAGTCGGGGTTCACCACCTTCACCCAGCCCGAGATGAAATAGGACAGGGTCAGCTGCGCCCCCAGATAGCCGAAGGCCAGCTCGGCCAGCATCGGCGCGGGCGCCAGGCTCGACAGCGTCAGGCACCAGAGGATCAGAAGGCCCATCCGGTCGCTGCCGCCGTTATAGGGCCCCTGGAAGCGGTGCAGGATCAGCAGCGACAGCGCCGCCAGCCCCACCAGCGGCCATGGCGAAGCGACGCCCGCCAGCACCAGCACCGCCAGGCCGATCCGCACGGAGAACAGGATCCGCTCGTCGCGGAACCCGCGCAGGTGCTCCAGGCTCTGCTGGATCAACGCCAGGGCCAGCAGGATCTCGACGAGGCGGCGGGCCAGCTCCAAGCTCATCGGATGTCGATCTCCGCCAGCCGCCGCGGCGCGGGCTGGACCATCACCTCCTCGGTCAGGACCTCAGCCTCGCGGTGAACGAACACCAGGCGAAAGCACAGCCATGGACGGGCCGGGTCCTGCGGCTCGGCGGCCAGGTCCGCAGCGATGCGCTTGAAGAGTTCGGCCTCACTGTGCTCGGGCGTGCGATCCTCGGCCAGCCGCTCGGCGCAGCTCATCACGAACAGGTTTTGGTTCCAGCGCGGGTTCCAGACCAGCCGCCGCGCCATCCGCGCCAGCGAGACGTGCGGGGGCCGCGGCCTGAACACCCGCCAGATCCCCGTGGTGTCGCCGGGCGAGGCCAGCAGGGCGTACTCGACGCGCGGCGCGGGCGCGATCACGTCGAAGAAGTTCCACGACGGCACCAGCGCGGGGGCCAGCAGCTTCAGCGGCGCAAGGAAGCTGGCGGGCGTCATAGTCCTATGACTGAAGAGCGGGCGGCGGGTCGATCTGACATCGGAAGTCCTCGGTCGCGGTCAAGCTACAGCGCCGGAAGCGCCTAGGACAACCTCTCGCCAGACGCCCCTACCCCGCCTTCGCCGTCCTCCGGGCCACATAGCGGCGCACCCGCTTGCGGGTCCTTTTCAGCAGGCGCCAGCGGGCCTTGCGCAAAACGAGCTTCTCGGTGCGTAGCATCTGTTGCCAGACGACCAGCAGCACCTCGGGCTCGCGGCGCATCAGGCGGCGGATGGGAAAAACGAGCTTGGGATGGCGACGCTGCAAGCGGATGAACTGCTTGCGGGCCTGGAACGAGTAGCGCAGCACGATCATCAGGCCGACCACCAGCAGCGGCAGGCCCACATGCCCCGGCAAGGGCGTCAGGATCGCGCCGGCCAGGATGACGAGGGCGCCGAAGCCGATGGCAGCCCAGCGAAAGGCGCGGGCGGCGGCTTCGCGCAGCAGCAGGGCCAGCCGCGCGCGGCGCCGGACCCTGTGCTTGACGCCATCCAAGGCTGAGACGGTCGCGGTCAACGCCCTGAGGTCTTGCGAGCTCGCCGTTTCAGCGACCTGCGCCAGCGCACGCCCACCCGCCACTTGCGCGGCATGACGATACGCTCGATGCGCAGCGCCTGTTGCCACGCCACGGGAATGACCTCGGGCTCACGCCGGAGCAAGCGCCGGAGGGGAAAAATAAGCTTGGGGTGCGCGTGCTGGAAGCGGACGAACTGCTTGCGAGCCTTGAACGAGTTCCGCAGCACCAGCATCAGGCCGATCACCGTCAGCGGCAGGCCCATCGGCCCCGGCAAGGGCGCAATCAGAGCGCCGCCGGCGATGAACACCAAGCCAAGCGCCACCAACGCCACGCGCAAAAAGCGCGCGACGAACTCGCGGGCGAGATCATCGGCGGTGCGGCGGGCGCGCGGCATGGCGAGAGCAAAAGCATTCATGGGAGGTCAAACGGGCTTGCGCCTCGCTTGCTCCCTGGAAATCCAGTCAGCCCCGTTGCGCCTCCCCGATATGTGGAGGGAAGAAGGCGCCGTAAAGGCGCCCTCTGGTCGCAAGGGGGGTATGGAAAATGCTATTCAGCCGCTAGTGGCGCCGCGGCCACAGATTTCCACCTCAACCGGGGCTTGCGGGCCGCCTGGGTCTCGTCCAGGCGCCGCAGCGGAGCCTGGAAGGGCGCGCCCTTGAACCGTTCGACGTCGCCCGCCTTCGCCGCCCCGGCCAGGGCCCGAAGGGCGGCGATGAAGCGGTCCAGCTCGTGCTTGCTCTCGGTTTCGGTCGGCTCGATCAACATCGCACCATGGACGACTAGCGGGAAGTACATGGTCATCGGGTGGAAGCCCTCGTCGATCATCGCCTTGGCGAAGTCGAGCGTGGTCACGCCGGTGCCTTCCAGCCAGCGGTCGTCGAACAGCGCCTCGTGCATGCACGGACCTTCGGGGAAGGCCGGGGTCATCACGTCCTTCAGCTGGGCCTTGACGTAGTTGGCGTTCAGGACGGCGTCCTCGGCCACCTGCTTGAGACCATCGGCGCCGTGGCTCAGCATGTAGGCGTAGGCGCGGACATACATGCCCATCTGGCCGTGGAAGGCGCTCATGCGGCCAAAGGCGGTCTTGGCGTCGTCGTCGCCCGCGTGCTCGGCCAGCTCGAAGCCGTTCTCGCCGTGGGTCAGCCAGGGCGTCGGCGCAAACGGAGCCAGGGCTTCGCTCAGCACCACCGGACCGGCGCCCGGACCACCGCCGCCGTGCGGCGTCGAGAAGGTCTTGTGCAGGTTGATGTGCATGGCGTCGACGCCCAGGTCGCCCGGGCGCACCCTGCCGACAATGGCGTTGAAGTTGGCGCCGTCGCAGTAGAAGTACGCGCCCGCGGCGTGGGTGAGGCGAGCGATCTCGACGACGTCGCGCTCGAACAGGCCGCAGGTGTTGGGGTTGGTGACCATGATGGCGGCCACGTGGTCGCCGAGCTTGGACTCCAGGTCGGCCAGGTCGACGCGACCATCTTCCGTCTGGGCGATCTCGACGACGGTGTAGCCGACGAAGGCGGCCGTGGCCGGGTTGGTGCCGTGGGCGCTGGTGGGCGCCAGAACCGTCTTGCGATGGCCGTTGCCGGCCGCCTCATGGGCGGCGCGGATGGCCAGCAGGCCGCACAGCTCGCCGTGCGCGCCGGCCTTGGGCGTCAGGGCGACGGCGGGCATGCCGGTCAGGGTCTTCAGCCAGTGGGCCAGGCGGTCCATCAGCTCCAGCGCGCCCTGGACCGTCGATTGCGGCTGCAGGGGGTGGATGTCGGAGAAGCCCGGCAGGCGCGCCATCTTCTCGTTCAGGCGCGGGTTGTGCTTCATCGTGCACGAGCCCAGCGGATACAGCGCCAGGTCGATGGCGTGGTTCTTCTGGGACAGGCGCACATAGTGGCGCACGACTTCCGGCTCCGACAGGCCCGGCAGACCGATCGGCTCGGACCGCAGCAAACCAGCGAGATCGCTGGACGGCGCGGCGGTGACGGGCGGCAGGTCGACGCCGGTCTTGTTCCAGCCATCCAGTTCGAAGATCAGGGCCTCGTCCTGCAGCAGACCGCGCGCGCCGGTCAGGGTCTGGTGACCGGCGGCGCTGTCATTGGCGGCTTCGGGACGCGTGGGGCGGCCGACATTGTTCATGCTCATTGGGCGAACACCTTGGTCAGGGCCTTGGCGAAAACATTGATGTCGATATCGAGCGTGGTCTCGGTGGCGGCGACCAGCAGCACATCGTCGAGGCCGGCCTTGGCGTCGAGACGCGAGAACGGCACGCCGGCGATGACGCCGTGCGCGGCCAGGGTCTCGACGACCTCGGCGGCCTTGCCCGGAACCTTGATGGCGAACTCGTTGAAGAAGCGGGGCGTCAGGATCTCGACGCCCGGCACGGCCTTCAGCGCCTCGCGCAGGGCCAGGGCCTTCTGGTGATTGACCGCCGCAAGCTGGCGCAGGCCGGTCTCGCCCAGGAGGCTCATGTGGATCGAGAAGGCCAGGGCGCACAGGCCGCTGTTGGTGCAGATGTTGCTGGTGGCCTTGTCGCGGCGGATGTGCTGCTCGCGGGTCGACAGGGTCAGCACGAAGCCGCGCTTGCCGTCGGCGTCGACCGTCTCGCCGCACAGGCGGCCTGGCATCTGGCGGACGAACTTTTCCTTGCAGGCGAAGAGGCCGACATAGGGGCCGCCGAAGTTCAGGCCGTTGCCGATCGACTGGCCCTCGGCCACGGCGATGTCGGCGCCCATCTCGCCGGGCGACTTCAGCAGGCCGTATGAGACGGCCTCGGTCGTCACCACGATCAGCAGCGCGCCGGCGGCGTGGGCCGCCTCGGCGATCTTGGTCACGTCGGTGACCGTGCCGAACACGTTGGGGGTCTGGACGACGACGCAGGCGGTGTCGGCGTCAATGGCGGCGATCACCGCGTCTTCCGCGTCGATAGCGGCCGGCAGGGCGTTGGTGGCGACGCCGGCCGCGTGGGCCAGGGTCTCGATCGCGCCGACATAGTGCGGGTGCAGGCCGCCCGACATCACCGCCTTGTTCTTGCGGGTGACGCGCTGGGCCATCATCACGGCCTCGGCCGCGCCGGTCGAGCCGTCATAGAGCGAGGCGTTGGCCACTTCCATGCCGGTCAGGGCCGCGACCTGGGTCTGGAACTCGAACAGGACCTGCAGGGTGCCCTGGGCGATTTCCGGCTGGTACGGGGTGTAGCTGGTCAGGAATTCCGACCGCTGGATGATGTGATCGACCGTGGCCGGCACATGGTGGCGATAGGCGCCGGCGCCGCAGAAGAACGGCCCCTCCCCCGCCGCGCGATTGCGACGGGCCAGGCCCGCCATCTCGCGTTCGACATCCAGCTCACCGGCATGGTGCGGCAGATCCACCGGCGCGTCGCGGCGGGCCGAGGCGGGCACGTCGACAAAGAGGTCGTCGATCGACTTGACGCCGATCGCGCCGAGCATCTCGACGCGGTCTTCGGGGGTCAGGGGGAGGTAGCGCATGTTCTTGTCCTGCTCCCTTCCCCCTCGGGGGAAGGGGTCCTGGTTACAGCGTGGCGAGGAAGGCTTCGTAGGCGTCGCGATCCATCAGGGCGTCGACTTCGGCCGGGTTCGACAGCTTGATCTTGGCGAACCAGCCGCCGCTTTCCGGCAGGGCGTTGACGGTCTCCGGCGCGCCGGCCAGCTCACCGTTGCCCTCGATCACCTCGCCCGACACCGGCGCGTAGACGTCGGAGGCGGCCTTGACGCTCTCGACAACCGCCAGGCCTTCGCCTTGCTTGACGACCTTGCCCGCCTCCGGGGTCTCGACGAACACCACGTCGCCCAGTTGCTCGGCGGCGTAGGCGGTGATGCCGACCGTGGCCACGTCGCCCTCGACGATGACCCACTCGTGATCCTTGGTGAAACGCATCTTGGTGAGTCCCCTGAGTTAGATTTTGCGGACGTAACGGTTCGGAACGAACGGGCTGGCCACCACCTCGGCGGCGGCCGGCTTGCCCCGGACGATGACCTTGAGCTTGGTCCCCACCGCCGTATAGGCGGGCGGCGCGAAACCGATGGCGATCGGGAAGCCGAGGCTGGGCGCGAAGCCGCCGCTGGTCACCTTGCCGATGACATTGCCTGCTTCGTCGGCGATCTCGGCGCCTTCGCGGGCCGGCGCGCCTTCCAGCACCTTGAGGTTCACGCGGACACGCGACAGCTCGCCGGCCAGCTCCTTGGCGATGCGGGTCGCGCCCAGATAGTCGCCGGCCTCGCGGCGCGACTTGCCGACGGCGAAGTTCAGGCCGGCCTCGATCGGCGAGACGGTCTCGTCTAGGTCGTGGCCATAGAGCGGCAAGCCCGCCTCCAGGCGCAGGCTGTCGCGGGCGCCCAGACCGATCGGCTTGACCCGTTCGTCGGCCAGCAGGGTGTTCCAGACCCGCTCGGCGGCGTCGGCCGGGACCGAGATCTCGTAGCCGTCCTCGCCGGTGTAGCCCGAGCGCGAAATGATCGCGTCGACGCCGAAGGCGCTCAGGGCCTTGGCGTCCATGAACACCATCTGCGCGGCTTCCGGCACATGGGCGGCCAGCACGGCGGCGGCCTCGGGCCCTTGCAGCGCCAGCAGCGCGCGGTCTTCCAGGCGGGTCACCGTGGCTTCGCCGGCCAGCTCGCGGGCGATGATGGCGTAGTCGTTGTCCTTGCAGGCGCCGTTGACCACCACGAACAGGCCGTCCTCGTCCGGACGCGCGGTCATCAGGTCATCGACGATGCCGCCCTCGGCGTTCAGCAGCACGCCATAGCGCTGCTTGCCGGCCTTGAGGCCTTGATAGTCGGCTGAGACGACCTTCTCGAAGCTCTTGGCGGGGTTCTCGCCCCGGATGCGCGCCTGGCCCATGTGCGAGACGTCGAACAGACCGGCGTGCTCGCGGGTCCACAGGTGCTCTTTCAGCACCCCGTCCTTGTACTGCACCGGCATGGAATAGCCCGCGAACGGCACCATGCGCGCGCCCGCCGCCACGTGGGCGTCATAGAGCGGAGTCTTCTTCAGATCTTGATCGGACACGCGAGGGCTCCAAGCGGGGTCGGCGACGGGACCGGCCTTTCGCCGGTAAGTCGCCCCCGCTGTCCCTTTGGCCTGAGAGATTCCGGCCTCGCCCCTCTGCCGGACGGGTTTGGCCTTGCTCCTTCGGCGAGCCCCTCCGGTGAAGAGACTGCTTTCCAGCGTTCCTAAACCCGCGCGGTCCTTTTGCCTGAGCGTTTCCGGGGCGGTTGCGCCTTCGGCCTCGGGAGCGAATCCCGATGTCTCCCGCGAGGGTCAGTCGGGTCAATGCGGGAGGGTCCCACTAGAGTCAAGCTGGACCGGCCCCATCCTCTCCGATTTCCTCGGCCAATGCCGGGGGCCAGATTCATCCGGGGCATTTGCGGTGGTCTCGCCAAGTGTCAGAGCAGAAGCCACCAGCCCTATGAGTTCGATCTGGGCCCCGGCATTCGCCGGGGAGGTCGGATGAGTTAAAGGCTCAAGTCCCCGAACCAGTCGGTCTCGCCGATCGGCGGGCCGGGCGGGATCTCGACCTTGGCCTTGCCGCCTTCGACCAGGCCCACGAGGCGTCCGCCGGTCTCGTCGGCGACGATCCCGGCCAGGAACCGGGCCTGGGCCTTGTCGGCGCTGTCGCCGCCGGCCTTGGCGAGGCCCTTGCCCCAGTCGGCGAGGCGCGCGCGGATCAACGCCGCCGCAGTCGGCGCCAGGGTCTTGTCGTTCAAGGTCTGGGCGAGGCTGACAACGAGGCGCTGGCGCACGCGACGCGCCAACTCGGCCTGGCGTCCGGTGGACTTGCCGTCGAAGGCGACAGCGGCCAAAGCCTTGTCCAGCACGCCGTCGAGGCCCAGCTGGCCCGGGTCGCGACGCTTGGCCTCGACCAGACGGTTGAGGCGCGCGGGCGCGAAGAGCGCGCTCCAGACCAAGTCGGCCGCCACCTCAGACGCACCAGGCAGGTCGAAGACCGGACCCTGGCCAAAGGTCTCGATATCGTTGGCCTTGTCATTGCCCTGCGACTGACCGGCGTTCAGCACGTCCAGCGTCTTGTCGCTGAGATCCAACGCGGCGGGAGACAGGGTCCGCAGCAGGGCGTCGACGGCGACGGCCTGACGGTCGGCGGGCACGACCTTGCTGGCCTCGTGGCCGTCGCCCTCGGCGGCGTAGGTGAAGTCGATCCCGCCGACCAGCTTGGCGGTGGCGTCGATCTGATAGCGATGGAAGATGTAGATCGGGACGATCACCCGGCGCAGGTCCGCGACTGAAGCGCCCTTGGGCAGGTTCGGAAGACCGAAGCGGTCCAGCGCGACCTTGCGCACGGCCATCAGGTGGTCGAGTTCGGCCACCGGGTCGCTACCGTTGTCCCAGACTGCGCCCAGAGGATGGGCGGTGTCGGCGCTGCGGGCGTCTTCGTCAGAGACATAGCGCAGGCCGGCGGCCTGGCTCCTGTCGGCCTTGGCCTTCAGCCACGCCTTCTCGTCGACGCCAGCGGGCGCGGGGCCATACAGCCAGTCGATGGCGAATTTGTCCCAGTCGCCAAGGCCACGGCCATAGGCGTCGGTGAAATCGAGCGCGCCGTCCTTCAGAGCGATCTTCGGCGCGGGATAGTCCATCACCGAGGCGCGGCCGCCATAGGTGCTGGCGGCGAAGTTGTGCTGCAAGCCGATCGAGTGGCCGATCTCGTGGGTGGCCAGCTGGCGCAGGCGCGCCAGCGAGATCTCAATCGGATCGTTGGGCCCGCCCTTGCCCGTTGCGTCCGCGCCGGCCAGACCCTCGAAGATCAGGCGATCCTGGCGAATGCGCTGCGAGCCCAGCAGCACGTCGCCCTTGACGATCTCGCCGGTGCGCGGATCGACCACCGCGTGGCCATAGGACCAGCCGCGCGTCTGGCGGTGGACCCAGTTGACGACGCTGTAGCGGGCGTCGAGCGGGCTGACGCCGTCGGGCAGCACCTCCACCTTGAAGGCGTCGATAAAGCCGGCCGCCTCGAAGGCCTGGGCCCACCAGCGGGCGCCGTCCATCAGGGCCGAGCGCACCGGCTCGGGCGCGGCGCGATCGATGTAGAAGACGATCGGCTTCTTGACCGGCGAGCGCGCGGCGGTCGGATCGGTCTTCTCCAGCCGGAACCGGTGGACCAGGCGATGCACCAGCGGCTCATCCAGCGGCGCGGAATAGTCGGCGACCGTATGGTCGATCACGCCGACGCGCGGATCGTTCTGACGCGGCTGATAACCGGGCTCGGGCAGGGCCACCAGAGAGTGGTGCAACACCAGGGTGACGTTGCGCGGATCCGGGACGATGCCGCGAACCTCGGCGCCCGGCTCGTCGCCCACGAAGGTCTGGACCGCCTCCAGTTCGATGTTCTTCGGGAAGGCGTTCACCGCGCCCGTATCGGCGTAGGACAGGCCGTCGTTCAGCCGGAAGTCGCCCTGGCGGCTGCGCTTGAGCGTTCTGGCGATGCCTTGGGCGTCGCGGGTGAGGAACGACGTCACGTCGACAAGCAGGGCGCCGTCGGGACCTTCCGCCTCGACCACGTTGGACCAGACGCTGGAGATCGGGAACGACTGGGCGACCGCCTCGCGCTCATCGGCCGAGCCGCGCGCGGCCGAGAAGCCCCAGTTCTCGAACTGGGCAACGACCTTGCCGCCCACCTTGCGGAACGCGATGATCTGGGTGTCGCCCGGCGCGGAACGGTCCAGGCCGGTTGGGTTGGAGCCAAGTCCCGCGCGCAGGTAGGTCTGATAGAGATACCGCCCCGCGATCCCGTCGGCGCCGGGCTTGGGCAGGAGCAGCAGGACCTTGCCGTCCTTCTTGTCGACGAACACCGGGACGAGACCGTCCTTGCGCTCGAGACCGGCGGTGGCCTGAGCGAACTTGTCGCCCGGTTTGGCGGGGGCCTTCTCGGCCGCAACCACCGGACCGACCATGGCCAAGGCGCAAGCGCCCGCCATCAGCGATTTGAAAAACGTCTTCCCCATGGCCCCCTCGCGCCTTCACTCGGCTCAGACTGTCCCCTCGGCCATGGGGAAATCAATCCACAAGTCCAAGCACCCGTTTTGCGAGCGTCCGAACGCCGGGACAATCTGTCGCAGACATGGTTACGATCACGTTTACCTTTGGCCGACCATCGTTCCGGCGCAGTTCAAGCTTGACCATTCAACCCCCAGCTCTTGGTTCAAATGCTGCGCCTCAACGCGTTTCTGAAAGCCCTCACCGTCGCCTTGATGGTGGGAATGATGATCGCCATCGCCGCCGCGACGGCTGGTTTGCTGCACCTGCGGGTGGGCGGGCCGATCGCCAATCGCCAGGCCGCCGCCTTCGATCTTGTCGCCGACATCCTGCCGCCACCGGCCTATC
Source organism: Caulobacter sp. DMC95 (assembly GCF_056313785.1). Taxonomy (NCBI): domain Bacteria; kingdom Pseudomonadati; phylum Pseudomonadota; class Alphaproteobacteria; order Caulobacterales; family Caulobacteraceae; genus Caulobacter; species Caulobacter sp. DMC95. The sequence continues at coordinate 161,538 of NZ_JBQUZP010000004.1, read as the reverse complement.
TGGTGGAGAGCATGCTGGTGGTCGAGCAAGGCAGCCAGGATCCGAGCGCCGCCGAGGCTACCCTCGCCAAGCTCGCCGCGCTCCGAGCCGACTATGAGACGCGCGTCGCCTATTGGCGAAAGTCGGCGATTCCCGAGGACGCCAAGGCTTCGCTCGAGCGGTTGGATCAGCATGGTCGCGCGTTTTGGCGCGAGGTGGACCAGACCTACGCCCCGGCCCTGAAATCGGGCGACGTAATCGCGATCAACATGGCCGCGGCCAAGCTGGATGGCCACTATCGCCGACACCGCGTCGGCGTGGATGAATTGACGGCGAAGGCGCGGGCGATGGTGACGGACGCGGCGAATGAGTCACACAGCGCCTCTCTCACCGTGTTCGCAGGCCTGGGCGTCGTGGCGGTCGCCATGCTCGGGATGATCCTGCTGGGCGTCGGCGCGCTCCGTAAGCGGATTATCGATCCGTTGGCGCGCATGACCGCCTACATGGGCAGGCTCGCCGAGGGCGATTACTCGCAGGAGCCGCCGATGCGCGAGCGCAAGGACGAAGTGGGCGACATGGCCGCCGCCGTCTCTGTCTTCCGCGCCGCCGCAATCGAGCGCCGACAAGCCGTCCAGCGGGACAAGGACCGGGAGGCCGCCGCCCGCGAGGAAGCCTATGCGGCGGCGGAGGCGGAGGCCCGGAGCCGTCGGTCCTCCATGGTCGACGCGTTGGACGAAGGACTACGTCGGCTAGCTCAGGGCGACCTCTCCCAGCGGATCGATACGGCGTTTCCAGAGGAGTTCGAACGCCTGCGTCGCAACTTCAACGACTCGATCGTCACATTGCGCGACACCATCCACCAGGTCGTGTCCAGCGCCAGCGCCGTCGGGGGCGGCGCGCGGCAGATCACCGTGGCGGCTGATGACCTCGCCCGGCGCACCGAACAGCAGGCGGCCGGCCTGGAACAGACCGCCGCCGCGCTGGACGAGGTGACGGCCACGATCAAGACCACCGCGATCAACGCTCGCACAGCCTTCAACGAGGTCGCGCTGAGCCGCGAGCTGATCGGCGCCTCCAGCGCCGTCGCCAGCGAGGCGGGCGTCGCGATGGAACGGATCGACGCTTCGTCGCGCAAGATCGGGCAGATCATCACCGTGGTCGACGAGATCGCCTTCCAGACCAATCTTCTGGCGCTCAACGCCGGGGTCGAGGCTGCGCGCGCAGGCGAGGCCGGCCGGGGCTTCGCGGTCGTGGCCATGGAGGTGCGGGCCCTGGCCCAGCGATCGGCCGATGCGGCCAAGGAGATCAAGACCCTGGTCGAGGAGGCCAGCCGCAGCGTCGAGAACGGCGTCGAGCTGGTTGGCCGGGTCGGAGACGAACTCACCGGCGTCGTCGCCCAGTTCGGCAAGATCCAGACGCTCGTCGAAGGCATCGCTCAGGCCGCCCACGACCAGGCCACCGGCCTTGGCGAGGTCAACTCTGCGGTGGGCCAGATGGATCAGGTGACCCAGCAGAACGCCGCCATGGTCGAGGAAACCACGGCCGCCAGCCACAGCCTCACCAGCGAGGCGCGACAGCTGGCGCAGTTGATGGAGCGCTTCCAGACCGAGGCCGGCGCGCGTTCCATCGCCGCCTGATTCCTACATCCGCTCCGGCGCCTCGATGCCCAGCAGATCCAACGCCAGCTCCAGCTGACGCAGGGTGGTCTCGGCAAGGGTCAGCCGCGAGGCGCGTAGAACGTCCGTATCGGCGCTCATGATGGGGCACGCCGCGTAGAACTTCGAGAACGACTGCGCCAGCTTGTAGGCGTGATCGGCGACGAAGTTCGGAGCCTTCTTGTCGTAGGCCTCCTGCAACGCGCCCTCGAAGGCGTCGAGCAGCATGGCCAGGTCGCGCTCGGCCGGCTCGTGGATTTCGATACGGCCAGCCACAGCGCCGCTCTCGGCGGCGCGGCGCAGCACGCTCTTGATACGGACCGACTGGTACAGCAGGTATGGACCGGTCTTGCCCTCGAAGCTGGTGAAGCGGTCGAGATCGAAGACGTAGGAGGTGCCGCGGAAGTTCTGCAGGTCGGCGAACTTCAGCGCGGCGACGCCCACCTTGTGAGCCGTCTCCTCGAACTGCTCTTCGGAGAGCTCGGCGCCCAAGCCCGCCTCGCGCAGGCGCTCTCGCGCCTTTTCGCGAGCCATCTCGATCAGGTCGTGCAGCTTCAGCACCCCGCCGGCGCGGGTCTTGAACGGCTTGCCGTCAGCGCCGTTCATGGTGCCGAAGCCGATGTGCTCCAGCGAACCCTCGTCGGCGTAGCCGGCCAGATAGGCGGCGCGGAACACTGTCTCGAAGTGATCGGCCTGGCGCTGATCAACGCAGTAGAGGATCAGGTGCGGGTCGAACGACTTGCGGCGATCCAGAATCGTGGCGAGGTCGGTCGTGCCGTACATGGCCGAGCCTTCCGACGACACCACCAGCAACGGCGGGACGTCGCGCTTGTCGTCCTCTCGGGCCACGCGGACGATGCGCGCGCCCTGGTCCTGCACCAGAAGGCCCTTGGCCTCCAGCTGCATCACCATCGGCTCGATCAGGTCGTTGACGTCGCTTTCGCCCTTCCAGAGATCGAAGTCGACGCCCAGCGCATGGAATTCGCGCTCAAGGGCCACGCGGCTGACATTGACGAAGTGGCGCCACAGCAGTCGGTAGCCGAAGCGGCCGTTCTGCAGTTCGGCGGTCGCCTTGCGGGCGCGCTCCTTGAACGCCGGATCTTCCTTCTGGCGCAGCGAGGCGGCCGGATAGATGCGGTCAAGGTCGGCGAGGGTGATGCGCTTTTCGAACTCGGCCATCACCTTGGCCTCGTCCGCTGCAGAGAAACCGCGCGGCGCCTCCGGCAGCTTTTCCATCAAGGCGTTGATGAACGGGTCCTCGTCCATGATGGCGCTGATCAACAGACCCATCTGGAAACCCCAGTCGCCGAAGTGGGCGTCGCCCACCACGTCGTCGCCGCGGAAGCGATAGAGGCGCTTGATCGACTCGCCGATGATCGAGGCGCGCAGGTGTCCCACGTGCATCGGCTTGGCGACGTTGGGCCCCGCATAGTCGATCAGCACGCGGCGCGGCGTCTCCAGCACCTGTGCGCCGGTCCGCTCGTCAGCGGCGATTTCGCGAACGCGGGCCGAAAGGGCCTCGTCGCTGACGCGCATGTTGATGAAGCCGACGCCGGCGATCTCAACCGAGGCCAGACGCGGGTCGCCCTTCAGGATTTCGACGACCTGCACCGCGATCTCACGCGGATTGCGCTTGGCGCTCTTGGCGGCCGCAAGGGCGCCGTTGCACTGGAAATCGGCCAGGTCTGGTCGGTCGGAAGCCGTGACGCGTCCGAACTCGGGAGGCAGTCCGGCGGCCTGGAAAGCGGCCGCGGCCGCCTCGCTCAAGGACCGCTTCAAATCGTTCATTGCTTGGTGGTCGTCCCTGGTTGGGTTTGGCCTTGCTGGGCGGGCGCCGTCTGGCCGGCATTGACCCGGAAGCGCTTGCCGTCGCGGTTGAAGGCGGCCATCGCCGGCGTCACGTCGAAGCCCAGCAGGACCTCAAAGTTCCCGCCGCTGACCTTGGCGTCCGCGCGGGGGATGGTGATCTGCTCGATCGTCTCGCGCGCATAGACACGGTCCTCGCCGGCAGCGAAGCTGACGGGAAGATCGAAGTATTCCTTGGCGATGACCGCCTGGTTCCGCTCGGTCACCGCCACCCAGTAGCGATAGACATACTTGTCGCCGACCGCTTGCGGGCCACGGCCCAGCTGGAACAGAGCCTCGATGCGGATCTTGATCGGCTCGTCGCCCTTGTAGGCGCAGCCCGAGGTCAGGCTCTGGATCTCACCGGTGAAACCGGCCTGGGCGGCGGACTCCTTGCCGTCCTTGAATTCGACAAAGCGACCGGCGTCGTACAGCACCTTCACAAAGGGGCAAGGACCAGCGTTGCGCAGTTGCGGCAGCGGAGCCTTGGGCTGGTTCCACTCCTCGTCGCGCTTGCGCTTCTTGGCCGCGTCGTCCTCGCCGCTCGCGTCGCCGCCGGGACCGCGCTGGGCGTGAGCGACCGTCGCCGTGGTCGCGGCGATCGAGACAGCCATCAGGGCGCTGAGGGCGAGCGTGAAAGTGCGGCGCATGAAACGTCGGTTCCGGACACAAGAGCCAAGCGGGGCCACAGCGCCCCGCCAGCGTCATGCAGCCTGATAAAGGCATATGCGTGACGTCGCAACGACGCAGACTTCTGGCGAACGGACCTTCGAGACGCTAGTTTCCACGCCATGAACGCTCAGACCCCGATCCGACGCCCCATCTCCCTGGTGCTGGCCAGCCCGCGCGGCTTCTGCGCCGGCGTCGACCGGGCCATCCAGATCGTCGAGCGCGCGGTCGAGAAGTTCGGCGCGCCGGTCTATGTGCGCCACGAGATCGTCCACAACCGTCACGTCGTCGACCGCCTCAAGGCGCTGGGCGCGGTGTTCATCGAGGAGCTCGAGGAAGCCCCCGACGATCGCCCGGTGGTGTTCTCGGCCCACGGCGTGCCCAAGTCGGTGCCGGCAGAGGCCAAGGCGCGCCAGATGATCTATCTGGACGCCACCTGCCCGCTGGTCTCCAAGGTCCATGTCGAGGCCCAGAAGCACTATGACGCCGGCCGCGAGATCGTGCTGATCGGCCATGCCGGCCATCCGGAAGTGATCGGCACCATGGGCCAATTGCCCGAGGGCGCGGTGACCCTGATCGAGGACCTCAAGGACGCGGCGGCGTGGGAACCCAAGGACGCCGCCAACGTCGCCTTCCTCACCCAGACCACCCTGTCGGTCGACGACACCGCCGACATGGTGGCCCTGCTGCGCGAGCGCTTCCCCGGCATCGCCGCCCCGCACAAGGAAGACATCTGCTACGCCACCACCAACCGCCAGGACGCGGTCAAGCATCTGGCCGAGCAGTCCGAACTGATCCTGGTGGTCGGCTCGAAGAACTCGTCGAACTCGGTGCGCCTCAAGGAGGTCGGCCTGAAAGCCGGGGCCCGCGACGCCCACTTGATCGACGACGCCACGGGGATCGACTGGGCCTGGTTCGACGGGATCTCGCGCGTGGGCCTCACCGCTGGGGCGTCGGCGCCGGAGGATCTGGTGCAGGGCGTCATCGACGCCATCTCGGCGCGGTTCGACACCACCGTCGAGGAACTGGTCGAGGCCCGCGAGACGATTACGTTCAAGCTGCCGAGGCTGTTGACGGCTTAGGGGCTGGGCGAGGAGCGCCGCCAGATCGCGGCGCCGCTCACTTGCCCCCTCCGCCCGATGATCTAGTGTTCCCGGCGAGTAGCGCGCTGCCGGCCGACCATCGCGGCCGCGGGGCGCTCATTTGGGGGCTGATATGTTTCGGGGTGTCTTCGCTGCGGCGATCTGCGTGGTCGCCACTCTCGCTTCACCTGCTGCGGCGCGCGCGCAGACGACGGAAGATCCGGTCGTGGTGAAGACGCAAGGCGTTGTCGACCGGTTTATCGCCGAGCTACGATCGTGCGGGGTCCAACCGCCCTATACGCCGGGCGTGGTAGTCGACTCAGCGCCCTCGATCATCTCCTTCTACGAAAAAGACCGGTCGGTTCACCTGTCGCGTTGGTCCGATGCGCCGCCGTTCGTCAAGGAGCTCGTCAGCGCTTGGGCGTCCGCCGGCACCCTTGGCCTTACGCCTGAGGGGCAGTTTTCTGAGATCTTCAACAGCCTGCTGGTGCCTCATGAGCTCGGCCACTTCATCGAGCTTGCGATCGGCGGCTACGACGAGTCCGACTTCTGGACGGGCGAGGTGAACGCCAACCGGGTCGCCCTGGCCTTCTGGTCCTTGGATCCCGCTGAGCGCGAGCGGCTTCCAGGGCGGATCGAGAACTACAACCGCTTCCTGGCGAGCCTGCCGAACCCTGTTCCGGCCGGGCAGGACCCGCACGCCTATTTCCAGGCCAACTACGAGCGCCTGTCCAACGACCCTGCCGCCTATGGCTGGTACCAGGGCGCGTTCATGCGAGCCGCCTGGCAACAGCGGGATCAAGCCGACTTCTGCGCGCTGGCCAAGACGTTTTCGACGCCTCGCTCAACAGCGCGTCGCTGACGCCCAGGAGCGCAGGACCCTCACGCAAGCACGCGTGGCGGGCCGACTGCGCCACCGCGCGGTCTGACGACGAAAGGAACGAGCGTCCGACCATGTCGGCGCGTTCTCGCCCTGCCCCCCTTGACCGCCAGCGCCCGCTCCCGCATCCCGGCGGCATGGCCGTCTATACCGACATCACCGACCAGGAACTCGAAGCCTTCCTCGAAGGCTATGACCTCGGCGCGCCGCTGGCGTTCAAGGGCATCGCCGAGGGCGTCGAGAACTCCAACTTCCTGCTGGAGACAGAGAAGGGGCGTTACATCCTCACCGTCTACGAGCGGCGGGTGAAGGCGGACGACCTGCCCTATTTCCTGAACATGCTGACCTGGCTGGCCGATCGCGGCTATCCCAGCGCCCGGCCGATCCCCACGCGCGCCGGCGCCACCCTGGCCAGCCTGCGCGGCAAGCCCGCCGCCATCGTCGAGTTCCTGCCGGGCCTTTCGGTGCGCAAGCCCACCGCCGCCCATTGCCGCGAGGCCGGCGAGGGCCTGGCCTGGCTGCACCTGGCCGGCGAGGGCTATCCGGGCCGCCGCGCCAATGATCTTGGCCAGGCCGCCTGGTCGCCGCTGTTCTCCAAGCACCGCAAGGCCGCCGAGGATCTCAAGCCGGGCCTTTCGGCGACCATCGACCAGGATCTGGCGCAGCTGGCCCTGATGTGGCCGCGTAACCTGCCGGCCGGGACGATCCACGCCGACTATTTCCCGGACAACGTCTTCTTCCGAACGGACGGCAAGTTCGCTGCGGCGATCGACTTCTATTTCGCCTGCGACGACGCCTACGCCTACGACGTGGCCGTGACGCTGAACGCCTGGTGCTTCGAGGCCGACGGCAGTTTCAACATCACCGCCGCCAAGGCGCTGCTGAACGGCTATGAGCGCCGTCGCCCCTTGAGCCCGATCGAGAAAGAGGCCCTGCCGATCCTGGCGCGCGGCGCGGCCATGCGTTTCTTCCTGACCCGCCTGGCCGACTGGGGCTCGACCCCGGCCGGGGCCCTGGTCAAGCCGAAGGACCCCCTGGAGTACGAGCGCAAGCTGGCCGTCCACCGCGAGGGCCTCGTGCTGTTCGCATGACGCCGAAGGTCACGATCTACACCGACGGCGCCTGCAAGGGTAATCCGGGCCCGGGCGGCTGGGGCGCGATCCTGTTCTATGGCGACAAGAAGAAGGAAATCTGCGGCGGCGAGCCGGGGACGACCAACAACCGCATGGAGCTGATGGCCGCCATCCAGGCGCTGGAGCTGCTGAACCGCCCCTGCGTGGTCGAACTTCACACCGACAGCCAGTACGTGATGAAGGGCATCCAAGAGTGGATCCGGGGCTGGAAGGCGCGCGGCTGGAAGACGGCCGACAAGAGCCCCGTGAAGAACGACGACCTCTGGAAACGCCTCGACGCCGCCCGTTCGCGGCACGACGTCGACTGGCGCTGGGTCAAGGGCCACGCCGGTCATCCGCTAAACGAACGGGCTGACGCTCTGGCCAATGAAGGCCTGCGTCAGGCCAATCCGCGGGTGATCTGAGAGGCAATCGCGCTCGCCTCGCAAGGCCAGCGATCTGTGGACGGCGACGAAATCCGCTCGCCAGCGCGCGGCGGGTCTGCGAGTCAGCCGGGATGAAAATCGTCGGCTACTACCGCGTCCCGCCCGCGCCGGGGGTGTTTTTCAGCCCCGCCCAGGAGGAGCGCTTGCTTCTGCTGGGCTGCGAGCAGGTGTTCAGCGATCGCTGCCTGGCCTCGGGCGTGGTGCGGCCGGGTTTGGAGCGCGCCCTTGAAGCCCTGGAGACCGGCGGCGTCCTGGCCGCGCCCAGCCTGCACGCGCTGGGCGGCGATCTGGTGGCGGTTATGGACGTGGTGCTGAAGCTCCGCGCCCGCGACCTACATCTGATCGTGCAGCAGCCCGCCATCGACACGCGCGCCGATCCCGGCTTCTTCGACACCTGCCAGGCGCTGGCCGCCTTCAACGGTGAGCGCGCCATGATCCGCCGCGCCGAGAGCGTCCTGGTCGCCAAGGGCGCCAAGGCGGGCGGGATGAAGGGGCTGAAGGCGGCGACAGACGACCAGACCCGGTAGCTATCTATTCTCTCGTCATCCCGGCCGTAGCGGAGCGGAGAGCCGGGACCCAGGGGTGGCCGCATTGCGCCCTGCCCCTTGGGTCCCGGATAGCCTCCACGAGGCTTCCGGGATGACGCGGGTTTATGGCCTTCGAACCGGACGGCTCGTCCTAGACCTTCAGCCGATACCCCGTCCGGAAGATCCACCAGACCGCGCCGAGACACACGGCCAGGAACACCGCCGTCATGCCCAGGCTGATCCCGACGCCCACGTCCGACTGTCCGTAGAAGGCCCAGCGGAAACCGCTGATCAGATAGACCACCGGGTTGAACAGGGTGATCTTCTGCCAGATCTCCGGCAGCATCTTGATCGAGTAGAAGCTGCCGCCCAGGAAGGTCAGCGGCGTGACGATCAGCAGCGGCACGATCTGCAGCTTCTGGAAGTCGTCGGCCCACACCCCGATGATGAAGCCGAACAGGCTGAAGGTGACCGAGGTCAGCACCAGGAACAGCAGCATGACGAACGGGTGGGCGATCTCGAACGGCACGAAGATCCGCGCCGTGGCTAGGATCAGCAAACCCAGGCAGATCGACTTGGTCGCCGCCGCGCCCACATAGCCGATGACCGTCTCGTACCAGGCCACCGGCGCGGACAGGAGCTCATAGATCGTGCCCGCCCACTTGGGCATGTAGATGCCGAACGAGGCGTTGGAGATGCTTTCGCTGAGCAGCGACAGCATGATCAGGCCTGGCACGATGAAGGCGCCGTAGCTGATCCCGTCGATGGCCTGCATGCGCGAGCCGATGGCCGAGCCGAACACCACGAAATAGAGGCTGGTCGACAGCACCGGCGAGATCACGCTCTGGGCCAGGGTGCGGAACCACCGCGCCATCTCGAAGCGGTAGATGGCCTTGATCGCATAGAGGTTCATTGCGGAGCCCTCACCAGGCTGACGAAGATGTCTTCCAGCGAGCTCTGGTCGGTCTTCAGGTCCTTGAACTCGATCCCCTGCTCGGAGAGGCGCCCCAGCAGATCGGCGATGCCGGTGTCTTCGGCCTGGGCGTCGAACGTATAGACGAGGTCGGCGCCGTCATTGGCCAGGCTGAGCGAGGCGTCGTTGAGGGCGGCGGGCAAGGCCGTCAGCGGCCCCTTCAGGTGCACGGTCAGCTGCTTCTTGCCGAGCTTTCGCATCAGGACGGACTTGTCCTCGACGAGGATGATCTCGCCCTTGTTGATCACCCCGATACGGTCGGCCATCTCTTCGGCCTCCTCGATGTAGTGGGTGGTCAGGATGATCGTGACGCCGCTCTCACGGAGCTTGCGGACCATCTCCCACATGTCGCGGCGCAGTTCGACGTCGACGCCGGCGGTCGGCTCGTCTAGGAACAGGATGGTCGGCTCGTGGCTCAGCGCCTTGGCGATCATCACCCGGCGCTTCATGCCGCCCGACAGCGCCATGATCTTGCTGTCCTTCTTGTCCCACAAGGAAAGGTCGCGAAGGATCTTCTCAATCAGGGCGTCGTTGCGCGGCTTTCCGAACAGGCCGCGCGAGAAGCTGACCGTGGCCCAGACCGTCTCGAAAGCGTCGGTGTGCAACTCCTGCGGCACGAGGCCGATCTTGGTGCGGGCGGCGCGATAGTCGCGGACCACGTCGTGGCCGTCGGCCAGGATCACGCCCTGGCTGGGATTGACGATGCCGCAGATGATGCTGATCAGGGTGGTCTTGCCCGCCCCGTTCGGCCCCAGGAGCGCGAAGATCTCGCCCTGCCGGATATCCAGGTCGATCCGTTTGAGGGCCTGATGGCCCGACGCATAGGTCTTGGTCAGACCCTGTACCGAAATGATGGACGTCACGCCTTACCCCCTCACGCGCGGCGATGCAGCGCCGCACGGCCCGCTTGGGCTCGCTGATGCGAGCCTAGATGGTGTCGCGGCGGCCGGATAACAGGGCCTTGCGTCGCAAACTGTCAGCAGCCCGCTCAGGTCGGGATCTTGCGCACCTTGAGGATCGCGCCGTCCACCCCGACGACGACGACTTCCTGGCTGATCGCCGGGATCGGCTCGTCGGTCTCGGCCGCCCAGTCCTTGCCGTCGATGAAGACGCGCCCGCGCCCCTGCTCGAAGGTCGACAGGACCTGACCCCGCTGACCGACCAGCCGCTGCATGGGGTCATTCAGGTCCGGTCCCGTGGCTTCAAGGACCGGTCGCAAGAAGCGCTTGGCCAGATAGGTCGAGGCGATCGCCAGCGCCGCGAACAGTCCAAGCTCGACTACGAAGCTGGTATGCAGCAGCTGGGCGACGGCGCCGACGACAAACGCGCTTGCGGCTGGCCACAGGAGCCAGCCGGTGCCGGTGGCGACCTCGACGGCCAGGAAGGCGGCGGCCACGGCCAGCCACAGCCAGAAGGGATGCAGGGCATGAAAGCCGACGATCGCGTCCATCAGGTCACTCCCCGCGCTTGCCGCCGGCGGGGGCGTTGGTCGTCCCCCGGGCCGCCGGTGCAGTGGGACGCGGGGCGTCAGCGCCCAGCGACTTGATCAGTTCGCTTACGCCCGCGACCGTGCCGGTCAGACCGGCGAAGTCGGCGGGGACGATCACGGTCTTCTGCTGCGGGCTCTTGGCCAGTTCGGCGAAGGCCTCGACGTACTTCTGCGCCACGAAATAGTTGATCGCGTTGACGTCGCCCTTGGCGATGGCCTCGGAGACGAAGGCGGTGGCCTTGGCCTCGGCCTCAGCCTCGCGCTCACGCGCCTCGGCGTCGCGGAACGCGGCCTCGCGGCGGCCTTCGGCCTGCAGGATGGCCGACTGCTTCTGGCCTTCGGCGCGGGCGATCTGGGCCTGCTTCTCGCCTTCGGCCTCGGTGATCACCGCACGGCGTTCGCGCTCGGCCTTCATCTGGCGCGCCATAGCGTTGGTGATGTCGGCGGGCGGGGTAAGGTCCTTGATCTCGATCCGCGCAACCTTCACGCCCCACGGTCCGGTGGCGTGATCGATGGTCGAGAGCAGGCGGCTGTTGATGGCGTCTCGCTGGCTGAGCACCTCGTCCAGTTCCATGGCCCCCACCACGGTCCGCAGATTGGTCTGGGCCAGCTGAGTGATGGCGTACATCAGGTTGTCGACACGGTAGGCCGCCGCCGCCGCGTCCATCACCTGGATGAACACGATCGCGTCGACCTTCACCGAGACGTTGTCCTTGGTGATGACCTCCTGCTGGGGCACGTCCAGGACCTGCTCCATCATGTTGACCTTGCGGCCCACCGTTTCGAAGAACGGCGTAAGGATCGTGATGCCGGGCTTCAGCGTGCGGGTGTAGCGGCCGAAGCGCTCGACGGTGAACTCGCGCCCCTGCGGCACGATCTTGATCGCGCTGATCAGCAGAACGAAGGCGAAGGCCAGGAAAACCAGTACGACGATGCCGCCCAAGACGGTCGCTCCCCCAACTTGAAGTTGGATGGAGGTTAGCGCGCTCTGGTGTCCACCGCCACGGAATCCGGCGCTGACGCGACGCCCCGGACCTCGCGCATCGTCTGGGAAAGCTTCAGGGCCAGCGCTTGCCCCTTGCGCGCCACCGCCTGCTCGGCCTTGCGGCTGGCGTCGTCGCAGATCGGGTACTCGCTGCGGCGCGAGGCGAAGCCGGTGTTGAAGCGTTCGCGCATCTGGGCGTCGAACGCCTGGTCGGCTTGTTCCACCTCGGTCAGGCGCACCATGCGCGCGCGCCAATGCTGGTCGCTCTCGCCCTGGCAGACCTGACGCAGAGCGTGGCTTTCGCCCAGCGCATAGGCCAGATCCAACAGGCGCTGGCGATCCTCCGGCGCCCGTTCCTGGGCCAGGACGGGAGCGGCGATCAGGCTCGCCAGGCAGACACCGATGAGAAGCGGACGCGACATGTCTCGGTTATCGCCAACTCCAGCCGCCCTGTCACGACCACGCCTCTCAACGCGCGAACCCATAGACGGTGGCGCTTGGGGACAAGTTTCGCCGCAGTGCGGAAAAAAGCTCGCCAAATAAAGGCCTTGCGATCGCCACGGATCGGGTCTTCCCTGTGGACACTGCAAGGAGGTCTGACCATGACTGAGGTGCATTACGGCGTGGTGCGCGTTGGCGACCATTGGGCGATCGTCGGTGAGAACTTGCGATTTGGCGCCTATGAGACGCGGGGCGAGGCCCAGGCGGCCCTCCGGCGTCTGGCGGAGTATCCGGCCGGCCTTGGCCTGCCTGTGATGTTGCACGAACAGGAAGAGGACTGGGTCTTTCCCGGCCCGACGCTTCTCAGCTAGGTCGCTTCGGCCTCATCGGGGCCATACAGCAGCGGCTTGACGAACCGCCAGACCTGCAAGGTCGACGCGATCGCGCCCACGATGGACGCGACGACTTGGAACGCTTGCCAGACGAAGCTGATCAGCGGGTCTTCGCCCAGCATGGCGACCAGCGGATAGATCAGATTGCTGACCGCGATCCGGAATTCGGCATAGACCGTGGAGTACTCCACCGACGCCCCGGCGATCGCTGCGGTGACCACCACCGCGAGCACCGGCGCCCACAGCAGCGGCAGCACCAGGAGCAGCGCCAGGGCGGTGATCAGCGACTTGGTCGACAGACCCACGTCCTTGACCACCGTGATCCCGACGCCCGCGATCACGGTTAGTCCCAGCAAACCCAGGGCGATCGGTAGGACCAGATCCGCCGCCGCGGCGAGCGGCGTGCGCACGCCAAAGACCATCACGGCCATCACAAGCAGCGTGCCCACAAAGCCGCCCAGCCACAGCGCGCCATACTGGCTGAGCCGACGCCTCAAGTGCTTTCGCGCGATCATCGCCTTCTCCCCGTGACCGGACTGAGCGTGCTTCGGAAGAGTCTCGGCGTCCACGGGAAACTAAGCCGTGCGTGGCGCGCTTCTTAGGAACCTATTCGCACGGGAGGTTTCGATGACCGCCATCCCCCGCAACATCCGCGCCGCCGCCGACGATGAGACGCCGCACTTCACCGCCAACCGACTGTTGGCGGCGCTGCGCCCCGACGCCCTGGCTGAATTGGCCCCCCATCTCACCCCCGTCAGCCTCGCCCTGGACGCCGTGCTGTTCGATTCCGGCGACGACGTCGAGACGACCTACCTGCCCTGCGGCCCGACCCAGGTTTCGCTGCTGGTGGTCACCGCCGATGGTCAGGAAATCGAGGCGGCCAGCGTCGGCCTGGAAGGCGCGATCGGCGGCGTCGTCAGCGCCGGCTATAAGCCGGCCTATGGTCGCGCCGTCGTGCGCACGCCGGGCCAGGCCTTCAGCATCCCGACCGAACGGCTGGAACAGATCAAGACGCGCGTCCCGGCTGTCGCTGACCTGTTCGATCGCTACGCCGACGTGATGATCGCCCAGATGATGCAACTGGTGGCGTGCAACGCCCTGCACCCGATCGAGCAGCGCGCCTGCCGTTGGCTGCTGTTCGCCCACGACCGTTCGGGCGACGAGCCGATCCGCCTGACCCAGGAGACCCTGGCCCATATGCTGGGCGTGCAGCGCACGACGATCAGCGCCGTGGCGCGGGCTCTACAGGACGCCCGGATAATCCACATCGGCCGGGGCCGGGTGGAGGTGCTGGATCGACGCGCTCTGGAGAAACGCGCCTGCGAATGCCACGACGCCGTCGAGGCGCATTTCCACCGGCTGTTGCCGAAGGTCGAGCTTTAGGTCCTGAACGACGCGGCCTTGGCCAAAGCCGTTTCAGCCTCAGCCATCAGTCGCGCTACGATCTCGGCGGCCGGCAAGACCTCGCGCACGCCGCCGGCGCTCTGGCCCATGGCGAAGCAGGACTTGTCGGCGTCCAGGCCGTCGATCTGCCCCCCGATGCCACCCATGGCGCCGTTGCGGATCGAGACCATGGCTTGCTGCGGGAAGGGCTGGATGTCGCCCGGACGCGACTCCCAGTCGTCGACATAGGGGTTCTTCTTCACCCGCATCGGCTTGCCCGAGTAGCAGCGGGTGCGGACGGTGTCTTCGTCAGCCGCCTCGACCACCGCCTGACGGTAGAGATCACCGGCGTGCGCCTCGTGCGACGCAATAAATCGCGTGCCCATCCAGACGCCCTGCGCGCCCAGGGCCAGCGCTGCGGCCAGCCCGCGTCCGTCGTGCAGTCCGCCCGCCGCGACGACCGGGATCTTCACCGCCTCGACCGCCTGGGCCACCAGCGGCAGGGTGCCGACAAGACCCGTGTGGCCGCCGCCCTCGCCGCCCTGACAGATGACGGCGTCGCAGCCGGCCTGTTCGGCCTTCACCGCATGCTTCACCGCCCCGCAGACGACCATCACCTTCAGACCAGCGGCCTTCAGGCGTTCGATGATCGGCATCGGCACGCCCAGGCCCGCGACGAAGGACGAGGCGCCCTCCTCGATGATGACCTCGACGGACGCAGTCAGCGCATCTGGCGTCGCCGCCAGCAGGTCGACGCCGAACGGCTTGTCGGTAAGGCTTTTGACCTCGCGCATCTGGGCGCGGATGAAGTCCGGACTGGTCCCGGCCATGCCCAGAACGCCATAGCCGCCCGCATTCGAGACCGCCGCCGCCAGGGGCGCGTAGGACACCCCGCCCATGCCGGCCAGCAGGATCGGATGCTCGATCTTCAGCAGATCACACAGCGGCGTGCGCAGGCCCATGGTCGTTTCTCCCCGTGTTTCCCAGAAGGATCAGGGGCGGGCGGACGTCTCACAAGCGTGCCGCGAGGTCAGTCGCGGTCGGGCGCGCCTAGTGGGAAGAAATGCCGATAGGGTCGCCCCTCCTCGACACAGCGGCTGACCGAGGGCCGCGCCAGTAGACGCGCGCGATAGGCCCGGACCTTCGGGAAGGCCTCGCCGATCGGCCGCACCCAGTCGGCATAGAACAGCGACGCCGCCGCCGCGCAGTCGGCCATCGTGAAATCCTCGCCCGCCGCCCAGGGGCCGTCGAGATGCGCTTCAAGCCATTGATAGGCGTTGTCGAGGGCGACGGCCGCCTCAGCCATCGCCTCCGGACGGCCGCCGTCCGGCCGGAGCGACTCGAACACCGGGACCTGCATCGGCGTCATCACGTAGTTGTCGAAGAACCGGTCCAGGAACCGCACCGTCAGCGCCGCCTTTGGATCGTCCGGCAACAGCTTCACCGGGCCGGGATGAAACAGCTGCAGGTGCTCGATGATGATGCTGGACTCCACCACCGTGACGCCGTCGTCGACGACCACAGGAAAGCGCCCCAGCGGCCACAGCGCCTGGCGCTCCTCCATGGCGGCGGGATCCTCGGGACCCAGCAGGCGATAGGTGAATGGGACGGCGTTCTCATAGAACGCGATCTGCACCTTCTGGCAGTAAGACGAGAAGGGATGGGCGTAGAGCGACAGGGTCACGGACGGCCTCAATCTGATTGCATTTTGCAAGCGGTTGCCATCTAGCCACACCGATCCTACATCGCAAGCGGTTTTGGATGCGATGATGTCGATCACCCTGCGGTCGGGCTGCCCGATCAACCTGACGCTGGAACTGCTGGGCGATCGCTGGAGCCTGATCGTCCTGCGCGACGTGATGTTCGGCGGCCGCCGGCACTATCGCGAGCTCTTGAGCCAGTCGGAGGAAGGCATCGCCTCGAACGTCCTGGCCGACCGCCTCAAGCGTCTGGTGGCCAACGGCCTGCTGTCGCGGGTCGACGATCCCAGCCACAAGCAAAAAGCGGTCTACAGCCTGACCGAGCCATCGATCCAGCTCGTGCCGCTGATGGCGCAGATGGGGGCCTGGGGCCGGCGGCATACGCAGACCACGCCAGCGCTGGCGATCCGCGCCGAGCTTCTGGAGGCGGGCGGGCCCGAGATGTGGGCGGCGTTCATGGATGAGCTTCGAGCCATCCATCTGGGCGCATCACCACCATCCAGGCGGGTGAGCGCAGAATTGCGGGCCGCGTTCGAGCGGGTGTCGGCGGCTTCAGCCGGGACGTGAGCGGCCTCTAGTCGCGGCGGGCGAGCTCGGTTTCCAGGTCCGCGCCATGCGTCCAGAAACAGGCCAGCATGCTGGTGACGGCCAGGGCCAGCATCAACAGGAAGCCGCGCGGGGGGGACAGACTGACAACGTCTTGGGGCGTCATCTCTCTCGTTTCCTCGTCGGCGCCCGGATCTTTTCGCCCAGGCTGCCGTGAAACGAAGCTTCACACTGACGGGCCGCGCGCGCAACCCCCTGTTTTACATCAAGTTTTAATGGACACCTGAGTCCAGAAATCCATCCGTCAGAAGATCGAATAGCCGCCGTCGATCACAAGGGTCGTGCCCGAGTGGTAGCTGGACGCGTCCGAGGCCAGATAGACGGCCATGCCGCCGAAGTCCTCGGGCTCGCCCCAGCGGCGGGCGGGAACGCGCGGGATGACCTTCTCGGCGAAGGCCGAGTTGGCCTGGGCGCCGGCGGTCATGTCGGTGGCGATCCAGCCGGGCAGGATGGCGTTGGCGCGCACGCCGTACCGGGCGTGCTCGACAGCGACCGACTTGATCATCGAGATCACCGCGCCCTTGGTGGCGGCGTAGGCCTCGTTGCGGGCCGCGCCCTCGATGGCCGCCAGCGAGGCGACGCCGACCAGCGAGCCGCCCGGATCGCCGGCCTTGGCGCGCTCGACCATGTGGCGGCAGGCCTCGCGGAGGGTGAAGAACACCCCGTCCAGATTGACCGCCAGAACCTTGCGATAGACCTCGGTGCTCATGTCCACAAACGAGGGCGAGCCGTAGCCGATGCCGGCGTTGGCGAAAACGCTGTCGACGCGCCCCATGGCGGCGACGGCCTCTTCCATGCCCTCGCGGACCTGGGCCTCGTTGGAGACGTCGACGGTCTGGGCCTTCACCCGCACGCCCAGCGCGGTCAGTTCGCCCTCGGCGGCCAGGTTGCGCTCAGGGTTGGAGCCCCAGATGACGATGTCGGCCCCGGCCTGGGCCATGGCCTTGGCCATCCCAAGTCCGATGCCTCGGTTGCCCCCGGTGACCAGGGCGACCTTTCCCGACAGGTTGAACGGCGCATAGGCCATGGCGAACCCTCCCTCATTCTTCTTGAAACGCTTGTTTGAAGGAGAAGGGGTCGGGGGCCGAAGGTCAAGAGCCCCAGAAGTGGAAGGTTCGCCAACCGTCGCCGATCGCTGGACGCGAAACGCCCAAGAGGTCGGTGATCGTCAGGGCCGCGGCGAAGATGAACTCACTCACCCCTGGAACCCAGAAGATCAGCGCGAACAGGATCAGGAAGCCGACACGCTCGACCTTGATCATGCGGGCCTGGACGCCTTCGGGCAGGAACGGCCGGATCACGCCGTAGCCGTCCAGCCCCGGCGCCGGCAGCAGGTTCAACACCAGCGCGCTGGCCTGCAGCATGGCCAGCAGCGACAGGGCGTTGAACAGCGGCGGGCTGGCGGCCGCCAACGGCAGGCTAACGGCGATGACCACCAGCACCACCAGCGTCCCCAGCGGTCCGGCCAGCGAGGCCAGCGACCGCCAGCCGCGCGAGCGCATCAGGTCTTCGCGCAGATAGACCGCCCCGCCCGGAAAGCCGATGCCGCCCAGGGCGAGGGCGACCAGCGGGATGATGATCGTCGTGAAGAGGTCGGAATATTTCAGCGGATCGAGGGTCAGATAGCCCTTCTCCACGATCGTGGTGTCGCCGGCCTTGTAGGCGGTGAAGGCGTGGCCGAACTCGTGGATGCCGACACTCAGCACCCAGGCGGCGACCACGAAGGCGAAGGTGACGATCCCCAGCGGCTCGACCCCGCTGGCCACCGCCCAGCCGAGGCCGACGACGGCGGCGATCAGGATCAGGGCGTTGGGGCTGATCGGCGTCTGGGGCCGGGCGGGGGCTTCGATGAGGCTCATAGCCTGAGATGTCGGAGACCTTGACCGGGAGCGCAAGCGGAGACTGGGGTGTGCTTGGGGAGTAAAGGACGCACTGAGATCAGATCCCGACCTCCCCGGCGAATGCCGGGGCCCAGATTCAGCCTGAGCAGCTGGGGTGTTCGCGCCATGGCTCCGCGCTGACCGAATAGGCGTCAATGGGTTCGATCTGGACCCCGGCATTCGCCGGGGAGGTCGGATTTATGGAAGTATTCTAGAGACGGCTTTCCACCCCACAGAGACGTTGCCAACGTCTGCTTGCGGGCCAAATGCTCGCGCCAAGGGGCAAGCCCCGCCCCTAGCCCCCAAACCGCTCAAACGCTTCAGCGATCACCCGCCGGGTTTCTTCCCATTCGACCAGGGCCATGGCCTCCTCGCGGGAGACAAACCGGGCCTCGGCGGCGTCATCGCCGGCCATAGGCTCGCCGCCGGTCCAGCGGGCGGCGTAGTCGATCAGCACATAGTGGCGGGTGATTTCCCCGCCCGGCCGCGCCGGAAACACCCCGTCGATCACGTCGATCAGGCCCAGCAGCTCAGCATCGACGCCGGTCTCTTCCTTGAGCTCGCGCAGCGCCGCGTCCTGCAAGGTCTCGCCCCACTCGAGGCGACCGCCGGGCACGCTCCACTGTCCGAGGCGGGGCGGGGTTCCCCGTTTGATCAGCAGGACTTCCTCGCCCCGGAGACAGACGACACCGACAGTAGGAACAGGATGGCTCATACCCAAGCTCTAGGGGAAGCCGACCTTCAGATCGACACTCGACTTCACTCCCACGCAATCGCCGCAATCATCCAGCCAAGCCTGGGCTGCCGCCCGACCGCGATCCTTCAGATCGGTCAGGAAGCTCCATTCGGTGTTGAACTTGGTCGACAGCGACAGGTCCGCCAGCGGTTTGTCGGCGGTGATGGCGTGGACCAGCATCCGGCGGTAGCGGCCCCGGGCGTTGTCCTTCAGAAGGCCTTCGTCCAGCAGCTTCTGCACGAAGCCGATGGCCCGCAGCTCCGAGGCCAGCGAGGCGTTGAAGGTGATCTCGTTCAGCCGGTCCATGATCTCGCCGGGCGACTTCGGGGTCTCCTCACGGACGAACGGATTGAGGGTGACGATCAGGATGTCGTCGGGCGTGTCGTCGTAGAACAGCGGCCACAGCGGCGGATTGGCCAGGAAGCCGCCGTCCCAATAGGCCTCGCCATCGATCTCGACCGCCTGGAACAGTTGCGGCAGGCAGGCGCTGGCCATGATGTGGCGCGAGGTGAGCTCGGTCTCGCGGAAGACCTTCGACTTGCTGGTCCGGATCTGGGTGGCCGAGATGTACAGCTTGATCGGGCTCTCGCCCCGGATGCGGCTGAAGGCGACCTCGCTCTCCAACACGTCATGCAACGGGTTGAGGTTGAACGGATTGAATTCATAGGGGCTGAGCGAAAGGGCCAGGGTCTCGGCCATCCGCCACCCGGGGGTGTTCTTGAGCCAGTCGACGCCGCCGCCGAACGCATTGGTCCAGATGCTGGTGTCGCCGAAGACGTTGCGGCCGCCGGCCCGGTTCACATTGCGCCAGAACGACTCAAGGCGCGCCCGCGCCCCCGCGCGGCCTTCGTCGATCAGCCCCTGGGCCAGGCAGACCGCGTTCATCGCCCCGGCCGAGGCGGCGGTGACGGCGCGGATCTCCAGATCGTCTTCCTCGAGCAGGCGGTCCAGCACGCCCCACTCGAAGGCGCCGTGCGCGCCGCCGCCTTGCAGCGCGAGACTTAGGCCCTTCGGACCCGGGGGCTTCTTTTTGAACGGTGGAATCGGCATGCGACCTCTCGAAGGACCGGCCCCCGATCAGTAACGCTTCCCCCCAGCGCTTGGCGCCCGAAAAACGGGACTATTGGGCGACCCAGCCGCCGTCGACCTGATAGGCCGCGCCGTTGGCCGACGCGCCCAGGTCCGAGACCAAGTACAGCAGCAGGCCGTTCAGCTGGTCGAAGGTGACGAACTGCTTGGTCGGCTGGCTGGCCAGGATCACGTCCTTCATCACCGCCTCTTCGGAGATGCCGCGCGCCTTGGCCTGGTCGGCGATCTGGGCCTCGACCAGCGGGGTCTTCACGAAACCAGGGCAGATGGCGTTGCAGGTGATGCCGTGCGTGGCGACCTCAAGGGCGACGGTCTTGGTCAGGCCCATGATCCCGTGCTTGGCGGCGACATAGGCGGACTTGAACGGCGAGGCCACCAGGCCGTGCGCCGAGGCCACGTTGACGATCCGGCCCCGCCCCTGCTCCTTCATGATCGGCACGGCCGCCTTGGTGGCGTGGAAGGCCGAGGACAGGTTCACGGCGATGATCAGGTCCCACTTGTCGTCCGGGAAGTCCTCGACCGGGGCCACGTGCTGGACGCCGGCGTTGTTCACGAGGATGTCCAGCTCGCCGAACTCGGCCTTGGCCGCGCGGACCATGTCGGCGATCTCGATGGGCCTCGTCATGTCGGCGCCGTGGTAGAGCACCTCGACGCCGTGCGCCTCGGCCATCTCGGCGCGGGCGCGCTCAATGGCGTTCATTTCACCAAGACCGTTCATGACGATGTTGCAGCCTTGAGCCGCGAGCGCGTCGGCCATGGCGTGGCCGATGCCGCTGGTCGAGCCGGTGACGATGGCGACCTGCCCCTGCAAACCGAAATCGACGGCCATTCACGCGCTCCCTCAAGTGCTGCGGTGCAGCATATAGCTCGCCCTTGCGAAGGGCGAGCGCTTATAAATTCATCGATAGATGAATTCAGGGCTGCGGGCGAGTGAAAACCCAATCCGCATCGGTCGAAAGCGAAGGCTGGAAACGGTAGCCGTCCAGGTCGAAGCCCTTGAGGCCTTCAGCCTGGTCGATGCGGTTGTCGATGATGTAGCGCGCCATCCGGCCGCGCGCCTTCTTGGCGAAGAAGCCCAGGACACGCAGCTCGCCGCCCTTCTCTTCCTTGAAGTGGCAAGTGACGACGGGAAGCTTCAGGGCCTTGGCGTCGACGGCGCCGAAATACTCCTGGCTGGCAAGGTTCACCAGAGTCGGGTCGGCGTGGCCCTCGGCAGCCTGGTTCAGCGTCTTGGAGATCGTTTCGCCCCAGAAATCGTAGAGATTGGCGCCCTTCTTGGTCTTCAGGCGCGTGCCCATTTCAAGGCGGTATGGCTGCAGGGCGTCGAACGGGCGCAAGACGCCATACAAGCCCGACAGGATCCGCAGGTGGTCCTGCGCCCACTCCAGGGCCGGGCGGTCCAGCTCACGCGCGTTCAGGCCCGCATAGACGTCGCCATTGAAGGCGATCACGGCCTGCAGGCCGTCCTCGACCTGCGGATCAAAGGCCTGGAAGCGCTCGCGGTTCAGCTTGGCCAGGGCGTCGGAGATATGCATCAGCCGCTTCAGATCCGCCGCCGTCAGCTTGCGAGTCACCTTGGCCAGCTCGGCGATCTGAGGCTTCAGCTCAGGCGTCGTGAGCGGAAGCACCGTCTGGGGCGCGGTGAAGTCCAGCGACTTGGCGGGCGAGATGACCATCAACATGGCCGGGGAGATAGAGGCTTAGGCGTCCCGGCGCTAGGTCCGCCTCACGCTTCGGCGTCGACCTGGGCGCGCATGTCCTGATAGGCGGCCACCATGAGCGCCTGCAATGCATCCTCGTCGAGCGGCGCGCCCCAGCGAACCTTGACGTGCCGCATCCGCTTGCCCGAGCCTTCCAACAAGCCAGCCGGATCGTCCAGCAACGCGCCCCTGTAGAATCCGATGTTCATATGGGCGGTGAAGGCGTCGAGATAGGCGAATGCGGCGTCATCGACGCAGGCGGTCGGATGACCGTCGTGCAGAAGCTCCCGGACATCCTCGCCCAGGCTCCGCAGCCGCGCGAACCAGTACTCGGCCACACGGCGCGTTGGCGCGTCGCTCGAGAACCAGGCCTCCACCTCGGGATGATAGCGGACCGCGCTGGAGAAACGGAAGAGATCGCTCACGAGGCCAGAGTGACTCACGCTGCGCCCTTGGTCGAGTCAGCTTACTTTCCATGATGGAAAGTTTTTACTTGCCAATATGGAAAGCGGGCGTCATGAGTTTCCATATTGGAAAGCGAGGAGGTCACCATGACCCGCGACGAAGACGCCCTGCGCATGCTGGCTGAACTTGAGGCCGCCAACGCCGACCTGACCAAGCGCGTCAGAGCGCCGGTCTGGTACCACCCGGCCCTCGGACTGCTGATGGGCGGGCTTTGCGCCGTCCAGGCCGCGCCGGTTCCGGGCATGTACGCCTACTACGCCGTGTTCATCGCCGGTCTGATCCTGCTGGTTCGCGCCTACATCAAGCACACCGGGCTTTGGGTCAGCGGCTATCGCGCCGGACGGACCCGCTGGGTGGCCGTAGGACTGGCGACGATCACGACGGGCCTGATGCTGCTGTCGGCCTGGCTGTTTCACACCCGCAAGGAAACGCTGGCGCCATTCGTGTTCACCGCGCTGATCGCGGTGATCGTGACGATCGGCGGCTTTGTCTGGGAGGCCGCCTTCCGCGCCGACCTTCGCGACGGCGGCCGCCCGTGAGCGCCGCGCTTGATCCAGTGATCCACGCCCCCAACCGCCTGCAGATGTGCTGCATGCTGGCGGCGGTGGACACCATCGACTTCGCCACGGTCCGCGAAGCGCTCGACGTCTCGGAGTCGGTGCTCAGCAAGCACGTGAAGACCCTGGAAGAGGCGGGCTATGTCAGAATCAAGAAGGCCGCATCCGACGGCCGACAGCGGACCTGGTTGTCGCTGACCAGCGAAGGGCGGAAGGCGCTGAAGGAGCACCTGGCCGCGCTGAAGGCGATGATGGCGGGCGTGCCAGAAGGCTAGAACAGCACCCGGGGGTTCATGATCCGCTGAGGATCCAGCGCCCCCCGGATCGCCCGCAAGGCCGCGACCTCGATCGGGTCCTTGTAGATCAGGGCCTCTCCCGTCTTCATCGCGCCCAAGCCGTGCTCCGCGCTGATCGAGCCGCTGAAGCCGGCGGTGATATCGTGGACGATCTTGGCGCCGACCTCCCGCTGGGCCTCGTGGGCGTCGCCGTCGCCGCCAACGGGCTGCAAGACGTCGTAGTGGACATTGCCGTCGCCGACATGGCCGAAGGCGACGATGCGGGTTCCGGGGAAACGCTTCTCGATCGCGGCGTTGGCCTGGTCGATGAAGTCGGGGATCTTCGAGACCGGCACCGAGACGTCGTGCTTCCACACCGCGCCTTCCGGCTTCTGACCGGCGGAGTGGCCCTCGCGGATGTGCCAGAAGGCCTTCATCTGCGTCTCGGTCTGCGCCACCGCCGCGTCGGCGATCAGGCCGCGCTCCAGGGCGCCGGCCAGCAGGCGCTCCAGCGCCGCCTCGGCCGCGCCCGGTTCGCCGCTGGCGATCTCGATGAGCACGTACCAGGGGTGCGCCTCGGGCAGCGGGTCGCGCAGGCCCGGCACGTTGCGGACGGTCAGCTCAAAGCCCAGCCGGCCCATCAGCTCGAAGGCTTCGACCGCGCCGCCGGTCTCGTCCTTGGCCCGCGCCAGAAGCTGGATGGCGTCACCCGGCGAGGCCAGACCCACGATCGCCACGGCTCGCGAGGCCAGCGGCGCGTGCAGCTTCAGGCTGGCGGCGGTGACGATCCCCAGCGTTCCCTCCGCGCCGATCAACAGCTGCTTGAGGTCATAGCCGGTGTTGTCCTTGCGCAGGCGCTTGAGGCCGTTCCAGATCTCGCCATTAGGCAGCACCGCCTCGATGCCCAGCACCTGCTCGCGCATCATGCCATAGCGCAGAACCGCCGTGCCGCCAGCGTTGGTCGAGATCAGGCCGCCGATCGTGCAGGAACCTTCCGAGGCCACCCCCACGGTGAAGCGCCGCCCGACCTTGGCGGCCTGCTGATGAGCTTCGTAGAGGGTGACGCCCGCCTCCAGCACCATGGCGTCGTCGATCGGATCGACGTCGCGGATCGCCGTCAGCTTCTGGGTCGACAGCAGAATCTCGCCGCGCGGGATCTGGCCGGCCACAAGGCCAGTGTTGCCGCCCTGGGGGGTGATCGCCACGCCCTCGGCCGCGCAGATCCCGACCACGGCGGCGACCTCGGCAGTCGTACGCGGCGTGACCAGCAGCGGCGTCTGCCCCTGCCAGCGACCGCGCCACTCCACGAGCTTCGGCGCGATCACGTCCGGATCCTGGCTCCACCCGCCCTCGCCGAGCACGGCTTTCAGACGGGACACGACATCGGCGGGAACGGGCTTGGTCATAAGGAGATCATACGCCTCTGCGTCTAACCGACATAGCCCGCCGCGCGACGCAGGCGGTCGTTGATCGCTTCGCCCAGCCCCTCTTCGGGGATCGGCGCGACCGCGATGGCGCTGGGCCGGATGCGGTCGGCGGCTCGCAGGAAGGCGAACAGGTTGGCGGCGGCCTCGGCGAGGTCTCCGGTCGGGCTCAGATTGAACACCTGCGGGCTCGGCGTCCACGGTCCGAACGCCAGATAGGCCTCGCCCGCTTCCGGGGTCTTGACGTTGATCCGCACCGGAGCGTCGGGCGCATAGTGCAGGGCCAGCCGTCCCGGGGAGCGCTTGGCGTCGTCCTCGGCTTCGGCCAGACGGCCGACGATCTGCTGCAACTGCACCCGCGTGACCGCTCCAGGACGCAGCAGGCGAACCTCGCCGTCCAGCACCGAGACGACTGTCGATTCCAGACCGACCGCGCAAGGCCCGCCGTCAAGGCTGGCGGCAACCTTGTCGCCGGTCTCGGCCATGGCGTCGGCATAGGTGGTGGGGCTGGGTCGCCCCGAGCGATTGGCCGACGGCGCGACGACGGGCCCGCCGAAGGCGGCGAGTACGGCGCGCGAGAGAGGATGCCCCGGCACACGGATCGCCACCGTGTCGAGACCCGCCCGCGCAAGGTCGCACACGGCCTCGGCGTCGCGGATCGGGGCCACGATGGTCAGGGGGCCGGGCCAGAACTCACGGGCCAGCGCATAGGCGCGATCGTCGAAGGCGGCGATCTGCGCGGCGGTCTTCAGGTCTGCGACGTGGGCGATCAGCGGGTTGAAGCGCGGCCGTCCCTTGGCCTCGAAGATCGCGGCCACGGCGGCGGGATCGGCGGCATTGGCGCCCAGGCCATAGACGGTCTCGGTTGGCAGGATCACCAGCCCGCCAGCGCGCAACGCCTCGGCGGCGGCGTCTACTTCCGCTTGGCGGTCAGCTTGAAGCTGACCGTCACCTGCGCCGCGATCTCGTCCGTCGAAGCCCATTCGCCCTGTCCCACCCCGAACGTCGTCCGGTCGAGGGTCGTTACACCGCTGGCGGTCGCCGTGTCGCCATCGATCTTCAGCGAGAACGGCAGGCTGAGCGGCTTTTTCACGCCGCGCAGGTCCAGCGTCCCGTCAGCGACATACTTGCCATCGCCGGTCTTGCGGAACTTGGTCGCGGTGAAGACGGCCTTGGGGTGGTCGGCGGTGTCGAGGAAGTCCTCGCCCGTCAGGCTGGCGTCGCGCTGGGCGTCGCCGGTCTCGGCCGAAGCCAGGTCGACGCCGACCACGACCTTCGAGCGATCCAGCGCCTCAGGCGAGAACTGGATGTCGGCGGTCCAGCGCTGGAAGCGCCCCTCGATGGACGCGCCCGACCAGGAGGCGGTGAAGCCGAGCGCGGCGCCCTTCTGGACGGTCCAGGCGACCGGATCCTTGAGGTCGCTGACGGGCGGCGCGGCGACGGCCTCCGGCGCGGGAGCCTGGCCCGCAGGCGGCGCAGGCGCTGCGGCCGGCTCCGCAGCCGGGGTCGTTTCGACAGGCGCGGGCGGCGGCGCGGAGGGCGCGGTGTTCGGCGCATAGAGATAACCGGCGGCCACGACCGCCGCGAAGCCGGCGGCGGCCAGCCACAGGCGCGGCTCCTTCCAGCCGGGCTTGGCGCCTGGGGCCATGTTCTGGAACACCGCGTCCTTGTCGAGGATCTGGTGCTTGGCCACCGCGCCCAGGTGCAGCAGCAGAAGCAGGTAGGTGGTCTTGACCAGCACCCCGTGACCGATCTCGCCGATCTCGTGCCACAGGTGCTTGGGGCCGGCGGCCAGGTCGGGCAGCAGCGGGAGATGCGGCCAGGGGATCGCGCCGAACAGAATCGTCGGCAGGTTCGTCCGGCTGGTTGAGACCAGGATCCAGCCCGTCAGCGGCAGGCCGATCATGATCACGTAGAAGCCGACATGGACCACCTTGGAGGCGATCTGCTCCCAGCCGGGCTGACCGGCCGGCGCGGGCGGGGCCGGATTGACCCACCGCCAGCCCAGACGCGCCAGACTGAGCAGCAGGATCGTGATCCCGATCGACTTATGCAGTTGCATCATGGCGAAGGTCGCGGGCCCCTTGGGCCCGTCCCCTGCCCGCCAGCCCAGGATGATCTGGAAGATGATGGCCGCGGCGATCAGCCAATGCAGCACGATCGCCACCGTCGTGTAGCGCGTCCGGTTCTCGGCCATGCGACTCTCCCAGATCCCTTGGTGAGCTTGAGCTTACTTCTTGTCGAACTCGACTTCGATGCTCAGCGCAACCTCGTCGCCGACCAGCGGCACATATTTGCTCACGCCGAAGTCCGAGCGCTTGATCGTGGTCGAGGCCGAGAAGCCGGTCTTGACGCTGCCCGGCGCGAAGCCCGAGCCGACGCCGTTGAAGGTGACGTCCAGCACGATCGGCTTGGTCACGCCGTGCAGGGTGAAGTCACCGTAGACCTTGCCAGTCTGGCCCGCGCCCGGCTCGACCTTGGTCGAGACGAAAGTGGCGGTCGGGAACTTGTTGGCCTCCAGCCAACCGTCGCCGGCTAGTTCCTTGTTGAACTTCAGGCCGAACGCGTCGGCGCCGGTCGAGGTGTCGATCGAGGCCGGATCAACGGTCACCGTGATCTTGGCGTCCTGCGGAGCCTTGGGGTCGTAGGTGAACTCGGCGTCCACCTTGGTGAAGCGGAACTGGTAGTTCGAGAAGCCCATGTGCTTGATCTTGCCCACCACCGAGGCGTGGGTCTTGTCGAGAACATAGCGGCCGGCCGGCAGGTCGGCGGGCTTGGTCGAGCTGACGCCGGGCGCAGCCAGGGCGGCAGGAGCGGTCAGCAGGGCGACGGCGACGGCGCCGTAGGCGACCTTGGACAGGGAGAAATGACGGGACATCGGGGAGGCGCTCCAGATGGAATTAAAACAGCGCTAGTTGCAGTTCCCCGATTTAGGAACTCCAGCACAGCTTTGAAGGCCGCCGCGTTCACGAGCGCGTGATAATCGCACATCCGATTGTCGAGCCCTGAGGCGCCGAACGCTTGGCGACCCCAGACACCCCGCTTAAAGACGGGGCACGATCTGGAGTTTCTCCCATGACCTTCCGCGCGCCCGTCCGCGATCTTGCTTTCTCCCTGCGCCACGTCGCCGGCTTCGAGCGACTGGCCGACGCCTTCCCCGAGGCCGACGCCGACACCGTCAGCGCCGTGCTCGAGGCGGCGGGCGCCTTCGCCAGCGACATCCTGGCTCCGCTGAACCGACAAGGCGACCTGGTCGGCGCCAAGCTGGAGAACGGCGTGGTCCGCACCGCGCCCGGCTTCGCCGACGCCTACCAGCAGTTCGCGCAAGGGGGCTGGACCAGCCTCGCCGCGCCGGTCGCCCACGGCGGTCAGGGCCTGCCCAAGACCCTGGAAGTCGCGGTGCTGGAGATGGTCCAGGCCGCCAACATGGCCTTTGGCCTGTGCCCGATGCTGAGCCTGGGCGCCATCGAGGCGCTGGAACTGTGCGGCTCGCCCGAGCAGAAGGCCAAGTACCTCGGCAAGCTGGTGTCAGGTGAATGGACCGGCACCATGAACCTGACCGAGCCGCAGGCCGGCTCGGATCTGGCCGCGCTGACCACAATGGCCACGCCAGACGGCGACGGCGGTTGGCGGATCACCGGTCAGAAGATCTACATCACCTGGGGCGACCACGACGCCGCGGACAACATCGTCCACCTCGTCCTGGCGCGCACGCCCGACGCTCCGCCCGGCGTGAAGGGGATCTCGCTGTTCCTGGCCCCCAAGGTGCTGGTCGGCGACGACGGCAAGCTCGGCGAGGCCAACGCTTTGCGGGCGGGCGGCCTTGAGCACAAGCTGGGCATCCATGGCTCGCCGACCTGCGTGATGCTGTTCGAGGGCGCCAAGGCCGAGCTGGTCGGCGGCTTGGGCCAGGGCCTGCCCAACATGTTCGTGATGATGAACGCAGCCCGACTCCAGGTCGGGACCCAGGGCGTGGCCATCGCCGAGCGCGCCTATCAGCAGGCGCTAGCGTTCAGCCAGGATCGCGCCCAGGGCCGTTCGGCCTGGACCGGCGCCTATCCCGCGCGCCTGTTCGACCATCCGGACGTGCGCCGCACGCTGGTGCTGATGAAAGCGCATATCGAAGCCGCGCGCGGCATCTGCCTGTCGACCGCCGTCGCCGCCGACCTCGCCCACGCCGCTCCGGACGAAGCGACCCGCACGGCGGCCAAGCTGCGCGAGGAACTGCTGACTCCGATCGCCAAGGCCTGGTCGACCGATGTCGGCGTCTCCGTCGCCTCGCAGGGGCTGCAGATTCACGGCGGCATGGGCTTCATCGAGGAGACCGGCGCGGCCCAGCACTATCGCGACGCCCGCATCGCCCCGATCTATGAAGGCACCAACGGAATCCAGGCGATCGACCTTGTCGGCCGCAAGCTGATGCTGGGCGAAGGCCAGGCCGTCGGCGACCTGATGGACGACATCCGCGACACCATCGACCTTCTGAAGGCCTCGGACCTGAAGAGCGTCGGCCTGCGCCTGGAGGCCGCGCTCGACGCCGCCGCCTCGGCGACCGCCTGGCTGATCGAACGCCGCGCCAAGGCCATGCCCGACGCGCTCTCAGGCGCCACGGCCTATCAGAAGCTGCTGGGCGATACGGTCGGCGGGTGGATGCTCGCCAAGGGCGCTCTGGCCGCTTCGGGCGAAGCGGACGCGGCCTGGGCCGAGAGCAAGCGCGCCCTCGCTCGCGTCTTCGCCGAGTCGGTCCTGGCCCAGGTCCCAGGCGCGGCGGCCGGCGTCATGATCGGTGCGGCGGACTTCGAGGCGATGACGCCCGAAGTGTTGGGGGCGTAAAGCAAGATCGTCATCCCGCGCACAAGGCGCGGGATGACGACGAGCCTAGTTGGATTGAGCCCTACAGCTGTTCCAGCAGGTACTCGGCCGACGAGACCTTGAACTGGCCGGCCTCTTCGACGTGCAGCTGGGTGACGACGCCGTCCTTGGCGACCAGCGAATAACGCTGCGAGCGCGGGCCCATGCCGAACTTGCTGCCGTCGAAGTCCAGGCCGATGGCCTTGGTGAAGTCGCCGTTGCCGTCGGCGATCAGCAGGACTTCGCCGTCGATGCCCTGATCCTTGCCCCAGGCCTTCATCACGAAGACATCGTTGACCGAGACGCAGACGATTGAGTCGACGCCCTTGGCCTTCAGCTCATCGGCCTTTTCCTTGAAGCCCGGCAGGTGCTTGGCCGAGCAGGTCGGGGTGAAGGCGCCGGGCACCGCAAACAGGGCGACGGTCTTGCCCTTGAAGATGTCGTCGGTGGTGATCGGCGCAGGCCCTTCAGCCGTGCTGGTCATGAAAGTCGCCGCCGGGAGCGTGTCGCCAACCTTGATCGCCATGGGCCTGTTTCCTCGTGTGGGGGATGGATTGAGGGGACTCGAATAGACTCCGGCGGGGCGGTCGCCAAGCACGCTTTCATGGCGCATCCGACTTGAAACCGACACAGCGAAGGCCAATGCTCCGTACATGGCCAGCTCAATCGACGACGACGACGGCGAGTTCCTGATCGGCAGGCTGCTCGTCGCCATGCCCGGCATCGACGACCCCCGTTTCGAGCGGACGGTGCTGTACCTGTGCGCCCATGACGAAGAGGCCGCGATGGGCGTGGCGGTCAATCGACCAGTCGAGGGATTGACGGTGTTCGAACTGCTGAACCGTCTGGGTGTGAGGTCCGAGATCCAGGCGCCCGGCGATCTCGTCCTTCTGGGTGGTCCGTTGGAACGCGAGCGCGGCTTCGTGCTGCACACCGACGACTTCAACTCGCCGGACTCGACCCTGGCCGTCGCAGACGGCGTAGCCCTGACCGCCACCCGCGACGCGCTGGACGCCATGGCCAGCGCCTACAAGCGCCCGCGCAAGTCGCTCCTGGCCCTTGGCTACGCCGGCTGGGGTCCTGGGCAGCTGGAGCAGGAGCTCCGCGACAATGTCTGGCTGATCTGCGACGCCGACGAGGGCCTGCTGTTCGACGAGGACCACGATCACAAGTGGACGCGCGCGCTGGCGAAGCTCGGGATCACCGCCGATCACCTGTCGGCGACGGCTGGACGAGCCTAACCGCGCGCCTTAACCGGCGCGGCGCCGTCAACGTAGGCCTCGTTGAGATAAACCTCGGCCTCCTGCGGCGAGAGGGCGGGAGCGTAGCCAAAGCCCTGGCCATAGTCGCAGCCCAGGGACTGCAGGGCGCGGGCCATCTCGGCGTTCTCGACGCCTTCGGCGACCACCTCGAGATCCAGATCCTGGCCCAGCTTGACCACGGAGCGGACAATCTTGGCCGAACCGGCGTTGGTGCCCATGGTGCGGACGAAGTAGCGGTCGACCTTCAGTGTGTCGAACGGCAGGCGCGTCAGGTACGACAGCGACGAGAAGCCGGTGCCGAAATCGTCCAGCGCCAGACCCGCACCCGCGTCGCGCAGCGTTTTCAGGATCACCGCGGCCCGTTCGGGATCGCGCATGATGTCGCTTTCGGTGACTTCCAGTTTCAGCGCGCCCCGTGGGAGGCGGTTTATCCGCAGGGTTTCGGCCACGTCGGCGACGAGGCCGGGGCGATCGATCTCGCCGGTCGACAGGTTGACGCTGACGGTCAGGTTTCCCATCGCCGGGTGCGCGGCGCGCCAGGTCGACAACTGCTGGGCGGCGGCGTGCATCATATGCGCGCCCAACTCGCTCATCAGCCCCATCTCTTCGATCAGCGGCAGGAATTCGTCCGGCGGCAGCATGCCACGGCGCGGGTGGATCCAGCGGGCCAGGGCCTCGAAGCCCGAGAGCGCGCCCGTCGACAGACGCACGATCGGCTGGAAGTACGGCATGATCTCGCCGCGGCCGATGGCGCCCCGCAGGTCGGCCTCCAGGGCCAGGCGCGAAAGCCCGTCGGTCTCCATCGAACGGCCATAGGCGGCCGCTCCGCCGCGACCGGCTGCCGCGGCGGCCTCGACGGCCAGCTCGGCCCGACGGAGCAGTTCGGCGGCGTCGGGCGCGTCCAGGCCACCTTCGGCCGAGACCGCGCCGATCGACAGGGTCGGGTGAATATCAAAGCCGGCCACGCGCAGCGGCTGCTCCAGCGCGCTGCGCAGAACCTCGGCGGGCTCGAAGCCGCGCGGCTCGCAAAGCACCGCAAACTCATCCTCGCCAATGCGGCCCAGAATCGATTGAGCCGGAAAGGCGGCGGCCAGCCGCGAGCCCAGAGCGGCCAAAACCAGATCCGCGCGCTCGTGGCCCAGCGCCTCGTTCAGGCGACGCAGGCGGTCGAGGTCGGCGACGACCAGTTGATGTGTCCCCTCCTGAGTCAGGCGCTCGCGGGCGCGGGCGATGAAGCTGCGCCGATCCAGAAGCCCGGTCAGGTCGCAAAGCTCGGACGCGGAGAATTTCGTTTCCGGGGCGACGACGCCCGCAGCGCGGACGCCCTCCTCCAGCCAGACGCCGCGCCAGAGACAGGTCTCGCCGCCGCGCACGCGGAAGCGCGCTACGACTTCACTGCCCGGTTCGCGAGGTTTCAGCACCTCCTCGGCCTGGGCGCGATCCTGCGGCAAGGCCAGCGCGCGGAAGGCGGCGGAGGAGCATTCCGGGACCAACGGCCCCAAGCCTAGGGCGCGCGCCGCTCCGTTCAGGCGCAGGCGGTCGGTCTCGGGCTCCCAGATCCACAGGGCGACGTCCGCGGCGCCCAGCGCCTCAAGCGTGGCCGTCGCGTCCCAGATCCGTCGCTCGCCTGTCCGAAAAGACATACCCGTCCCAACCGTTTCGGCGAAAGCCGTAGCGCTACTCGGGCGCCACCAAGCCGAACAGACGATGATCTCGCCAAGCGCCGTTAATTTTCAAATAAGCCCGCGCATATCCCTCTTCAGAAAACCCGCATTTCGCGAGTAACGCGGCCGAGGCGTGGTTTTCCGGCATGCATGCGGCCTCCAGCCGGTGAAGGCCCAGGCCATGAAAGGCGAAGCGGATCAAGGTCTGGACGGCGTCGGCCATGTGGCCCTGACGCGCGTAAGGCTCACCCAGCCAGTAGCCGATGGTCCCTGTCAGAGCGACGCCACGCCGCACGTGAAACAGCCGGATCGCGCCCAGCAACACGTCGTCGTCGCGGCGGAAGATGAAGAGGGGGTAGGCCTCGCCCGACTCCAGTTCACGGGCGTAGGCCCCCAGCCGCGCGCGAAAGGCCGCCCGACTGAGATCGTGTTCTGGCCAGGTCGGTTCCCAGCGCTCCAGGAAGGTCCGGGATTCGGCGCGCAGAGCGGCCCAGGGCTTGTAGTCGCGCGGCGTTGGGGGCCGCAGATAGACCGCGCCGCCCTGCAATTGCAGGCGGGGACGAGGGCTCAGAAACGGCAGCAAGGCGGACACGGGCTTATCTTCGACCGTCAGGCCGCCGAGAACAACGCCTTGTCGAAGGCTTCGCCCGCCTTGAGCGCCGACTTGGCGCCGAGCACGGCCGTCGCGGCGCGACCGGCCGACAGCAGCCTGCGCCCCAGTCGCGCGACGTCGTCGGTTGTCACTGCGTCGACCTCCCGCGCCAGCTCGACGGGCGGGTAGAGACGGCCGAACAGCAGCACCTGTCCCGCGCCCTGCTCGGCGCGCGACAACGGCTGCTCGCGCGCCATGAACATATGCGCCTTCAATTGCGCCTTGGCGCGCGCCAGCTCCGCCCCTTCGATCCGATCGGCCAGCTTGAGCAGTTCGTCGGCGCAGACCTTGGCGGTTTCGACCGCGTCGCTCGCCGCGCAGCCGGCGTAGATCCCCAGCGCGCCGTGGTCGGCGTAGGTGTCGGCGTAGGCGTCGATATTGTAGGCCAGACCACGCTTTTCACGCGCTTCCTGGAACAGGCGCGACGACATCCCACCGCCCAGGCACTCAGCGAAGATCCGCAAGGCGAAATAGTCGTCTTCGCGCGCGCCGCAGGCCGGCAGCATGAACACCAGATGCGCCTGCTCGAGCTTGCGGGCCTCGGCCTGAGGGCCACCGACAAAGGCGGCGGCCTGCGGAAGCTCCGCGCCCGGCGTCGCCGGCAAATCGCCGAACGCCCGCTCGGCGGCGGCCATCAGCTGATCCTCCTCGACCGCGCCTGTCGCCGCGATCACCAGGCGGTCGGCGGCATAGAGGTCGGCGCGCCAGTCGGACAACGCCTCGACGCTCGCGGCGTTGACGGTCTCGTCGCTTCCGAGGATCGGGCGGCCGACCGGATGGTCGCCCCAGCTGGCGCGCTGGATCAGGTCGAACACATAGTCGTCGGGCGCATCGGCCGCCTCGGCGATCTCCTGAGCGACCACCTGCTTCTCACGCGTCAGATCGGCGGGGTCCAGGGTAGGCCGGCGCACGAGATCGGCGATGACGTCCATGCCCAGATCCAGGCCGCCCTTCAGCGCGCGAACCTGGAAGCTGGTGCGCTCATAGCCCGTGGCGGCGTTGATCGAACCGCCCTGGTTCTCGATGACCTCAACGA
Source organism: Caulobacter sp. DMC95 (assembly GCF_056313785.1). Classification (NCBI taxonomy): domain Bacteria; kingdom Pseudomonadati; phylum Pseudomonadota; class Alphaproteobacteria; order Caulobacterales; family Caulobacteraceae; genus Caulobacter; species Caulobacter sp. DMC95. The sequence continues at coordinate 127,783 of NZ_JBQUZP010000004.1, read as the reverse complement.
TATCGCGGGCCGAGCGTGAGCCGGCGCCCTTGAACACCATGTGTTCCAGAAGGTGCGACCAGCCCGATCGCGCAGGATCCTCGTAGGCCGCGCCACGCCCCGCCACGACGGATAGGGCCAGGGTTTCGAGGCCGGGCATCGGGTCGCAGACGACCCGGACGCCGTTCTTGAGGGTGCGCAAGGAAGCGGTCATGAGGCGCGCTATCTAAGTCTTCGCGCCCCTAAACGCCAGCTTGGGCTCAACTATTCGCCGCGAAGGTTCGCACGAAGGCCTTCACCGACGAGCCGTCGGCGGGCAGGCGCTCGAACTTTTCCGGCTTCTTGGAGAGGTCGGGCGTGGCGCGCGGGGTCGAGGGCTGCAGCCCTGTGGCGGCCTGCACCGCCTCGGGGAACTTGGCCGGATGGGCGGTCGACAGCACCACGACCGGGATCGCCGGATCGATCCGGACGCCCTGCGCGGCGGCGAGGCCCACGGCGGTGTGCGGATCGACGACCTCGCCGGTCTCGTTCAGGGTCGAGAGCATGGTCTTGGCGGTGTCGGCCTCGCTGACCGACGCGCCCCGGAACAGCTCGCGCATCCAGGCGTGGGCGGCCGGCGGAATGTCGAGCAGGCCGGTGTCGGCGAAGGCGCGGAAGGCGCGGCCGGTCTCTACGCCGTCGCGGCGGACGGCTTCGAAATAGAGGCGCTCGAAGTTCGAGGCGACCTGGATATCCATGGCCGGGCTCTGGGTCGCCGCGACCGCGCCGCGCGAATAGCGGCCGTCCTCGAAGGCGCGGGCCAGGATGTCATTCGAGTTGGTGGCGGCGGTCACCGAATGGATCGGCAGCCCCAGGGTCTTGGCGACAAAGGCCGCATAGGCGTCGCCGAAGTTGCCGGTCGGCACCACGAAGGCGACCTCGCGCGCCGGGGCGCCCAGGGCGACGGCGGCGGTGAAGTAATAGACGCTCTGGGCCGCGATCCGCGCCCAGTTGATCGAGTTGACGCCCGACAGGTCCACCGCGTGGCGGAACTGGTCGTCCTGGAAGGCCTGCTTGACGATGGCCTGGCAGTCGTCGAACGAGCCCAGCACCGAGACGCAGGCGACATTGGCGTCAGTGGCCGTAGTCATGAACCGGCGCTGCACCTCGCTGATACGGCCCTCGGGGAACAGCGCGACGATGCGGGCGTTCTTGCGGCCGCGGAACGCCTCGACGGCCGCGCCGCCGGTGTCGCCCGAGGTGGCGCAGATGATGGTCATCTTCCGCGACTGGCGCTCGAGCACATAGTCGTAGAGGCGGCCCAGGAGCTGCATCGCCACGTCCTTGAAGGCCAGGGTCGGGCCGTGGAACAGCTCCAGCAGATAGCGGTTGGGCGTCAGTTGCTTGACCGGAACCACGGCCGTGTGGGCGAAGGTGGCGTAGGCCTCCTCGCACATCTGCAGCAGATCCTCGTCCGGAATATCGTCGCCCACGAACTTGCCGACCACGGCGGCGGCCACTTCTGCGTAGGGCTTGCCGGCGAAGGCGGCGATCTCCTTGGCCGTGAAGCGCGGCCATTCGGCGGGCACGTACAGGCCGCCGTCGGGCGCCAGGCCCGCGAGGACAGCATCGAGAAAGCCGATGGGCGCGGACTGGCCGCGGGTCGAAACGTAACGCATCAGGGTCTCAGTCTCCGCCAGAGCATGGCGGCATAGATAAACAGCAGGGTTACGGCAAGACCAAACCACGTAAGGGCGTATTCCAGGTGCCGATTGGAAATTTCTGCCGGCAACGGCGCGGGAGTCAGACCCGCCGGCGCGGGGGTTTCCTGCTCGACCATCAGCACCAGCGGAGCGGGCTTGCGATCGGCGTAGCGTTCCAGGACCTTGGCGCGGTCGCCGCCGAGCTGCTCGATCGGGCTGAGCACGCCCACCACACGGCGCGGCGCCTCGAAGGCGCGCGGCGCGGGCGCGACCTGTCCGGTGAGGCTGGGCACCACGCCGCGATCGACCAGGATCATGTTGTAGGGTCCGGCCAGCACTGCGCACGGCGCCTGCGCGCGCCAGACGACATCGCCGTCGCGCACCCCATAGACCAGCGGCAGCGGCTCGCCGCCGACGTCGCCGCAGTCGACGCTGACGCGGGTCCAGGCCAGGTCCTCCGGCCTTGCCGTGGCGGTCAGGACCTGTACCAGCGGCAGGGCCGGCGCGGTCTTCAGCGCCTCAAGGCGGGCGAGCACGCCCTCCTTCCAGTCGCGTCGTTGCAGTTGCCAGGTTCCCAGGCCGCACAGGATCGCGAAGGCGATGGCGGTGGCGATGGTCAGGCCGATGGGAAAGCGACGCGGCGCCGCTGGAGCGTCAGACATCGTCGCGCCCCGCTTCGGAAGCCTTCTGGGCGATTTGGGCTGCGACCATCAGGCCCTTGGCCGGACGCATCAGGCCAAGACTGATCACCACAACGGCCGGCAGCCAGACGACCAACGACACCCAGACGGGCCAGTACCAGGCGAACATCGAGAACAGCGCCCCGAAGGCGCAGATCGCGCCGGCGATCAGGATCACGAACGTCGCCGCGCCGTCGCCGGTCTCGTGCTTGCCCAGATCGAAGCCGCAGGCCTCGCAGCGCGGCGCGATCTTCAGGAAGCCTTCGAACAGATAGCCCTCGCCGCAGTGGGGACACAGGCCGCGCGCTCCGGCGGCGTAGGGGTTCACTTTTGTCATTCGAACCTTGGCCCGAAATCCACGCCCTTCGACAAGCTCAGGGTGAGGATTTCTATGTCGTCGACAGTCGCCCTCATCCTGAGCCTGTCGAAGGACGAGGGCGGCGCACCGCCCTCAAACGAAAAAGGCCCGGAACGCTGTCTGGCGTTCCGGGCCCCCGAGGATCTTCTGATCTAGTGGGCCGAGGCCCCGAAGATCACGTAGATGAACGCGAACAGGAACAGCCAGACCACGTCAACGAAGTGCCAGTACCAGGCGGCCGCTTCGAAGCCGAAGTGCTTCTGGGGCGTGAAGGCGCCGGTCATCAGACGGATCAGGCAGACGATCAGGAACAGCGTGCCCACGAAGACGTGGAAGCCGTGGAAGCCCGTCGCCAGGAAGAAGGTCGAACCATAGAGGCCCGAGTTGGCGGCGGCTTCCGAATAGAACAGCTGCTCGTGGTTGATATGGGCGTATTCATAGACCTGGATGGCCGTGAAGAGGCAGCCCAGCAGGATGGTCAGGATCAGACCCCACTTGGCGCCCTTGCGGTCGCCGACCTGCAGCGCGTGGTGCGCCCAGGTGACCGTGGTGCCCGAGAGCAGCAGGGTCAGGGTGTTGATCAGCGGCAGGTGCCAGGCCGAGACCGTCTCGACGCCGGCCGGCGGCCAGGCGGCCCAGGCGGTGCGGACTTCCTCGATCGTCGAGAGGGTGCGATGCTCGTGGAACAGCGCCATCTCGAAGAACATCCAGAACCACGCCACGAAGAACATCACTTCCGAAGCGATGAACAGGATCATGCCGTAGCGCAGGCCGATCGACACGACCGGGGTGTGATCTCCGGCCTTGGATTCCTTGGCCACATCGGCCCACCAGCCGAACATCGTGTAGAGCACGCCTGCGAGGCCTGCGGCGAAGATCGCCCAGTTGCCCTTTTCAATGCCGAGCACGCCGCCCTTGAGCCAACCGATCAGGCCGATGGCCATGACGGTGGCGGCGGCCGAGCCCACGAAGGGCCACGGGCTGGGCGGAAGGATGTGGTAGTCGTGTTTGACGGCGCCGGCCATGTTGCTGCTAACCCTTATATCCCTCTGAGCACGGTCGCTGGTCCCCCCGCGCCGTGTTCGCTGTAAACGCTATAGACCTCTCGACGGTGCGCCGCCAAGGGGGTCCACGATGCGAGGCGTTGTCGCGGCCGCGACTTGCCCCGGCTTGTCGTCGTCGACCGCCGGGAAGAAGGTGTAGCTGAGGGTGATCTCAGGCTTTCCCTTCGTTTCAGGGTCGTCCGCATATTGGGGATCCACGAAGTAGACCACTGGGAATTCCACGGTCTGGCCCGGCTGGATCGTCTGGCTGGTGAAGCAGAAGCATTCCAGCTTTTGGAAGTAGGGCCCCGCCTGCTCCGGCACGACATTGTAAAGCGCCCGGCCCGTAATCGGCTTGTCCGTCGGATTGGTGACCTTGAAGAAGGTCAGGCCCGTATCGCCGATGCGGATGTCCTGCTTGGGCTGCAGCGCCTGAAAGCGCCACGGCAGCTCGCGGATATTGGCGTCGAACCGCACCGTGATCTTGCGGTCCAGGACCCGCGTCGGCGCCGTCTCGGCCTTGCGGACAGTGCCGTCGAAACCGGTGACCTGGCAGAACAGCTTGTAAAGCGGCACCGACGCATAGGCTGCGCCGATCATGCCGCAGAAGGTCGCGACACAGATGACCGCAACCTTCTTGTTGCGACGCGCCATCTGCTGCTGCGGGGTGAGATCGTCCTTAGATGTGGGGTTTTGCGACATTTCCGCCGAGCCTCACGAGGGTGACCACGAAGACGAGAACGACGAAGGCGACCAGGCCGAAGGCGAGGGCCAGGTTGCGTCCGTCACGAGCTTTCTTGGCGGCCTGTCGCGCCGCGTCGGTTTCGACCGGTTGATTCACTTCAGGAGCTCCAAGGGATGCACGCCCGTGACCGCCTCGCCCAGCAGGGCGGCGAACAGGGCGAAGAGGTAGAGGATCGAGAAGGCGAACAGGTTGCGCGCGGCCTTGGACCCGGCGGCCTTGTCGTCCTCGGTCACGTCATAGAGGGCGCGGTCGGCCACACGGGGGTCGGCGGCGTCGCCCGCCTTGCTGACGAAGACGCGCCAGGCCAGCAGCAGGAACACCAGGCCGCCAAGACCCGACACCGCCAGGTAGATCGGACCGCCCAGGCCCGTCAGAACCGGCGAAAGGCAGATCGGGAACAGGACGAGGCTGTAGATCAGGATCTGCTTGCGGGTTTCCCGCGCGCCCTTGACCACCGGCAGCATCGGCACGCCGGCCTTGGCGTAGTCGGTGGTGACGTACAGCGACAGCGCCCAGAAATGCGGCGGGGTCCAGAAGAAGATGATCGCCACCATCAGCCAGGCGTTCAGCGGCGCAGAGCCCGTGGCGGCGGCCCAGCCGATGGCGGGCGGCAGCGCGCCGGCGAGTCCGCCGATGACGATGTTCTGCGCCGTCCAGCGCTTGAGCCACATGGTGTAGACGACGGCGTAGAAGACGATGGTGAAGGCCAGGAGGCCGGCGGCCAGCCAGTTCACCGCAAAGCCCAGGAACATCACCGACAGCAGGCTGAGGACGACGCCCAGCGAGGCGGCCTCCTCGCCCTTGACCTTGCCGGCGGGCACCGGGCGCCCGCGCGTGCGGCGCATCTTCTGGTCGATGTCGGCGTCATACCACATGTTCAGCGCGCCCGACGCGCCAGCGCCGATGGCGATGCACAGCACGGCGATCGCGGCCAGGACCGGATGGATAGGCGCGCGCGCGGCCAGAAGTCCGGTCAGGCCCGTGAAGACCACCAGCGACATGACGCGCGGCTTCATCAGCTGGAAATAGTCCTGCCAGCGGGCGGTTTCCGACGAGTCCCGCAGCGGGGTCGTCTCGGCGCTGTCAGACGTCATGGCGGCTGTCTTTGACATCGATCCAAAACATACAGGTCTTGAACAGGCGAGGGGCGCGGCCCGGACCCTTAAGGATCCCGCCCGCGCCCCCCTTTAAGTCCGGTTACGGACGACGGCTCACCCTAGTGGTGATCGTCGGCCTTGATCACCGGCGGTTCGCTGAACTGGTGGAACGGCGGCGGCGAGGACAGGGTCCATTCCAGCGTGGTGGCGCCTTCGCCCCACGGGTTGGCCTCGGCCTTGCGGCGACGGATCGCCGCTTCGATCAGAACCAGCATGAACACGCCGACAGCGACGACGGTGATCATGTAGCCGACCGACGACACGTAGTTCCACAGGGTGAAGGCGTCCGGATAGTCGATGTAACGACGCGGCATGCCTTGCAGGCCCAGGAAGTGCTGCGGGAAGAAGATCAGGTTCACGCCGACGAACATGATCCAGAAGTGCAGCGCGCCCAGGAACTCGTTGTACTTCACGCCCCACATCTTCTCGAACCAGTAGTAGAAGCCCGCGAAGATGGCGAACACGGCGCCCAGCGACAGCACGTAGTGGAAGTGGGCCACCACGTAGTAGGTGTCGTGCAGGCTGTAGTCGATGCCGGCGTTCGACAGGACGACGCCGGTGACGCCGCCGACCGTGAACAGGAAGATGAAGCCCATCGCCCACAGCATGGGCGTCTTGAAGCTGATCGAACCGCCCCACATCGTGGCGATCCAGCTGAAAATCTTCACGCCCGTCGGGACGGCGATGATCATCGTGGCGGCCACGAAGTAGGCGCGCAGGTTGATGCTCATGCCGACGGTGTACATGTGGTGCGCCCACACGACGAAGCCGACGAAACCGATGGCGACCATCGCGTAGGCCATCGCCAGGTAGCCAAACACCGGCTTCTTGGAGAAGGTCGAGACGATGTGGCTGATGATGCCGAAGCCCGGCAGGATCAGGATGTACACTTCCGGGTGGCCGAAGAACCAGAACAGGTGCTGGAACATGACGGGGTCGCCGCCGGCGGCCGGGTCGAAGAAGTGGGTGCCGAAGTTACGGTCGGTCAGCAGCATGGTGATGGCGCCGGCCAGGACGGGCAGCGACAGCAGCAGCAGGAAGGCGGTGATCAGCACCGACCAGGCGAACAGCGGCATGCGGTGCAGGGTCATGCCCGGCGCGCGCATGTTGAAGATCGTGGTGATGAAGTTGATCGCGCCCAAGATCGACGAAGCGCCGGCCAGGTGGAGCGACAGGATCGCCAGGTCCATGGCCGGACCCTTGTGACCGATGGTCGACAGCGGCGGATAGATCGTCCAGCCGCCGCCGAAGCCGTGGCCCGGGCCGCCGTCGACGAACATCGACAGGACCAGCAGAACCCAGGCGGCGACCAGCAGCCAGAACGAGATGTTGTTCATCCGCGGGAAGGCCATGTCCGGCGCGCCGATCATGATCGGAACGAACCAGTTGCCGAAGCCGCCGATCATGGCGGGCATGACCATGAAGAAGATCATGATCAGAGCGTGGGCGGTGACGACGGCGTTGTAGCCGTGCTTGCCCTTGAAGATGCCCATCTGGGCCAGCATGCCGGTGTCGGAGAACACCTGAATGCCCGGCTCCATCAGCTCCCAGCGGATGAGGCCCGAAAGAGCGCCGCCGACGATGCCCGCCATGATGGCGAACAGGATGTACAGCGTGCCGATGTCCTTGTGGTTCGTGGAAAAGAACCAGCGGGCGAAGAACGGCGGCTTGTGGTCGTCGTCGTGGGCGTGGTCGTGAGTGTCTGCGGCGGAAGCCATCTGACGTCTATCCTACGATCGTATTCTTAGGCCGCCGGCGCGGCGGGAGCCGCGGCCGGAGCGGAAGCGGGGGCGGCCGGAGCCGAGGCGGGGGTCGCAGCAGCTTCAGCCGGAGCGGCCACGGGCGCGGGCGGAGCGGTCTTGGCCTTCACCCAGGCGTCGAACTCGGCCTGGGTCACGACCTTGATCTCGATCGGCATGTTGGCGTGGTCGACGCCGCACAGCTCCGAGCACTGGCCGTAGAACACGCCGGTGCGCTCGGCCTTGAACCAGGTTTCATTCAGGCGGCCAGGGATGGCGTCGGTCTTCAGGCCGAACGCCGGCAGGGCGAAGGCGTGGATCACGTCGGCGGCGGTGACCTGAACGCGGACGACCTTGTTCACCGGAACGACCATCGCGTTGTCGGCGGCCAGCAGGTACGGGACCTTCTTGGCGTCCGCCTGCTCCTTGGTGAGCGGCAGCGAGATGATCTCGCTGACCTTCTGGTCCGGATACTCGTAGCCCCAGTACCACTGGTAGCCCGTGGCCTTCACGGTCAGGTCCGGCTTGGGCATGTCGTTGTAGTGGAACAGCAGACGGAACGAGAAGATGGCGATGACCATCAGGATCAGAACCGGCACAACGGTCCAGATCACCTCGATCGTGGTGTTGTGGCTGAACTTGGCGGGAACCGGGTTCGCCTTCTTGTTGTAGCGAACGATGATCCAGATCAGCAGGCCCAGCACCAGCAGGGTGATGGCCGTGATGATCGGCATCAGGATCACATTGTGGAACTGGATCGCATGGTGCTTCAGCTCCGACGCGGCCGGCTGGAGGTCAATGGCCCCCGGCGTCGGCTGACCCATCAGATCTTCAGCGAGCGCGTGACCCGCGAACATCATCGTAGCGGCGAGGGCGGACGCGCCCGTCATGATCCGCCGAATCCCCGAAAATTGCGCCTTCATATCCCTCACGGCCCGTTTCGGCGGCGATTTGAGCCCGATCAAGGCCCGCGCCGCGCCGACATGCACATTACGACTGTCGATAAGGTCCTGCGCAATCGACTTCACTCAAAATGAGTCGCGCGTCGACGCCCAGCCCTCCCGATTGTCGGTCCGGAGGCTGCATACGCGCATCGCCAGCCCTTGCCAAGCGCCAGAGCCCACGCCCTGAGCACGGGAATAGGCGGTTATCCCCACCGCGAGGGGGTCCAGTCGCGAATCGCTCTCAGAAACCCGCGAATCCGGCGTCCGGATCATTACGTATCATTCATGGATAGGTACCTTGCACCACTCAGTACCGGGCGGTACAAGAGAGCATCAACGGAGGCAAGGACGCCGTGCCGGAAACAATTGAAATCCAACTGAAGAAAGGCGTGCTGGCGCTCTGTGTGCTGGCCCTGCTCTCGCACGCCGACAGCTACGCCTACGAGATCGCCAGCAGGCTCACGAAGGACATCGATATGGGGGAAGGGACGATCTATCCGCTGATGCGCCGCATGCAGTCGGATGGCCTGGTCGAGACCTATCTGGTGGAAAGCCAGAGCGGCCCGCCGCGCAAATACTACCGCCTCACCGCCGCCGGGCGCCAAAGCCTGGAGCAGCAGAAGGCCGAATGGACTGCGTTCGCCAACGCGGTGAACGACATCGTGGGAGCCGCCGCATGACCCGCGCCGAGTTCATCACCCGCCTGCGCCGGGGCCTTTCGGGACTCCCCGCCACCACGATCGCCGACATCGTCGCCGATCATGAGGCTCACTTCGCCGACGCCCAAGCCGCGGGGCGCCCCGAGGCCGAGGTGGCCGCCGCCCTGGGCGATCCCGATCGCCTCGCGCGGGAGCTTCGCGCCGAAGCCGGCCTGAAGCAGTGGGAAGAAAAGAAGACGCCGTCCAACGCGATGGCCGCGATCATCGCCCTGATCGGCCTTGGTGCCATAGACGTGATGTTCCTGCTGCCCCTGCTGATGGGCGTGCTGGCCACGCTGTTCGGCTTCCTGGTGGCCGTGGTGACGATCTTCTTCCTCGGCGGCTTCATCTTCGCCGCAGGGCCGCTGGCGTCGCCGCCAGGGGGACCGATCACCGCCTTCCTGGCCGGCATCGGCCTGATGGCGTCGGCCACCTTCGTCGGCTCGCTGCTGACGCTGGTGACGGTCGGGGTCTTCAACGCGGTCGTCTGGTACGCCCGTCTGCACTTCCGGCTTCTGAAGCCGGCCATGGAACAAGCTTGAGCGGAGAGGAGGGGACCATGATGATCCGCAATACGCTCATCGTCGCCGGGGCGAGCTTCGCCCTCGCAGTCGGTTGCTTCGCTGGGGTGGCGGCCGTCGCCGGCCCTGAACTGATGAAGAACGGCTGGACGATCCCGTTCGGGGATGAGGCCAATGTCACCATCACCGACGACAATGGTCGGGTGGTCCGCACCATCCGACACGTCGGCGCCGGGGGCGAGCCAACACCGATCGTCGATCGCACTCTGGCTTGGTCCGGAAAGGACGTGCTGATCATCGACCTGCCGGTCGATGTGGTGTTCGTCCAGGGCGCCGAGGCCAAGGTCGTCGTCTCCGGACCCAAATCCTATGTCGATCGCCTGAAGGTCGACGGCGGCCGCATCACCCTCGATGACATCAATCTCACCGACCGGGCGGTGATGACCTTGGGTCGAGACGGACTGCAGGTCCGGAGCGACCGCGACCGGATGAAGATCACCGTCGTCGCGCCGGACGTCACCCGCTTTGAGGTGCGCGGCTCGGGGGATCTCGATATCCGTCGTTATGAGCATCCCAGCCTGGGTCTCGACATCTCCGGCAGCGGCGACGTCGAGGCTGAGGGCAAGACGGATACGATCGCCGTCGACAACTCCGGCTCGGGCTACGCCGATCTGGCCGCCCTGAAGGCCAAGGACGCCACCATCGACGTCTCGGGCAGCGGCGGCGGCGCGGTCTTCGCCACGGGCAAGGCCAAGATCGACATCTCCGGCAGCGGCGACGTCGAGCTGCGCACCGAGCCCAAGCTGGTGACCAGCGAGATCACCGGTTCGGGCGAAGTCCGCCGCGAGTACTGATCTGCGACAAACGGGGCGGGGTGACGAGCGCGTTCGGAAGGCCTACCTGTAGGACCATGAACGCTCCGATCCCCGCCTCTTCTCTTTCGATCCTGGACGCCGCCGGCGTCGATCCCGACCGCGCCCGCGCAATCCTGGGCGAAGCGCTGGCCGGCGCCGATGACGGCGAACTTTTCCTTGAGCGCTCCGAGAGCGAGGCCTTCGTCTTCGACGATGGACGCCTCAAGAGCGCCTCCTACGATTCGGGCGAGGGCTTTGGCCTGCGTGTCGTGGCCGGCGAGACGGCAGGCTACGCTCACGCGGCGGAGATCTCCGAAGCCGCCATTCGCCGCGCCGCCGATTCGGCCAGCCTGGCCAAGCGCGGTCATGCCGGCGTTTCGGCGGAAGGTCCGCGCGCCACCAACGAAAAGCTCTATGGCGAGGACAATCCGGTCAGCGCGCCGGACTTTTCCGACAAGGTCGCCCTCCTTCAAGAAATCGACGCCTTCGCCCGCGCCCGCGACCCGCGTGTCGTGCAGGTGATGGCCTCGATGGCCGGCGAGCGCCGGGTCGTCGAGATCCTGCGCGCTGACGGCCGGCTGATCCGCGATGTGCGCCCGCTGGTGCGCGTCAATGTCCAGGTCACCGTCGAAAAGGACGGCCGCCGCGAGAGCGGCTCGTCCGGCGCCGGCGGCCGCGCCGGCTTCGCCGCCTGGATCAGCCCGGACAAGTGGCAGGACCAGGTCGACGAGGCCCTGCGCATGGCGCTCGTGAACCTTGACGCCGTCGCCTGCCCGGCCGGCGAGATGGACGTGGTGCTGGGTCCGGGCTGGAACGGCGTGCTGCTGCATGAGGCCGTCGGCCACGGCCTGGAAGGCGACTTCAACCGCAAGGGCATCAGCGCCTTTTCAGGCCGTATCGGCGAGCGCGTGGCCGCCCCCGGTGTCACCGTGTTTGACGACGGCTCGATCCCCGGCCGCCGCGGCTCGCTGACCATCGACGACGAGGGCACGCCCACCGAGCGCACCATCCTGATCGAGGACGGCATCCTGGTGGGCTACATGCACGACCGGATGAGCGCGCGCCTTATGGGCATGAAGGCCACCGGCAACGGCCGTCGCCAGTCCTACGCCCACATGCCCATGCCGCGCATGACCAACACTGGCATGCTGGCGGGCAAAGACGATCCTCAGGAAATGATCGCCTCGATGAAGCGCGGCCTTTACTGCGCCAACTTCGGCGGCGGCCAGGTCGACATCACCAACGGCAAGTTCGTCTTCCAGTGCACCGAGGCCTATCTCGTCGAGGACGGCAAGATCACCGCCCCCGTGAAGGGCGCAACCCTGATCGGCGATGGTCCCAGCGCTCTCACCCGCGTGACGATGATCGGCAACGACTTCGACTTCGATCCCGGCATCGGCGTCTGCGGAAAGTCCGGCCAGGGCGTGCCCGTGGGCGTTGGCCAGCCGTCGCTGAAGATCACCGGCCTGACCGTGGGCGGCACGGCTGTTTAGGGGGCTCCCAGAGCGCCCCCTCCGTCACGATGCTTCGCATCGCGCCGCCAGGCGCCGCGACAGAGGGGGCGTTTTTCTAAAGCCGTCGCTCGAGATAGGTCACGGTCTTCTTGCCGCCGTGGATCTCCGCCGTCCCAACGGGAACAAAGCCCAGCGCGGCGTGGAAGGCGTCTGAAGCCGGATTGGGCGGGTCCGAGTTGACCTCGCAGACGATCCGCTCGTGTCCCGCCGTTCTGGCCGCGGCGAAAAGATCGTCATACAGCGCGCGCGCCAGTCCCCTGCCCCGCGCGCTGTCGGCGACGACGACGCGGTCGACATAGACAAATTTCGGATAGCGTTCGCGAAACCACAGGAAGTTGGGACTGTCGTAGTCCGCGCCTTGGTCAAAGGTCAGCAACAAGGCGTCCGCAACGCCGACGCGACGCGCCAGGAACGCCTGCTCGACCAGATGCGCCAGTCGCGCGGGCTCCAGCCATGACAGTTCCACAGCATGCGCGTTGTTCAACGCCAGCAAGTCCGCCCCATCGGGCGCGTCGAGATCGGCGACGGCGAGCGGTGTCGAAAGTCGGCTCATGACCTCTCCTGCAGGTGGCGCGTCAGTCGAGCAGGCCTCAGCCTCGCGCCACCTTGCAAAGGTTTAATCCACCTGTCGGGCTTGTAACTTTCCTCACCACGGCGCGACGGGCACCGTCGAGATCAGGCGAGTACGCCAGCAATATTCGGGTTGGGAGCGGAAGCGGTCCCCGCGGTTTGAGCCACCGCGAGGACCGTCCCACCCGAAGGTGAGACGTGGCCCCCTCCACGTCTCCGCGAGGGGCCCCGGATCGTCGCCGGGGCCCCTCTTAGCCTAGGCCGCCTTGGCGGCGTCGACGTCGTCGGCGCCGTGCGACCACTTCTTGAGGACCGGCGAGAGCAGCAGGAAGCCGATCCCGATCACGACCGACACAAGGCCGATGATGTTGAAGACCTTCAACGACGCGGCCAGGGCTGCGCCAGGGTCGAGCACCTGACCGCCGACCGTCTCGGTGGCCGCCAGGCCGGCGATCTTGCCGCCAACCCACTGGGCGATGGCGACCGCCATGAACCAGACGGCCATCATGAACGACACCACCGAGGCCGGCGACAGCTTGGTCATCTGCGACAGGCCGACCGGCGACATGCATAGCTCGCCGGTGGTGTGCAGCATGTACATCAGGACCAGGAAGATCAGCGGCAGCTTGAAGGCGCCGTCGGCGAAGGTGGAGCCCCACTGCAGCAGCAGGAAGCCGGCGCCGACCTGGATCAGGGCTAGGCCGAACTTGATCACCGGGTTCGGGTCCTTGCCGCGCCGGCCCAGGAAGGTCCAGACCGCGGCGAACACCGGCGCGAAGATCAGGATCCAGCCGGCGTTCAGAGCCTGGGTCTGGGGGGCGTTGAAGCTGGTGTCGACCCAGAAGGTCGAGGCCGCGTCGATGCCGGCCTTGGCCAGCTGGTCCGGGGTGGCCAGGGTCACCGCGCCGTTGAACAGCGCCAGAGGCTCGCGGACCAGATCCAGTTGGACATTGGTGGCCGCAAAGAGGCTGAGCGACGAGCCGGCCTGTTCGAACAGGGTCCAGAACACCACCGCGCCGAAGATCAGGAACACGGCCAGAGCCAGGCGCTCACGCTCTTCCTTGGCGCACTTGGTGAACATGAACCAGCCGATGTAGCCCAGTGAGGCCAGGATGCCGATGTTGAGCGCGACGCCGACGATGGCGTTGAACTGAACAAGGTAGAAGATGCCGATCAGGCCCAGCAAAGACAGGCCGTAGATGGCCAGTTCGCGATTGATCGGGCCGGCGACCTTCTCTTTCAGAACCTTGGGCTGCGGCGGTTCGGCCTTGCCGTCCAGCCAGGGCTTGCCCAGCACGAAGACGACGAAGCCGGCCAGCATCCCGATCCCGGCGAGGCCAAAGCCCGCCCACCAGCCGACATTGACGCCCAGCAGGCCGCAGAGGATCGAGGCCCAGAACGAGCCGAGGTTGATGCCGTAGTAGTAGAGCGTGAAGCCCGGATCGCGGCGCGGATCGCCCTGCGGATAGAGCTGGCCGACGATGGTCGAGATGTTCGGCTTCAGGAAGCCGACGCCCAGGATGATCAGCGACAGCGAGAACCAGAAGATGTTGAGATACAGCGGGTCGCGACCCGTGACGTCCAGCTTGTAGTCGGCCTTCGGCAGCACGGCCGGCAACGGCGCGTTGGCCGGCAGGCCCTTGATCTCGAAATCGCCGACCTTGGTGGCGGCGACCTCATAGGGTTTGCCGTCGACGACCAGCTTGGCTTCGCGGTTCTGTCCGCGGCCCTCGGCCTGGAACTCGTAGGTGGCGCCCTGATAGGTCAGGGTCTGGACGGCGGGCTTGCCTTCGATGGCCATGGCCAGGTGACCCGCGACCAGCAGCACGGCGCCGAACGCCACGGCCTTGCGCGTGCCCAGCCACTTGTCGGCCAGGAAGCCGCCCAGCAGCGGCACCAGATAGACCAGCGCGGTGTAGGACCCGTAGTGGCCGGACGCGACCTTGGGATCGAACAGGAAGTGCTGCGTGAGGTAGAAGATCAGGATGGCGCGCATGCCGTAGTAGGAGAAGCGCTCCCACATTTCAGCCAGGAAGCAGATGATCAGGCCGCGCGGATGGCCTTTCAGCAATTGGACAAGGACCGGGATGCCGGTCACGAGCGTGACCAGAATACCCACGGCGATAACGATGTTCATACGCTAGCCTTGAAACGTAACGAGAGGCGGAAACCGACCCCCCATGTGGTCAAATCGTCCCCGCCGGCCCCAATTTGGCGGCGAGAAGACCACGCGAGAGACGGTTTCACAAGCAACGGCTTGCGCCGGGTTGTCTAAGCGCCTTCGCAAGGCCTGAAGCTTGGCTGGCCTCCGGTGCGTTTAAGGGCGTGACCCGAACGCGGATGGGAGCCCCAGACCATGAAGACGCCCGACGAAACCCACCCCCTTCACCTGACGCCGGCGCCCGGTGTGGTGCGTGTGCTCTTCGAGGGCCACGAGATCGCCGACAGCGATGATGTTCTGGTGTTGCAGGAAGCGAACTACCCGCCCGTCTACTATTTCCCGCGCGACGACGTCCAAATGGCGTTCCTGCGCCGGACGGACAAATCCACCCACTGCCCCTACAAGGGGCAGGCGTCCTACTTCACGATCTATCGAGATCGCCAGGTGATCGAGGACGCGGTCTGGTCCTATGAGTCGCCCTACCCGGCGCTCGAGGCGATCGCCGGTCGCCTGGCCTTCTATCCCGAGCATGTCGAGTTCCAGCTTGGCGACCTGACGCCCGCGCAGACGCAAGCCTTGGATGTGGGGGAGGTGATCCGACACACTGACAGCGGGTCGGGAACAAGCCAGGCCGAGCGCTGGCCGCCCAATGTCGCCATGCCCGACCCCGAGCGCGAGGAGCGCGACATCGACACCCCCTACCGCGACATTGGGTCCCCTTGATCCAAACCGCGAATTAAGGCGCTTTTAACCCCTAGGAGCGCGACCATCGCTCCAGCGTCCGTCAGAGACGCCCGGAGGAAACCATGGCCTACGTCTCTTATGATCAGGCTGTTCACGCGACCGTAATCCGGCCGCAGCGCCGCTTCGCCTGGGGAAGACTTGTGGCGCTGGCCGCGACGATCGGACTTTGGGCGGGACTGATCGTGGGATTGCGCGCGATCTTCTAACCCGCCCGGCGCCTAGAGCCTGTCTGGTTTAGACGGAACCATCTAAACCAGATAAAAATACAACAAAATCAAACAATTAGCCCCAAACGCTTTAGATGATTCCATCTAAAGCTAATGGGCTCTAGTAGGCGCAGTCGGTGAAGACGCGGTCGATGTCACCGCCCCAGGCGCCGTTGTAGAGCGACAGCAGCTTCTCGGCCGGGGTGACCCCGCTGTCGGCGATCTGCTCAAGTTCGCCCAGATAGATCGTCTCGTCCAGGAACCCGCCGTTCAGCAGGGCGCGGTTCTTCAGGCCCGATTTGGCGATGGCGACAAAGTCCCTGGCCACGTCCTGGGCGGTGCGACCGGCGACCTTGGCCTTGAGGCCAAGCTTGGGCACGTCGCGACGCAGGCCCTCACGGTCCTCCAGCGTCCAGTCCTTGCAAAGGTCCCAGGCCGCCGCCAGCGCCGCGTCATCGTAGAACACGCCGGTCCACAGGGCCGGGAGAGCGCACAGGCGGCTCCAGGGCCCGGCGTCAGCGCCGCGCATTTCCAGATAGGTCTTCAGGCGCACTTCGGGGAAGGCCGTGGTCGTATGGTCAGCCCAGTCCTTCATCGTGGCGATTTCGCCGGGCAGTTCCGGAAGCTTGCCCTCGATGAAGTCGCGGAAGCTGCGGCCGGCGACGTCGATGTACTTGTCGCCGCGCTTGACGAAGTACATCGGCACATCGAGCGCATAGCGGGCGTAGCGCTCGAAGTCGAAGCCGTCCTCGAACACGAAATCCAGCAGGCCCGTGCGGTTGGGATCGGTGTCGGTCCAGACATTGGCCCGGGCCGAGAGGAAGCCGTTCGGCTTGCCTTCCGTGAATGGAGAATTGGCGAACAGGGCCGTGGCGATCGGCTGCAGGGCCAGGCTCATGCGGAACTTGGTGACCATGTCGGCTTCGCTGGAGAAGTCGAGATTGGCCTGCACCGTGCAGGTGCGCAGCATCATGTCGAGGCCCAGATTACCGACCTTGGGCATGTAGTTGCGCATGATCACGTACCGCCCCTTGGGCATGATCGGCACCTGCGCGCGCGTCCACTTGGGCGAGAAGCCCAGACCCGTGAAGCCCAGGCCCAGCTCGTCGGCGACGGTCTTGACCTCGTCCAGGTGCTGGCCGGTCTCCTCGCAGATCTCGTGCATGGTCGAGAGCGGCGCGCCGGACAGCTCGAACTGGCCGCCCGGCTCCAGGCTTACATTGGCCCCGTTGCGCTCGAGACCGATAATGACCTCGCCTTCCATGACCGGGGTCCAGCCAAAGCGCTGCAGGCCAGTCAGAAGGGCGTGGACGCCCTTGTCGCCCTCGTAGGGCACGGGCTCATGCGAGCCGAGATAGAAGCCGAACTTCTCGTGCTCGGCGCCCACGCGGAAGGCGTCCTTGGACTTGGAGCCCTTGGCGAAATATTCGGTCAGATCGGCGAGCGTCAGCTGGCGCTCTTGGTCGTTAGCGGTCTCGGCCATGCAAGCCGTCCCTCCCCAGGGTGCAGTGCTGCTGGAGGAGAGGGCCCATGCTCTCCGCCGACGGCGATACTATTCAGTCACGCCCAGTTGGGCGTTTTCTTTGCGAACCTCAAGGGGCCAGCTCGAGCTAATCTGCGTGCTAGCGCCAATCCCCGGCAGCAGCCTGCCAGAGAGTCATGGCCGAAATGGCCGCCGTGTCGGCGCGCAGGATGCGCGGGCCCAGCGACACCGGCGTGACAAATGAAAGTCCGCGCAGGCGCTCGCGCTCCTCTGGCGCGAAGCCGCCTTCGGGGCCGATCAGGATGGCGGCCGGACCGCCGGTTCCCGCCAGAGCCTTGATCGCAGGCTTGGCGTCGCCGCCCTCGTCGCAGAACACCAGGCGGCGGGCCGGATCCCATCCGTCCAGGATCTTGTCCAGCTTCTCCGGGTCGGCGACCTCGGGCACGTCGAGGCGTCCGGTCTGCTCGGCGGCCTCCATGGCGATGGCGTCCAGGCGCCCCAGCTTGACGAAGTCGACATTCGTCCGGCGCGTGATGGTCAGGCGCACCCGGCGCGCGCCAAGCTCAGCCGCCTTCTCGACGATGGTTTCAACCCGGCCGCGCTTGACCATCGCAACGATCAGATCAAGGTCCGGCCCCAGATGCATTGGCCGAGTCAGTTCCTCGGCTTTCAACAGACAGCCGCGCTTGGTGGCCTCGACGATGGTCGCCCGCCATTCGCCGTCGCGACCGTTGAACAGCAGAAGCTCGGCGCCGACGGACAGGCGCATCACCGAGGTCAGGTAGCGCGACTGGTCGACAGTCGGGACGACGCCGGCCCCGGCGGAGAGAGCGTTGGGAACGAAGAGACGGATCATGTCGTCCTTCTAGCGCAACTCGAGCGGCTGAGGCGAAAGTGTAAAGCGGTTTCGCCGCCCGAAGGCGCGACAAACAGGCAATTTCGGGGGTAGGCTCGCCAGATGAGCAAGTCCGAAGACTACGAGACCGAACTCGTCCAGCTGCAGCTGGCGCTGATCGCCCTGCAGAAGAAGGCGATCAAGGACGGCGACAAGATCCTCGTCGTCTTCGAGGGCCGCGACGCCGCCGGCAAGGACGGGACGATCGCCCGCATCACCGAACACCTGTCGCGACGCGCCACCACGGTGGTGGCCCTGCCCAAGCCCACAGACCGCGAACGCAGTGAGTGGTACTTCCAGCGCTATGTCGACTGGCTGCCGGCCTGCGGCGAGGCGGTGCTGTTCAATCGCTCCTGGTACAACCGCGCCGGCGTCGAGCGGGTGATGGGCTTTTCGACGCCGCAGCAGCAGGAGCAGTTCCTGCGCGACGTCCCCGCCTTCGAGCGCATGCTGGTCGAGAACGGCCTGCGCTATGTGAAGTTCTGGCTGGACATCAGCCGCGACGAGCAGGCCAAGCGCCTGAAGTCCCGCCGCGAGGATCCGCTGAAGGCCTTCAAGACCAGCGATCTCGACAAGTACGCTCAGGAAAAGTGGGACGACTACACCGCCGCCCGCGACGACATGCTGATGCGCACCCACAGCGATGTCTCGCCCTGGATCTGCGTCCGCGCCGACAACAAGAAGGCCGCGCGGCTCAACGTCATTCGCTGGCTGCTGCATGCGGCGGGCGACAAGAAGATCCTCAAGAGCGTAGCGAAGCCCGATCCGGCGGTGATCTTCCCGTTCGAGCCGGCGACGCTGGAGGACGGAAGGCTGGCGCGGTAGCGTCACGCCTTTGGATCTTCTGCGGACCTGACACCAAAGCTCGGCTCAAGCCCGTCTGGTTGGGCGGTCGGAATCAAGTTGGACCGCCGCCAGACTTGTGATCTCTGCGATAGGTGGAGTTCTGCGATGGTCGCCGGGGGGGAGGTCGCGCCATGTCCAAATTCGAGTTCTTCATGGGGTTCTACGGAATCTTGCTGGGCATAGGCCTGGCGGAACTCCTGCTCGGGTTTGGAAAGCTCATTCGCGCCCGGATCCGACCCAAGATCGGACTGCTCACGCCCGCAGTCGGCGTGCTGGTCTTTCTGCAATTGACCGCGTCGATGATCGACGCGTGGCTTCGCTTGCAGAACCTCCGCATCGATCTGATCGATCTGGCCATCCCGATCATTATCGGCGTGGCTTACTTTCTCGCCGCCATCACGGTGACGCCGGACGATCACGCCGCCTGGCCAGATCTTGACGACTATTTCTTCGCGCGCCGCAACTGGATCCTAGGCCCGATCATTGGTGTCTTCTTTCTCACCCTGGCGATCGAGATCCCGAGCACGATCCATATGATCGAGCAGAGCCAATGGGAAAAGCTCACACACTACGTCGGCCTGAACAGCGCAGGCTTGATCGCCTTCCTAGTCGCCTGGCGATCAAAACGGCCAAGGGTCGTCTTGGCCGGCATCATCGGCTGGATCGCGACGCTCATTTTTATTTATTCGGCCTACCTGCGCATCCTCGGCCTGTCCTAACGCGTGAGACGCGCAGCGCTAGCGTCCGCCTTCCGCCGTGCGGCCACCTCCGCGTTCTGCGCCATCCGATAGCGGACGATGTCCGCCACAAGCTCCGGCGACAGCGGCTTGTCCGGCTGGAAGCGGATCGTGCCCTTAGCCGTGTCAAACCGCGCCAGGCGCTCGGCGAACACGTCCATCACCGCGCCTGGATAGAACGCGCAATGCTTCGCCGCCGCGCCGAAGTGGACGAGATTGCCGTTCAGCTTGAAGGTCGGCAGGCCGTAGCTGATCGCTTCGACCGCCTCGGGCGCGGCCGCGCGGATCTGAGCGCGCAGCGTCTCCAGGGCCGCGCGCTGTTCGGCGGGCAGCTTGGCCAGATAGTCGTCAACGGACGCGGCGGGGGGCTTCATCATCGGATGGTCCTCGATCGATTGAACGAAGGACGCTTCAGGAGCGTCCCCGCCGACACCCGCCCTGACTATTTCGCGCCGTAAAGCGCCATCACGTCCTTGCGGAACGCCGCGCCGCTGTCGGGGCGGCTGTAGAACATGTGGCCGCCCGCATAGTTGGCCAGCGTCACGCGGCCGTTCGCCGTCGCCGGCATGGCGTCGACGATCAGGCGCGAGGCGAAGAACGGGCACGACAGATCGTTGTAGCCGTGGACGATCAGAACCTTCAGCTTGGGGTCGACCGAGACGATCTTGCGCAGATCCGAGACCGACTCGGTATCGGGGCCGCGACCGCGATCCCAGTTGCGGTTCACGACGTCCGACAGCGCGTCGTAGCGGCCCTCGGGCTTCCAGCCGACGACGCGGGTGGTGAAGTCGACGATGGCGCTGGTGGTCGGGGCGATGATCGCATCCAGGATCGGATCATTGACCTCCTGGGTCGGGGCGTTGGGGAAAGGATCCAGCGACGTGACGTTGCTGTCGTAGCGGCTGCCCAGGCGCCCCTTGTCACGGAACACCTCGCGCAGGAACGACTGGGTTTCGAGGCGACCGCCGGCGCGACGCACATAGTTGGGGTCCAGCCCCGTCATCGCCGAGACCTTGGCCGTCAGACGGTCCAGGGCGGCGGGGTCGGAGCCCTTCATCAGGTCGACCATGTATTCGCCGCGCGTGTAGTCCTCGACGGCCTTGATGCTCTCGGGCGTCAGCTTGCCGTCGCGCTCCAGCTTGGCCGCAGCGATCGACGGGAGGGTCCACATGGCCGGCAGCGGCGAGATCTCCTGCGAGACGCGGCCGGCGCTGGTCAGCAGCGGCGACACCAGCACCACCCCCTTCACCGCCACGCCCAGATCCGTCTGGAGCGTGTAGGCCAGGCGTGGGCCGCGGAAGCCGCCATAGCTTTCGCCCACGAGGTACTTCGGCGAGGTCAGGCGATCGGTCTTGACCAAGTAGTCGAAGACGATCCGCGACAGGTAGTCGATGTCCTGCTTGACGCCATAAAAGCGCTTCTTGGTCTCGTCCTCATTGACCAGCGAGCGCGAGAAGCCGGTGCCGACGGGGTCGATGAAGACGAGGTCCGTAAAGTCCATCCACGAGGCCGGATTGTCATCCAGCTTGCTGAAATCGGACGGGCTGTCGCCTTCGGCGCCGAACTGCACGCGTTTGGGGCCCAGGGCGAAATTCAGATAGACACTGGCCGCGCCCGGGCCGCCGTTGAAGGCGAAGGTGATCGGACGCTTGGGATCGCGCGGCCCGTCCAGGGTGTAGGCGGTGTAGACCACCTCGGCGATCTTCTTGCCCTTCTCGTCGCGCACGGGCATTGCGCCGACCGTGGCGGTGTAGGCCAGGGTCTTGCCGGCCAGCACCGTGGTCTGCTTGACCGATTTCTCGCTGGGAAACGCGGGCAGGTCCGTTCCGGACTTCTCTGCGGCCGGCTTGTCGCCGCCCTTGTCCTGGGCGAACGCGACGGGACCCGACAGGGCCGCTACGGCGGCGAGGGCCAGGAGACCCGCTCGGAAAGACTGTTTCATCGATACCCCTCCACTGAGGGCGAAATTGCTAGGCCAAGGCGTCCCGCTTCACAACCTTGCGCCGACGTGATGGTGTGGCCCTGCACGGGAGGACCTTGTCATGGACGCCACGCGATCGCGCGACGCCGCCATTCTGCGTCTGGCCATCGGCCTGGCCCAAGGCGTTCTGCTGTTCCTTCTGCAAAAGGCCGACGAGTCCAAGGCCTGGCCCGCGACGCAGCCGATGCTCTACGCGCCGCTGCTGGTCTGCGGGCTGATGATTCCGCTTCTGCCGCTCGCGGCTCTGTCGGCGATGCGTCGCGGGAACCTCTTAGTCTGGACGGCGATCGCCACCGCCCTCACCGCGGTCCTGGCCGTCCACGCCGCCTGGGTCGGCGCCGCGCCCGATCGGATCGGCGTTAGCCCCCTGTCGCCGCCGCTGTTCCTGGCCACGGCCGTGATGCTGTTCATCGCGCACCATCTGGTTCAGCCGGCGGACGCGGCTGGCAAGCTGGTCGCGCCCTATACCGACTATTTCGACCTGACCTGGACCAACGGGGTACGACTGGCGCTGTCGCTGGCCTTCACCGGCGCCTTCTGGCTGCTTCTGTTCCTGGCCGCCGCCCTGTTCAAGCTGATCGGGATATCGGCCATCGGCAAGCTGATCGGCGAGACCGCCTTCGCCTTCCCCGCGACCGGCCTGATGTTCGCCGCCGCCGTGCATATGGCCGTACAACTGACCGAGGCGCGCGCGGGCCTCGTGCGCGGCGCCCTGACCGTGGGCCTGACCCTGCTCACCTGGCTCTTGCCGCTGATGGTGCTGATCGGCGGCGGCTTCCTGGCCACCCTGCCCTTCACGGGCCTGGCGCCGTTGTGGGGCACCAAGGCCGCCACCGCCCTGCTGCTGGCCGCCGCCGCCGCCCTGATCCTGCTGATCAACGCCGCCTACCAGGACGGCGAAGACCCACCGCACCTGATCCCCCGGGTTGCGGCGCGAGTCGCGGGCCTGCTGCTGATCCCGATTGTGATCCTGGCCGGCTACGCCCTGTGGCTGCGGATCGACCAGTACGGCCTGACGCCCGAGCGGGTGTTCGCCGGCGTCTTCCTGCTGGTCGCGATCGGCTTCACGATCGGCTATGCGCTCGCCGCCGTGAAGCCGGGTCCCTGGATGAAGCCGCTGGAGCGGACAAACCCGCTGATGGCGGCGGTTTGCGTCCTGCTGTTGATCGCCCTGTTCACCCCGATCGCCAATCCAGCGCGACTTTCGGTGAACAGCCAGGTGAAGCGCCTGGAAACGGGCAAGGTCTCGGCGGAGAGATTCGACTTCCAGTTCCTGCGCTTCGACTCTGGTCGCTATGGCCGCGATACGCTGGACAAACTCAAGACCCATCCTGACGCGGAGGTCGCCAAGCTCGCCCGCGACGCCGCCGCCAGCACCGAGAAGCGCAATTCGTCGGATAGCGCACAGCCGAACTTCAAGGCCATGGCGGTCTATCCGGCCGGCAAGACACTGCCCCCGAGCTTCGTTACGCAGGACTGGTCAAAGCCATCGGGCTCGAACTGCACCTTCACCGCCATGCAATGTCCGGCGCTCGTCACCGACGTCGACGCCGACGGTAGGGACGAAGTTCTGCTGGCCGAAGGCGACCGCCTGAAGGTCTTCGCTGAAGGCTCGGATCGGACTTGGCGTCTCACCTCGGTGGCGACGGTAGGCTGCGAGACCTACGACCTGGAGGCCTGGATGAAGGCGGGCCCGCCGAGCCTGAGCGAGCCGGTTGCGCGTCGCGACTTGATCCTGGACGGCCGTCGCCTAGCGCTGCAGCCAGCCAGCAAGGATTGTGAGGTCAGCGCTAAGCCACCCCCGCGCTGATCGCATTGAGTCGCGCATAGACCCCGCCCCGCGCCGTCAGCTCGGCATGGCGGCCTTCCTCGACCACGCGACCGCCCTGGAAGACGAGGATCCGGTCAGCGCCGCGCACCGTCGACAGGCGGTGGGCGATGACGATCGTGGTGCGGCCCTCCATCAGCGCCTCGGCGGCCTCTTGGACCTGGCCTTCGGTCTCGACGTCCAGCGACGAGGTCGCCTCGTCCAAAACCAGGATCGGCGCGTCGGCCAGAAAGGCGCGGGCGATGGCCACCCGTTGGCGCTCGCCGCCCGACAGCTTGACTCCCCGCTCGCCGACCAGGGTGTCATAGCCCTTGGGCAGGCCCAGGATGAAGTCGTGGGCGCGGGCCTTGATGGCGGCGTCCTCAACCTCCTCGCGGGTGGCGTCCGGCTTGCCGTAGGCGATGTTCTCAAACAGCGTCCGGTGGAAGAGGGCGGGATCCTGCGGCACCACCGCGATGGCGCGGCGGAGGGAGGCCTGCTTGACCTTGGAGACGTCCTGGCCGTCGATGACCACAGCGCCGTCCTGCAGGTCGTGCAAGCGCTGGATCAGCTTGACGAAGGTCGACTTACCCGAGCCCGTCGGCCCGACCAGGGCCACCCGTTCGCCGGGGGCGATCTTCAGGCTGAACCGGTCATACAGCGGCGCGCCGGCGGCCTTGTAGCGGAAGGTCACGTTCTGGAATTCGATCGCCCCGGGACCCGGCTGGAAGTCGGGGGCGTTGGGGTCATCGGCGATCTGTGGCGCAAGCCGGGTCCACGCGGCGACGTCCTCGGTGTCGTCCAGGCCCTTCTGCAGCATGCGGATGTTTTCGCCGAGATTGCGCAGGTAGCCGCTCATCAGCATGAAGGCGGTGATGGCGAAGGCCACATCGCCGGGCGTGGCCGTGCCCTGCGCCCAGCCCCAGACCATGGCCCCGGTCAGGCCGGCTTGCAGCACCACCAGCAGCAGGTTCTGGCCCAGCCACACATCGGTGAAGCGGTTCCAGGTGACCATCACCGCCTCGCGCCACTGCGCCGTGACCTTGGCCAAGCGCTCGGCCTCGCGGGTTTCTGCGCCGAAGCTCTTGACGGTCGGGTTGGAGGTCACCGCGTCGGCCAGGGCCCCGCCGATCTTTGAATCAAGCGCGTTGGACTTGAGGTTCGACGGCCGCACATAGCGCTCGGTGATGACGAGGTTCACCGTCAGATAGGCGACCACCACGACCAGCGAGATCACGCCCGCCAGCGGTTGCCGCACCAGCATGGCGACGGAGAGACCGACCAGCACGATGACGCCCGGCCCCAGCCAGATCGTCACCGCGTCGGTGACGCTGTCATAACCCCACATGGCGCGGGTCAGCTTGCGCACGGTCGCGCCGGCGAAGCTGTCAGCGTGCCAGTCCGACGAGAAGGCCTGCACCTTGGCGAAGCTCTCGTTGGTCATCTCCTCCATGTTCCGGGCCGCCAGCGGGATCCAGAATCGGTGGGCGATGTTGCGCACCACCGCGAAGGCGAAATAGACGCCGACAAAGATCGCCAGCGCTGACCAGGCCTCTTGGTCGCCGCGCGGCCGAGTGGCGACGGTGTCGACCAGGTGGCCCGAGGCGTAGGGCAGGGCCAGATCGAAGGCGACGGCCACCAGCGTCAGGCCGACGCCCAGGCCAAACAGCACCGGCCGCCGCTTCCAGAACCGGGCGACAAAGCCCAGCACCTGGCGGTTGGACAGCGCGCGTTTACGAGCGCCGGTCTCGTCTTCTTCCTCGAGGATGTCGGTCATGGCGCGGGAGATAGAGCTTTCCCGCCCGCCAGTCAGCCCCGACCGCGTTTCCGCCCGCCGAACGGCCGCCAGCGCAGGAACCAGCGGATCGCGGGGCCCACCACCGGCACGCGCAGCATGGGGCGCACGGCGTGCGGGCGGGTCTTCAGGAAACACAACACCGCGCCGATCCAGAAGACCGTGGTCGGCATGCCCGGCACCACCGCCCCGACCGCGCCGGTGGCCAGTAGCGCGCCGCCCAGTCCGTCCAGCACCCAGCGCTCGACGCGGGTGAGGCGACGGCGGCGCGAACGGCGGTCCTGGACGGCGAAGGCCATGCGCCGATCCTCGCGCCGCGTGACGCCGCTGTCGAGAGAATTGAGAGCGGCTCGCAACACACCGACCCCTTAAGCGGGGCTCAGGCGGAGGGTCGCTTTGCGGGGCGCTTGGGCGAGACGCCGCCGGATGCGCGGGCCGAACTTGGTCGCCGAGGTGAGGCGGACGACCATGGCGTCGTCTCGGGCCTCCGCGAACAGCCGCGCCGCGGCTGTCCACAAGCCCGTGGTCACAGGATACGGCAGGACGATCCCGGCCACGCCGCCGGCCAGCAGCAGGCTCCAGGCCAGGACGCGGAGCGCGGCGCCGAAAAGGGGTGACAGGGTCATAGCGAGAACTCCTCGGGGATACGCCTGAATCTTCCCGCCTAGGGATCAATAAATCCAATTGATCGTTTTTCGCGAAAACATCGATCTTCCCTATGCGACGAGCGCGCCGTTCGCAGGTTAAGCCTCGCGGCATGACCGCCGCCGAAAGCCCTCCTGGCGTCCTCCCCGACGCCGCCGCCACCAACTGGGTCGACCGCCACGCGCCCGAGCGCCTGCGGCCCTGGCTGAAGCTGGGCCGTTTCGACCGGCCTGTGGGGATCTGGCTCTTGATGCTGCCGGGCTGGCAGGGCATCGCCCTTGCGGCCGCTGAGCAGGGCCGGTGGCCCAATCCGCTGCTGCTGGCGGCGGTGTTCGTCGGCGCGGCCCTGATGCGGGCGGCTGGCTGCGCGTTCAACGACATCGTCGACCGCGACTTCGACGCTCAGGTGGCCCGCACGGCGATGCGGCCGATCCCGGCGGGGCTGATCAGCGTCAAGCAGGCCTGGCTGTTCGTGGTCGGCTGCTGCGCGGTCAGTTTCCTGATCCTGATCTGCCTGGGCTGGACCGCGATCCTGCTGGGCGTGCTGTCGCTGGGCCTCGTGGCAGCCTATCCCTTCATGAAGCGGATCACCTGGTGGCCGCAGGCTTGGCTGGGGCTGACCTTCAACTGGGGCGCTCTCCTGGGCTACGCCGCCGCCACCGGCCATCTGTCGTGGTCCGCCGCCCTGCTCTACGCGTCGGGGATCTTCTGGACCCTGGGCTACGACACGATCTACGCGATCCAGGACATCGAGGACGACGCCCTGGCGGGGATCAAGTCCTCGACCCGGCGGCTTGGCCAGCACGTTCAAGTCGGCGTCGCCGGTTTCTATCTGGTCAGCTTCATCCTGCTGGTGATCGCTGGCTGGATGGGCGACATCGGCCCGCTGTTCCTGCCCTTGGCGGCCCTGTTCGCCCTGCACCTGTCGCGCCAGGCCGCCGCCGTGCGGATCGAAGACGGCCCGGGGGCGCTGAAGCTTTTCAAGTCCAATGCGCTGGCGGGTTTTCTGGTGTTCGTGGGGTTGGTGGCCGGGCTGTGGAAGCCGGGCGTTAGCTTCTAACCCTAAGCCCGCGGCCGATCGTGACGCAAGGTCACGCTGTCGAGCCCAGGCGGACTGTGCGATGCTGCGCGCATGGCCGTCGCTCCGCGTGTCAAACCGCAGGACCTGTTCACGCCCGAGGAATGGACGCGGATTTCCGCGCGCTCGTCCTGGCGGGGCGTCTGGATGGTGGCCCATGCCTGGGGCGTGATCCTCGCCGCCGGGGCGCTGTTCGTGGCCTTCCCCAACCCGCTCACCTACGTCCTGGCCGTCATGCTGATCGGCGCGCGGCAATTGGGCCTGGCGATCCTGATGCACGAGGCCGCGCACGGCGGCCTGCATCCCAATCTGAAGGTCAATGACGGGTTGGGCGAGTGGCTGTGCGCCGCGCCGGTGGGCGCCTCGCTGGCCAGCTACCGACCCTATCACCTCAGCCATCACAAATACGCCCAGCAGGCCGAGGATCCTGACCTCGTCCTGTCAGCGCCCTTCCCGACCACGCGGCGGTCGCTGCGCCGCAAGATGATCCGCGACCTGACCGGCCAGACCTTCTTCAAGCAGCGCTTCGGGCCGCTGCTGGGCAAGATGAAGGGGGACACCCCAAAGGGCGCGATCTTCGCCGGCGAGATCGCGCGGCAGCGACCGTTCCTGCTGTGGAACCTCGGCATTCTGGTGGTGCTGTCGGCTCTGGGCCTCTGGTGGGCGTGGCTGGCGCTGTGGATCGTGCCGATGGCCACCTGGTTCCCGCTGGTCACGCGCCTGCGCAACATCGCCGAGCACGCCCTGGTGGCCAAGGACGAGCCCGACCCGTTCCGCCACGCCCGCACCACCCACGCCAACTGGATCGAGCGCGCCCTGATCGCGCCCTACTATGTGAACTTCCATTCGGAGCATCACATGTTCATGCACACCCCGTGCTGGAACCTGCCGCTGGCCCATCGGGTGCTGGAGAAGAAGGGCCTGACCCAGGGCATGCTGACCGCGCCGGGCTATCTGAGCGTGCTGAAGGCCGCATCGAGCAAACCGGTCGCGGCCTGAGCCGCCGGCCTCGCCCTTCGACAGACTCAGAGTGAGGCCGCTTCAAGCGCCGCGCCCGAAATCCTCATCCTGAGCTTGTCGAAGGATGAGGATTTCGGCTCCCCAGGTCGGGCCAGCAGTGCTCTAACGCCGCCCATGATCGTCCAGACCCTGGAAGGCCGCCGGGCCTTCATCCGCGACAACACCCAGCTCTTGCACCCGCCGCATGCGCCGGAGCTCGTGCTGCATCTGGCCGACGAGGTCACGCCGCTGTGGAAGCTGACCGAGGAGGCGCTGGAAGAGATCGGCTTGCCGCCGCCGTTCTGGGCCTTCGCCTGGGCCGGCGGCCAGGCCCTGGCGCGTTACATCCTCGACCATCCGCAGACGGTGGCCGGCAAGAGCGTCTTCGACTTCGCCACCGGCTCTGGCCTGGTGGCCATCGCGGCGATGAAGGCGGGGGCGGCAAGCGTGCTGGCCAATGACATCGACATCTTCTGCGAGGCGGCTGTCACCCTGAACGCCGAAGCCAACGGCGTATCCGTCGCCTTCACCGAGGCCAATCTGCTGGGTGGGCCACCGCCGGAAGCGCAGATCCTGCTCGCCGGCGACATCTGCTACGAAAAGCCGATGGCCGAGGCGGTGATGGACTGGCTGCGGCGCGGCCGCGCCCAGGGTTCGACGGTGCTGATCGGCGATCCGGGCCGCACCTACTTCCGCAAGGACGACCTGGTGAAGCTGGCCGAGTACCAGGTCGAGACCACCCGCGAGTTGGAGGACATGGCGATCAAGCGCACCAGCGTCTGGACTCTGCCCTGAGCGCCAACTAGAACAATTTAGGAACATCAGAGGCAAAGACCCACCATGCGCGAAGACGGCAAGATCGACTACATCGAGTGGCCCGGCGGCGATCTCCCGGCGACCAAGAGCTTCTACGCGTCGGCCTTCGGCTGGAGCTTTGCCGATTACGGACCTGACTATGTGGCGTTCGAGGGGCAAGGAACCGACGGTGGCTTCGCCAAGCCGCAGGAAGGCTCCAGCGACAAGCCGCTGGTGATCCTCTACGCCCACGACCTTGAGGCCATGCTCGACAAGGTGACCAAGGCTGGCGGCGTGATCACCGCGCCGATCTTCAGCTTCCCGGGCGGACGTCGCTTCCACTTCACCGACCCGTCGGGTAACGAGCTTGGCGTCTGGAGCGCGACGGGGGTCGAGTAGTGTCGATGCGTCAGACGGGCTTGAGTCTGCTTATGCTGTCGATCGCAGGCGTCGCTCACGCCGAGGATCCGCCGCCCGCGCCGGTTCCCGCCGAGGTTCGCGCGTTGGAGGGCTGCTGGCGCGGCGACGGCGATGTGATGGGCAAGGCGGTCGAGATCACCCTGGTCGCGCGCCCCGCCGCCCTCGGAACCCTGCTGACCGTCGACGCCGACAGCCACGCCAAGGCCGATCCCCAGGATCGCTATGTCGCCCATTTGATCTTGGCCGGTCGCGCCGCGCCGCCCAAGACGGGTCCGGCGACAGGCGTCTCGGGCTTCTGGGCCGACAGCTTCGGCGGTGACGCGACGGCGGTGGGCAAAGGCGAGGCCCAGTCCGGCGGTTTCGACATCGCCTACGCCTATCCCGACGCCAGCTTCCTCAATCGCTGGCGGCGCGACGGCGACAGCCTGACCTGGACGATCGTCATCCCTAGCGGCGGCAAGGAGAACGTCTTCGCCCGCTACGCGCTCACACGCCAGGCCTGCCCAAAGACTTAGGAACCGCCCCGCATCAAACCGTCACACAGCGCCGCTAACGTCCGTCGCCTGACGATCGGGCGCGGGGGCTGGGCGAGATGGGCGACAAGAGCTGCGGATCCTGCGGCCTGTGCTGCAAGGTGCTGGCCATCGACGCCCTGGAAAAACTCCAGGGCGCGTGGTGCGGGCACTTCCAGAAGAGCGGCGGCGGCTGCGGCTTCTACGAGCACCGCCCGGCCGCCTGCCGCGCCTTCACCTGCCTATGGTTGACCCAGGACCGGCTGGGCGACGAGTGGCGGCCCGACAGGGCCGGCTTCGTCATGTATGTCGACCGCGACGGCAAGCGCCTGAACGTCGTGGTCGACGCCAGCAAGCCCGCCGCCTGGAAGCGCGAACCCTACTACGCCTACATCAAGTCGATGTCGCGACGCGCGTTGGACGGTTTTGAACTGGTGGTCTGCATCGGCGACCGCCGTATCGTGGTGTTCCCGACCGAGGATATCGATCTTGGCGCGCTGCCGCCTGATCGCAAGCTGGTCAGCGGCTATGTCGAGGGCGAGGACGGCCTGACGCCCTTCGCCATGGTGCTGGCCGACGTGGACTAGAACCGGGGATGAAAGTCTCGCGGGGTCCACCCAAAGTCCCGCGCTGCGTCCGAAGAATCGAAGGTGAGGTCCTGGCCCATGCGCGCGCCCATGGCGGTTGTGGCACCGGGATAGAACGGCTTGGCGAGGCGCATCAGCAAGCCAAACAGCCAGATCGGCATTGGCAGGCTGCGGGGCGTCTTGCCCAGCCCCTCGAATACGCGGTCGACCATCACCCGGTAGCTGACCGTTTCGCCGCCGACGAGGTCATAGGCCCGGTTCTGCGCGGCTGGCGCGTGAGCCGCAGCCAACGCGCCCGTCGCCAGGTCTTCGGCGTGGACCGGCTGACGGAGACCCTCCCCTGCTCCCGATAGCGGCATCACATGAAAGCGGCGCACCAGCCGA
Source organism: Caulobacter sp. DMC95 (assembly GCF_056313785.1). Lineage (NCBI taxonomy): Bacteria > Pseudomonadati > Pseudomonadota > Alphaproteobacteria > Caulobacterales > Caulobacteraceae > Caulobacter > Caulobacter sp. DMC95. The sequence goes on along the minus strand of NZ_JBQUZP010000004.1, from coordinate 97,224 downwards.
GCGATGCGGCTGACGTTCTCGTCGTGGCCCTCGTCATAGATCAGGGTGGGCCGCAGGATCGTCCAGGCGACGCCGTTCGCCGCGCACCAATCCTGCACCGCCTGCTCGGCGTCGGCGAGCGACGCGGCCACCGCCCGTTCTCCGGCGTCCGAGGACTGGGTCTTGGTGAACCGACTGGTCGAGGAAAAGGCGACCAGGCGCGCCATGCCGCGCGTCCTCAGCGCCGGCAAGGCGCGCGGCAGGAGCCAGATCGGCGACAGCGAAAACACCGTGGCGGCCACGGGCAGGCGCTCGTCCAGATCCGGATCCTTCAGGTCGCCGCCGACCCAGCAAGCGTCGCCGGGCGGCGGGCGGCGGCTGAAGGCGACCGGGTCAAGGCCCTCATCCTCCAGGCGCGCCATCAAATGGCGGCCGATCAGGCTGGTCGCGCCCAGCACCAGGACCGGCGTCTTCAGGGTGTTCTCAGCGTCCATTCACCACCTATAGTCCCGCACGGGAGGGGTTGCCCATGACCTATGAAGAGGTGCGCGCCTTTGCGTTCCGCCTGCCGGGCGTCGCCGACGGAACAGCCTATGGCCGGCCGTGCCTGAAGGCGCACGGCAAGTTCCTGACCCGCCTGTTCGAGGACGGCGAGAGCCTGGTCTGTCCGGCAGTGCCCTTCGACGAACGCGACATGCTGGTCGAGGCCGAGCCCGACATCTTCCATTTCACCGAGCACTTCCGGAACTATCCCTACGTCCTGGTCCGCCTGGCGCACGCGCACCCCGGGACGGTCGAGCAGCTGGTGCTGCGCCAGTGGCGCGCCACGGCGCCCAAGTCGGTGCTAAAGGCCTGGGACGCCGCCCATCCGACGGAGATTCGATGAAAGGCCCGCTCGCCCTTTGGCGCATCCTGATCGCGCTGGTCGCCTGCCTCGGCCCAACCCTGCAGTACGGCCTGATGGTCTATGACGAGACCCTGGTGTCGGCGGCGGTGAAGTCGGTCGAGTTCTTCAGCTACTTCACGATCCTGACGAACATGCTCGCTGCGGCCGCCCTGACCGCGCCTCTAGCCGCGCCCCGCAGCGCCTTCGCCGCCTGGGCCGAGCGCAGCGGACCGCGCGCGGCGATCGCGACTTATCTGGCGATCACGGCGGTCGTCTATCACACCATGCTGGCCTGGCAGTGGGACCCACAGGGCCTGCGCAAGGTCTCCGACACCCTCCTGCACACCATCACGCCTATCGCCTTCCTCCTGGACGTGGCCCTTCGTGGCGGCCAGGGTCCGCCCCGCTGGATCGTCGCCGGCAAGGCCATGGCCTTTCCGGCCCTGTTCGGGGCCTGGACGCTGGTCCATGGCTCCCTGACAAACTGGTATCCGTACCCCTTCATGGACGTCACCAAGCGCGGCTATCCCAAGGTGCTGCTGACCATGGTGGAGATGAGCGTGGCCTTCGCGCTGGTCGCCCTGATCTTCATCGCCCTGTTGCGCGTTCGGGCCAGGGTGGCGCCCGGCCAAGCCGAGCCCATATCCGCCTGACGTTTCTTTCGGAGCCTTCGATGTCTAAGCTTGTTCCCGCCGTCCGCTCGGGCGACGTCCTGATGCCCGCCCTGGGCTTTGGCACCTGGCAGCTGGAGAACGGGACCGCCGTTCCCCTGGTCGAGAAGGCCCTGGAGATCGGCTACCGCCACATCGACACCGCCCAGATCTACGGCAACGAGCGCGACGTCGGCGCGGCGATCAAGAACAGCGGCGTCAAGCGCGACGAGATCTTCCTGACCACCAAGGTGTGGATCGACAAGTTCGCGGACGGCGACCTGCAGCGCTCGGCCGAAAAGAGCCTGGAAAAGCTGGGCGTCGATCATGTCGACCTCTTGCTGCTGCACTGGCCCAAGCCCGAGGTCCCGCTGGCCGAGACCCTGAAGGCCCTCAACGAGGTCCGCGCCAAGGGCTGGACCCGCGCGATCGGCCTGTCGAACTTCCCCTCCGCCCAGCTGGAAGAAGCCGCCAAGCTGTCGGAGGCGCCGATCGCCACCGACCAGGTCGAGTACCACCCCTACCTGTCGCTGAAGACCCTGAAGGCCAAGGCCGACCAGCTGGGCGTCTCGATCACCGCCTGGTCGCCGCTGGCGCAAGGCAAGGTCGCCCAGGACCCGGTGCTGATCGAGATCGGCCGCGCCCGCGGCAAGACGCCGGGCCAGGTCACCCTGCGCTGGATCATCCAGCAAGGCGTGATCGCTATCCCGCGCACCAGCAACCCGGCCCGCATCGCCGAGAACTTCGACGTGCTGGATTTCGAACTGTCGGACGCCGAGATGACCCGAATCCACGCCCTGGCCCGCCCCGATGGCCGGATCGGCGACTGGCTGGACAAGGCGTATCAGTGGGACGCGGAGTAAGGGTGGCGCATCGGCGCGATCCAAGCTCTTAATCGCCGCCCATACGGAGATCATCCCATGCGCCTCGCCATCGTCGCTCTCGCCGTCCTATCCGTCCCCGCCCTCTCGGCCTGCACCGAGAGCCGGCAGGCCCGGCGCGCCGCGACGTGGAGCGACAAGCCCGCCGACATCGTCTGCTGGTCGTACGGAACTCAGACCTTCGCCGGGCGGTCGACCGGCAAGGTCGAGTATGACGAAGGCGGCCGGATCTCGTTCGTCGACGCCGCCAACGGCCGCTACACGACGGTCGAGGGCGAATGCCGGGTCGTCTACGCGAAATAGCCGGCTATTTCAGGCCGTCCTGGGCCAGGGTGTAGGCGACGATGGCATTGGCGTGACCATGGCCCAGGCCATGTGCGCTCTTCAGCATGGCCACGAGATCCATGTGTTTGGCCGGATAGGCGTCGCGCACGATCTTCTGCCAGCGGGCGACCGGCTGGCCGTAGGTCTTCTCGATCGAGGGGAAGTAGGACGCCGGCCCCTTCACCTTGGTGTCTGACATCAGAAGCGCCTCCCGGTTTGGAGCGCCGATGATGTGTCGCGCGGCCATCGCTCGCAACCGCGCGGACACGACCGCCACCAAAACTCCTTCCGTTTTCAGAGGAACGCGGTTTCATCCGCCTCTGAAAGAGCCTAGGTAAGCCTCAACCTGAGCATAACCTTCGGGACGGGGACGAGATGGACGACGCGGGCGCCAGCTTGCAGGCGATCATGGCGGGGATGGGCCGGACAGCCCGCGAGGGCGCGCGCGCGCTTCGTCTCGCTACGCCAGAGCAGCGCACCGCCGCCATCCAGGCCATGGCCGTCGCCATCCGCGAAGACGCCGACGCCATCCTGGCCGCCAACGCCAAGGACCTGGCCCGCGCCGAAGCCAACGGCGTCTCGGGTCCGATGCTGGACCGCCTGGCCCTGGACGCCGCCCGCCTGGAAGGCGTCGCCGCCGGCGTCGAGGCCGTGGCCGCCATCCCGGATCCCGTCGGCGTCGCCACCTCGCGCTGGACCCGGCCGAACGGCCTGGACATCGCCCGCGTGCGTACGTCGATCGGCGTGATCGCCATGATCTATGAGAGCCGCCCCAATGTGACCGCCGACGCGGCGGCGCTGTGCGTGCGCTCGGGCAATGCGGTGATCCTGCGCGGCGGTTCGGAGTGCATCCACTCCAACCTCGCGATCCACGCTGCGATCGTGCGCGGACTAAAAGCGGCGGGCCTGCCCGCCGCCGCCGTCCAGGCGGTGAAGACGCCCGATCGCGCCGCCGTCGGCATGATCCTGGCCGGGCTCGACAAGACCATCGACCTGATTATCCCGCGCGGCGGCAAGAGCCTGGTGGCCCGCGTTCAGGCCGAGGCCCGCGCTCCGGTGCTGGGTCACCTGGAAGGCCTCAACCACGTCTTCGTCCACGCCGCCGCCGACCTGAAGAAGGCCGTTGATGTGGTGGTGAACGCCAAGCTGCGCCGCGTGTCGGTCTGCGGCTCGGCAGAAACCCTGCTGATCGATCAAGCCGCCGCCGAAAAGCTGCTGCCACCGATCGCCGACGCCCTGATCAAGGCCGGCTGCGAGCTGCGCGGCGACGCCGCCGCCCGCGCCATAGAGCCGACGATGAAAAAGGCGACGGTCGAGGACTGGACCACGGAATATCTGGCGCCGATCCTGTCGGTGGCCGTGGTCGACGGCGTGGCCGGCGCAGCGCGGCATATCGCCTCGTACGGCTCAGGCCATACCGACGCGATCATCACTGAGGATCCGGCGACGGCCGAGGCCTTCATCGCCGAGGTCGATAGCGCCATCGTGCTGGTCAACGCCTCGACCCAGTTCGCCGATGGCGGTGAGTTCGGCTTCGGGGCCGAGATCGGCATCGCCACCGACAAGCTTCACGCCCGCGGCCCGGTTGGGGCCGAGCAACTGACGACGTTCAAGTATGTGGTTCGCGGGACCGGCCAGACTCGTCCCTGAGGCCGGCCGGCCCAACGCCCAGCGCTTGGGGTTCCACCTGGAGCCTGGCATGCGCGTCGGGCTGTTCGGCGGCAGCTTCAATCCGGCGCACGAGGGCCACGCCCACGTGGCCGAAACCGCCATGCGCCGGCTGGAGCTGGACCGGGTGATCTGGCTGGTCTCACCGCAAAACCCGCTGAAGCCCACCCACGAAACCCGCCCCGTCGCCGAACGCATGGCCAATGCCCGCCGCTGGGCGCGCGGATCGGGGATGATCGTCTCGGACGCTGAGACGCGCCTGGGCTCACAATACACGATCGACACCCTGCGCGTGCTGCGGGCCCGCTATCCCGGCGTGAAGTTCGTCTGGATCATGGGCGCCGATAGCCTCGCGACCTTCCACCGCTGGCGCGGCTGGACCCAGATCATGCGCGAGGTGCCTGTGGCGGTGATCTCGCGCCCCTGGATCGCGCTGAAGGCCCGCACCTCGCCAGCCGCCCGCCGCTTCGCCTTCGCCCGCTGGCCGGCCAGCGCTGCGGCCAGACTGCCAGACGCCAAATCGCCGGCCTGGGTCTATCTGACGGGCCCGCTGAACTTCGCGTCCTCGACGGCCATGCGGGCGCGACAGAAGGGCTGAGACGCGCTGCGCGCTGGCGTCCGAGAGCCCGCCGAACGCCGTTCGGCCATCACCCCCTCACGTTTTGTCCAATTCCATGCTAAGAGGGCAATCCACAGCGACCCCATAAGGAGCAATCCGCTGCGTAGCGACCCCGCGCAAAGTGCGCACGAAGGCCCGGCCGGCGCCGAGTCCTCGACTGAATCCCCCGGCCTGAGTCCGGTTTTCGACGTGAAGGCGCTGGAGCGCCTCATCCTCGACCGCCTTGACGACGACAAGGCCCAGGACATCGTCCACATCGACCTGACGGACAAGAGCTCGGTCGCCGACAGCCTGATCGTGGCGTCGGGCCGCTCGCATCGTCACGTCGGCGCTTTGGCCGACCATATCCTGCGCGCCCTGAAGGAAAACGGCTTCGGCAAGGCGCGGGTCGAAGGCCTGCCGCATTGCGACTGGGTGCTGATCGACGCCGGTGACGTCGTCGTCCACCTGTTCCGCCCCGAAGTGCGCAGCTTCTACAACATCGAGAAGATCTGGGCGGTCGACGCCCCGCACCGCACCGCGGCGAACTGATGTTGCTCGGCCGTCGCTCATGAGCGACGGCCTCGAGCTTTTCTCATGAAGATCACCATCCTCACCGTCGGAAAGCTCGGTCGCATGGTCGAGGCGCAGCTGGCCCTGGACTATGCGTCCCGCGCCACCGCGTCCGGCCGCGCGCTGGCGCTCGGTCCTGTCGACATTCTTGAGGTCGAAGCGCGCAAACCCGGCAAGGCCGCCGAGGCCGAGGTGCTGCGCCCACATCTCGAGGGCGCCTATGTCGTGGCGTGCGACGAGCAAGGCAAGGCCTGGAAGAGCCGCGCCTTCGCCGATCATCTGGCGCGGCTGCGTGATGATGGGAACCGCCGTGTGGTGTTCCTGATCGGCGGGGCTGATGGCCTCGATCCCTCGATCCTGTCGGCGGCCAACGAGACCATGGCCTTTGGCGTCCAGACCTGGCCACACGCCCTGGCTCGCGCCATGCTGGCCGAACAGATCTATCGCGCCGCCACCATCCTGTCGGGCTCGCCCTATCACCGCGATTGAGGCAAGAGTGGCGGCGATGTCCCGCTCGCGACTCGTCTTCGCCGTCTGTGCTCTAGCCTTGGCCGCGCCCACGGTCGTGGTCGGCTGGCAGCGCGCCGACGCTGCTTTCGAAGCACAACGCGCCAAGGACCGCCAGCTCGCCGCCGACACCCGGCGCGAGATCGAGGATCTGCGGGCTGAGCTCGATCGCCTTGACCATGCTCGCATCGCCGCAGGGGTGGATGTCGACGCCAAGCGGGCGCGGCTTGAAGCGCTGAACGCGCGCGAAAACAAGATCCTCAGCGACCTCGGGCAAAACCGACAGCGCCTGTCGCGCCTGCTCTCGGCCCTGCAGATGTTCCGCCGCGACCCGCCGCCGGCCCTGCTGGTGTCGCCAGGCGACGCACGCGACGCGGTGCGGGCCGCGATCCTGATCCGGGCCATGACGCCGGATCTGAAGCAGCGGGCCGACGCCTATGGGCGCCAAGCGATTGCGGTCGGGGCTCTGCGGCGTGAAGCCGCAGCCGCGTCGGCCGAGCTGTTCACCGCCGAGAGCGTTGTCGCCGACCGAAAGGGCGAGATCGAACGGCTGATCATCGAAAAGACCGAGCTTGAACGCGCCTACGCTCAGGAGACGCTGACCCAGGCCAACGAACTGAAGACCCTCGGCGCCCTGACCGATGGTCTCGGAAACGCACAGCCCAGCGGCCCGCTCTCCCTTCGCCCCCCGGCGCAGGGCGCGATCATCCGTCGCTTTGGCCAGGAGATGACCGCAGGCGGCAAGTCGCCAGGCTTGACCCTCCGGCCTGAGAGAGGCGCGACCATCGCCGCCCCCGCCGGAGGCGTCGTTGAATACGCCGGGGCGTTGAATGGGTGGGGCGCAGTGCTGATCCTGCGGGTTCAAGGCGCCTATCACGTCGTCCTGGCGGGCCTGGATCAGATCACCGTCTCGCCCGGACAATCTGTCGCGCTCGGCGCCCCGATCGGCAAGATGCCCGCCCCTGTATCCTCGGAGCCGGAGCTCTATATGGAGGTCAGGGAGAACGGCGCGCCGGCCGATCCGGAGCGTTGGCTGAAACAGGAGTCGCGATAGTCGACTTTTTCAGTAATTGTGGCCGTAATTATACCTCCGGTCACGGACAGGGTTGGTCGGGGCTAAACACGGTTTGCGGCGCCGCGCGTCGCTAGGGAGCCTTCTGGGCCTTTATGCGCAAGTACCTGCTCATTGGCGTTTCGGCCTTCGTCCTCGGCGCGGGAACGATGGCCTATATCAGTCCCATCGCCCAGGCGAACAACGCCCCGAAGGCCCAGACCTACAAGCTGCTGGAGCTGTTTGGCGACGTGCTGGGCACGGTCGAGGACCAGTATGTCACCGAGGTCGACGACAAGAAGCTGATCGAGGCGGCGCTGGACGGCATGCTGACCAGCTTGGACCCGCACTCGGGCTATCTGTCGCCCGACAGCTACGAGGACATGCAGGACACCACCCGCGGCGAGTACGGCGGGCTTGGCCTGGAAGTCACCAGCGAAGAGGGTGTGGTCAAGGTGATCTCGCCGATGGACGGCACCCCCGCCTCGCGCGCCGGCATCCAGGCCGGCGACTACATCACCGCCGTCAACGGCCAGAGCGTGCTGGGCCTGACCGTCAATGAAGCCGTCAAGCAGATGCGCGGCACGGCCGGTGAGGCCGTCACCCTGACCATCGCGCGCGACAAAACCGACCCGTTCGACGTCAAGCTCGTGCGCGAGGTGATCAAGCCCAAGGCCGCCATCGCCCGCATGGAGGGCGACTACGGCTATGTCCGCCTGCCCGGCTTCAACGAAAAGGCCACCGACGCCCTGGCCAGCTCGGTCACGGAGCTGAAGTCCAAGAACCCGAAGATGAAGGGCCTGATCCTGGATCTGCGGAACAACCCCGGCGGTCTCCTCGATCAGGCGGTCGGCGTCGCCGACGTGTTCCTGGATGGGGGCGAGGTCGTCAGCCAGCGTGGCCGCGATCCGCGCAATATCCAGCGCTACAACGCGCGGGGCGGCGACATGCTGAACGGCCTTCCGATGGTCGTCCTGATCAACCAGGGCTCGGCCTCGGCGGCCGAGATCGTGGCCGGCGCCCTGCAGGATCGCAAGCGCGCCGAAGTGGTCGGCCTGACCAGCTTCGGCAAGGGTTCGGTCCAGACCGTGATCCCGCTGCGCGGCGGCGCCGACGGGGCCCTGAAGCTGACCACGGCCAAGTATTTCACGCCGTCGGGCCGCTCGATCCAGAAGACCGGCATCGCCCCGGACCTTGAGGTCGCCCAGACCCGCGACCAGGCCCAGGACATCGCCAACCGTGTCTGGTTCAGCGAGGCCAGCTTCAAGAACGCTCTGAACGCCGACGAGGGCAAGACCCGGGTGGCGCCGCACGCGCCGGCCGAGGCCCCGCCGATGGGCTTCGATGACAAGAAGGGCGACTTCCAACTGCAACGCGCGATCGCGGTGCTGCAGGCGGGCGGCGTCGCCAAGACGCCGAAGCTGCCGAAGCCCGCCGCCAAGGTCGCCGAGGTGACCGCCAAGGCCGCTGCGGCGGCGGGCGGCAAGACCCCCGTCACCGAGGTCAAGTAGGCGCTCGCAACAGTCCTGAAACGTCAACGCCGCCCCGGGGACCCCGGGGCGGCGTTTTCGTTGTGAGGGCGGCTGTCTCTAGAAGTCGGCCGAGATGGTGAACTGCACCGTCCGGGGCGGGGCGGGACGGAAGCTGGCGGCGGTGTTCACCGTCGTGCTGATCGTGCCCAGATAGTCCTTGTCGAACAGGTTATCGACATTGACCCGCGCCTTGATCTGGCTGAACGGGCCTGCGGCGAAGCCGTCGCCGATGTCGATATAGGCGTTGACGATCGTATAGCCGCCGACCTTCTCGCTGTTGATGAAGTTGGTGAAACGGCTCTCCAGATGGCGGGCCGAGATGTTCATCAGAAGGCCGTCGAAGGGCTCGACCGTCAGGCCGCCCTGGACAACCCAGTCGGGGAAGTCCGGCACCTTCTTGCCGGCGATGGCCAGGGTGGTGGCCGCCGCCGTCGTGCTGGCGCGGTAGTTCAGCACGTCGTCCTGGAACTTGGCGCTGTTGTACGAGACGTTGGCGTTGAAATAGGCCTTGCCCGCCAGAAGCTCCGGCTTCCACTGACCGCTGAACTCCACGCCCTTGGCCCGCACCGCGCCGACGTTCTGGAAGAAGGTCTCGGTGATCCCGCCGCCGCCGGGCACCAGGGCGGCGAACGACTGCAGACGGTTCTTGAACTCGGTCTGGTAGACCACGACCGAGGCGTTGAACGTCTTGTGGTTGGCGCGATAGCCAAGCTCCCAGTTCGTCGAGGTCTCGGGATCCGGCCCCGCAACCGTCGGGCTGGCGGCAGAGAAGATGTCGTCGGCGCCGCGCGGCAGCGCCATGTTCTCCGAATAGGAGGCGAACACCTGGTCGCGCCCGGTCAGGCTATAGACCCCGCCGACCTGGGGCAGGAAGCTGTCCTTCCAGTTGTCCTTCAACATCGGACGACGGCGGTTGATGTAGTCGTTCGGGTTGCGATAGCCGGAGATCTTGTAGTCGATGTCGGTGGCCTTGAAGCCGAGCTCCAGCTTCAGCTTGGAGTCCATCAGCGTCAGAGTGTCCTTCAGGAAGAACTGTTTGGTCTCGCGCAGGGACTTGTAGTCGCGCTGGGCGTGAACCCGCTCGTTGAACAGCGGCGCGCCGTCAGGATGCCCGCCCTCGACGTTGTAGCGGTTCTGGGTGCGGTGATAGTCGTCGTTTTCCAGCCAGACACCGGCCTCGATCTTGTTGAAGCCGAGATGCCAGGCGAGTTTCGCGGTCACCCCCTGGCGGATTCCGTCCACGCCCGACAGCCCGTACTGAATGCCCTTGGGCGCGAAAAGGCCCGGCACGATCAGGCGCTGAGCGTTGTGGCTGGCCAGTTAGGTCGCATAGGCCTCGGGCGAGACGCCGTAGCCGCCCTTGTCCTCGTAGTAGGCCGTGGTGGTCAGGTCGAGATTCTCGCCCAGCGGAGTGTTGAGCGTCAGGCCATAGAGATGGTCCTTCCGCTTGTTGATCGCGAACTTGTAGTACTGCGCATAGTTGGCGTTGGAGTAGGCGATCCCCGCCACGGTTTCCGCGAGGCTGGCGGTCGGGATCGTGATCGCCGTGCCGAACGGGACCGAGGTCGGCGGAACGCCCAGATAGGCGAAATAGCGCCCCTTGCGTCCGAACACGTCGCCGGCCGTCCCTGCGTACTGCGCCTTGGTGATCGACGGGCTGTCATAGTCGAAATAGTCGTTGTGCACGGTCTGGAAGGTGACGTCGCCGCCGTTGGGCAGGTCGTACTTCAGTTTGCCCTCATAGTGCTTGCGGTCGATCGTGCCGGGGCCGCGCCACAGGTCGCCCTTGATCCACGAGCCGCTGACATAGCCCGACAGCGGTCCGACCTTGCCCATCTCGAGCCGCAGGAAGGTGCGGCGCAGATCGTCGCTGCCGAAGGTCTGGCTGATCGCGCCCCCGGCCTCCTGCGACGGGGCCTGGGTGAAGTAATCCACGATCGGCCCCAGCGAGGCGTAGCTCGGCAGGGCGACGTCGCCGGCGCCAGAGGAGGCGGTCACCCGCAGCAGGTTTTCGTTGTCGACATAGCGATAGATCGGGCTGCCGCCGAACTGGTCGCTGCGCCCCATCGGGATGTTGTCCAGCAGGAAGCCGATCTGTTGGAAATTGAAGGCCCGCACCGAGACCGAGTTGCCGAATTCGTACATGCCCAGCGCATCGTTGGCCTGGACGTTGAAGCCCGGCAGGCTCTCCAGCATTTTCAGACCCGTGATGCCGGCGGGGGCCGACAAGAGCGCCTCGCGCGTGATCGAGACGGTCGCGGTGGCGCGGTCCGTGCCGATGGCGACGCTGGCCTCCGACAGACGCTTGCCGGTCACCACCACGGTGTCGACTTCGGCCGCCTTGTCCGCCTCCTGAGCGGACGCGGCGGTCGCGCCGCCCAACAGCGAGGCGGCCAGAAGGAATGCCTTAAAGCGAGCAGCGTCGCGAGCGGATCTGCGAGAGGTCATGACTATCCCCAATCATGTTGACCCGCTCAGCGTCACAAGTGAAGAAATTCAGGTAAACCCTATCGAAATAAAAACATGAAGATGCGGCCACTTCGTCAAAAGCTTATGCAACATCTGTTTGATTTTAAGTCATAATCAATATTATAAAATTGAAAATAAACGACTTCTTCGCGAAAGCCTGAACGGCGATCGCGTGTTTGAAGAACAGAATATCTACGAGATCTACGCGCTGATGATGGCACACAGGGGCTTGGACGGGTCGAAGCGACACGCCTTCTGCCCCCGCTGTCCTTGGCGCCTGAGAGATTCAGCAGCCGTCCAGCTTGGACGGCGAGCCTTGCTCCTTCGGCGAGAGCGGCGCGCGCCCTGCTTTCCAGCGTTCAACGTCTCGCGCGGTCCTTTGGCTTGAGCGTTTCCGGGGCGGTTTCGCCTTCAGCGCCGGGCGAGGCCCGGTCTCTCCCGCGAGAGGTCTTCAGGGGAGGAGCATGGTTCAGGATCGTCAATCCGCGTCCGGAAGACTTTTCACCGGCTGGACGCCAGCGCCTGCGTCCGTTGCAGAAAACGATGATTTCAGCGGCGCCCGCGTCGCCGCGCCGCGCCTTGGATCGGCGCTGGCCATATCTCGTTAACCATATCTTCGAAGCTTGCCCGCTAGGATGAGGACGTCATGGCCGTCTCGTTTTCGCGAAAGCCCGCCTACGCCGCCGCCGCGCCCGCATCGGGCGCGTCCGGCGACCTGCGCGCCAAGCTCATGGCGGCGATCAGCAATCCCTATATCAGCGCCAGCGGCGCAGCCCTGCTGTTCCTGGCGTCCGTGGCGACCCTCGTCCTGATCACCAGCGATCCACATGCAGGCTCGCCGGTGATTCGCCTTGAGCTGACCAAGATCGGTGCGACCAAGAACGCGCCCGAGGGCTGGCGCGAGGCGCTCGCCGGAGATCCCGCGCACGAAGCCAGCCTGATCCCTGGAGAGCTGGGCCTGTCGGCCAATCCGTTCGGCCCGATCATGGCCAAGGCCGAAGGCGAGACGCCCATCGCTGAGGGCCTGGAGAATACGCCCGCCATTCCGCAAGGACCTGGATTGCCCCAGGCCCCGCTCGCCGGCTTGAGCGCGCCCGGCCCCGGCGGCGGCCTCTTGCCGATCATCGCCGCCGACGGCCGCACGGCCGCAGAGGCCTACGCTCGTCCGTTCACGCCGAACGGTCGCCCCAAGGTCTCGGTCGTCATCGGCGGGCTTGGCCTGAACGCCCAGACGACTCGCGCCGCCATCGAGACCCTGCCCGGCGAGATCACCCTGTCCTTCGCGCCCTACGCCGAAGGCCTGCAGGGCTGGATCGACCTGGCCCGCGCGCATGGCCACGAGGTGTTGCTGGAAACGCCGATGGAGCCAGCGGACTATCCGGCGAACGATCCTGGCCCCTATACGCTGATCGCGACCAACCGACCCGACGATACGGTGCGCAAGCTGGAATGGCTGATGTCACGCGCCACCGGCTATTTTGGCTTGTCGAACTATCTGGGCGCGCGCTTCGTCGACAACGATCAGGCGATGAACACCTTCAACGCGACTCTGAAGGCTCGGGGCCTGGCCTTCATCGACGACGGCCTTGCCGCTCGCCGGGCGGGGCCTATCCCCCGCGCCTCCGCCGACCGGGTGATCGACGACGAACTGTCCGCCAGCGCCATCGACGCCCAGCTTCGCGCCCTGGAGACCGGCGCGGCCGGGCGGGGCCAGTCGATGGGTTCGGGCTTCGCCTATCCGGTGACGATCAATCAGGTGCGAACCTGGGCCGCCGGCCTGCAGGCGCGCGGGATCCAGCTGGCCCCCGCCTCGGCCCTGGCGCATCGCTGAGCGCCTTGAGATAAGGTCCGCCATGACTGAGCTGGACCATCCTCACCATCGCCCCAATGTCGGCGTCGTGCTGTTCCACCCGGACGGCCGCGTCTGGCTGGGCCGTCGTCATCGTCAGGCGCCGCCCTACAATTGGCAGTTTCCACAAGGCGGCGTCGACGCGGGCGAGGATCTCGAAGCCGCCGCCCAACGCGAGCTCGCCGAAGAGACGGGCGTCACCTCGGTGGAGCTGCTCGGACGCACCGAGGGCTGGATCACCTACGACTTCCCACCCGAGGTCCTGGCCGATCCGAAACAGGCCCGGGGCTGGCGGGGGCAGAAGCAGGTCTGGTTCGCCTATCGGTTTGTCGGCGACGAGTCGGAGATCGATCTGGAAGCGGACGAACACGTCGAGTTCGACGCCTGGCGATGGGGCAGGCTCGACGAAACGCCCGAACTGATCGTACCCTTCAAGCGCGGGGTTTACGAAGCAGTGGTCGCCGCGTTCCAGGGGTTCGCGCGCGGGACCTGATCTGTCGTCCGCCGCGATGGGGAGAGTTGGATGACGGACACGGTTCTGTTGATTCACGGTTACGGCTGCGCCGGCGACGTCTGGGGCCCGGTCGCTGAGCGACTGAAGGCCGAGGGCTATCGCGTCGAGGCGCCGACGATTCGCGCGGCGGTGCGTACGGTCGACGGCCCAAGGGCCGGTCTCGTGGGCCTGACGCTGGCCGACTATGTCGCCGAAATGAGCGCCCTCGCCCAGACGCTGGCAAAGGAAACCGGCAAGAAGCCTCTGGTCGTGGGCCACTCGATGGGCGGGCTGATCGCCCAGAAGATCGCCGAAGCCGGCCACGCTTCGGCTCTGGTTCTCTTCGCGCCCGCTTCGCCCGCCGACGCGCGCGGCAAGCCCAAGCTCTCGCCGGTCTTCACCTTCCTGAACATGGCGCTGCAGTCCAAGCCCGAGACGCGGGCGGGCAAGATGTGGAAGACAGGCTTCAAGTTCGGCGTGATGAACGTGGTGCCGGCCAGTCGTCACGACGCGCTCTACGCCACGATGGTGCATGATAGCGGCCAGGTCCTGGCCGATCTGGCCTGGCCCGACAAGGATCCGAACAAGGCCGCGCACGTTGACGCCGCCAAGGTGACGGTTCCGATCCTGGTGTTGGCCGGCGCGTTGGACCGCACCACGCCGCTGGACGACGTGCAGCGGATCGGACGCAAGTACGCCACCGCCGATATCAAGATCTATCCCAACAACGCCCACTATCTCATAGACGAGCCGAACACGATGAAGATCCTCGATGACGTGATCGCCTGGCTGCGGGGCAAGTCCCAGACGCCCGCCGCCCCGGCCGCGCCGGCTCCCAAGGCCGCTCCGGCGCCGACGCCCGAACCCGCCAAGCCCGCCGCCGCCGCTCCGGTCGAGGCGCCGCCGCCGGCGCCCGAGCCTGTAAAGGCGGCTGAACCGGTCCCCGCGCCCAAGAAGGCCGCCACGCCCAAGGCCGCAGCCAAGCCAAAGGCCGAACCAAAGCCCAAGGCTGCCGCCAAGGCGCCGGCCGCCAAGAAGGCTGCGCCAAAGGCCAAGGCGGCTCCGGCGGCTGAACCCGCGGCCAAGGCGGCGCCCGCGCCGAAGGCCAAGGCCGCAGCCAAGCCGGCGGCGGAAAAGGCTCCGGCCGCCAAGAAGGCCGCCGCGCCCAAGGCGGCGGCGAAGCCCGCTGCAAAGGCGGACGCCAAGGCCGCGCCTGCCGCGAAGAAGCCGGCGGCTCCGAAGGCCGCCCCGAAGGCCGCGAAGCCCCCTGCGACAAAGGCGCCGGCCAAATCCTCGCCCAAGGCCAAGAAGTAAGTGTAGGCTGACCCCGCCGGCTGCTTCGTCGGCGGGGTGTTAGGGGCGTATATGCGCGCACCGGTGATCATGGTCCACGGCGCTTTCTGCGGCGGATGGACCTTCGATGCGTTCCGCGCGCCGTTCGAGGCGGCGGGTCATCGCGTGCTGGCGCCCGACCTCATTGGTCATGATGGTGCGAGCAGCGCTGCGGGCGTGTCCATGTCGGACTACGCGCGGCAGATCGGTCGGCTGGCCGAGAGCTGCGATTCTCCGCCTATCCTGATCGGCCACTCCATGGGCGGTCTTGTCGCCCAGATGGCCGCCTCCCGCGCGCCCGTGTCCAAATTGATCCTGTTGGCGCCGTCCGCGCCCTGGGGCGTCTCCGGGCAGACCCTGGAGGAGGCCGTCTCGGCGGTCAGCCTTTACGCCCTGGGCCCTTACTGGATGCAGGCGATCGCGCCCGACTATGGCGTCGTGCGCCGTTACAGCGTCGATCGGCTGGAGCGCTCCGAACGCAAGGCGATCTTCGCCCGGATGACGGCGGAAAGCGGTCGGGCGTTGTGGGAGACGCTGAACTGGTGGCTAGACCCGTTCATGACCACCAATGTGCGTGCGCCGGCCTGTCCGGTCCTGGCGATCGCGGGCGGCAAGGATGTG
This sequence comes from Caulobacter sp. DMC95, assembly GCF_056313785.1. Taxonomy (NCBI): domain Bacteria; kingdom Pseudomonadati; phylum Pseudomonadota; class Alphaproteobacteria; order Caulobacterales; family Caulobacteraceae; genus Caulobacter; species Caulobacter sp. DMC95. Next base: position 81,811 of record NZ_JBQUZP010000004.1, on the reverse strand, counting down.
ATCCATCCGCCCGCCACGGTCCGTCAGACCGCCGCGCGGCTGGGCGGCCAGGCCGAGGTGTTTTCCGAGATGAGCCACTGGCTGCCCGGCGAGCCCGGTTGGGAAGGGGTCGCCGAACGCTGCCTCGATTTCATCGCAGCCGAAGGCCGCGCGGCGGCCTGAGCTCGCCTGCCTATTGCGGGCTGAAAACCTTCAGCCCGAGGATGCCCGCCACAATCAGCCCGAAACAAACGAGCCGTGCGGCCGTGGCCGGCTCCTTGAACACCACGATCCCGACAACGGCCGTGCCGACCGCGCCGATGCCGGTCCACACCGCATAGGCGGTGCCCAGGGGCAGGGTCTTCACAGCCCATCCCAAGAGACCCATCGACAGGGCGAGACTGATGGCTGTGAGCACCGAGGGGATCGGCCGCGTGAAGCCCTCGGTGAACTTCAGACCTACGGCCCAGCCGATCTCGAACAAGCCGGCGATGAAAAGAATGATCCAGGCCACGACGAGCCCCTTGTTTCAGAAGCGGGGTCGTCCCCAGGAAACGCAAAAGGCGCGGGGTCGTCCCCGCGCCTTCGCTAGATAGTCCCACCGCCCGAAGGCGGCAACAGCCTGTTAGCGGCTGGTCGTGCTGTACAGGATCTGCGCACGCTCGAAGTTCTTGCCGACCGAGGTCTCGTCCAGCTTCTTCAGGCGCATGTAGACCAGACCCGCGCGGCCGCCGGCCCAGGCGTCGTCCCACGAGACGGTGAAGCGACGGAAGTCGCTGCCGACCGTCTGGTCGTTGCGGATCAGGCGCAGCTGCGGGCTGTTTTCCCAGGTCGCCCAGTCATGCAGGCCGTTGGCCAGTTCCTGGGCCTGCTCCTGGGCCTGCGAGTAGTCGATCGTGACCGTGCAGACGTTGCGGTTCGAACCCGGGTTGTCCAGGGTGATGTTGAACGGCTTCTCCAGCGCGAAGATCCACTGCTCCTTCTTCTTCTTGAAGCCGTAGTCCTTGACCAACTGGGCGAAGTCACCGCCGGCGACCTGCGGCTTGCAGACCTTGTCCAGCACGTCGAGCAGGCGGACGGTGAAGGGGTCGGTGGTGCGGGGACCGCGGACCGGCGCGACGTAGGAGTCAGCGGCCGGCGCAGCTTGAGCGGCGGGAGCGGCGACGGCGGGAGCGGCTTGGTCAGCCGGCGCGGCGGGGGCGGCTTGATCCGCGGGAGCCGGCGTCGCGGCCGGGGTGGACGCAGGAGCCGTGGTTTGCTCCTGAGCGAAGGCGGAGGTCGAGACCGCGCCGAGGGCGATCAGGCTGACGAGCGCAAGGCGCATAGGCAAGGTATCCCCAACAAGACGAGAGGTCGGCATTAAAACCGACAGACGGTCCCTCGCAACCCTTATGGGCGCCGATTAAGACCAAGATTGGGCCACAGGTGTAATTTTATCTCCCGCGGCGCGACAGCAGATCGCTTTTGGCGCGAAAACGCCCCCGATCCAGAGGACCGGGGGCGCTTCAAGATCAGCTCGACAAGGGGCCGAGTCGGATCAGGCCGCTTCGACGGCGTGCTCCGCCAGGATCGTCAGGCCCTCAGGACCCACGTCCGCGAAGCCGCCCTGGATGTCGAACACCTTGGTGGTCGCGCCGTCCTTCACGGTCACCTTGCCTTCGCGCAGGGTGGTCATGAACGGGGCGTGGTTGGCGAGCACGCCGAAGTCGCCTTCAGCGCCCGGAGCCTGGACCATGTCCACCTCGCCCGAGAACAGCTCGCGCTCGGGGGCGACCAGAGAGAAGTGCAGCTTGGCCATCAGTTGAACGTCTCCTCGACGCCGCCCAGGGCGGCCTCGATGTCTTCATCGGTCTGGATCTCGGTTCCGCAGAACGGGCAGAAGCGGATCGTCGCCAGCACAACGCCGGTTTCGCCCTCTTCTTCCCGCTCGCCGAGATTCAGCAGGATCAGGCCGCTGTCATGCTCGATCAGGCCGGCGTTGGCGTCCGGAGACACCGCTTCGGCCAGCTCGTCGCAGCAGAAATTGGCTAGGTCCGTTTCTTCGGTCATTAGGCTTCAGCCGCCATCTTTTCGGCCTTGGCCACGGCTTCTTCGATCGGACCGACCATGTAGAAGGCGCCTTCCGGCAGGTGGTCGTACTCGCCGTCGACGATACCCTTGAACGAGCGGATCGTGTCCTTCAGCTGGACGAAGGCGCCCGGCGTGTTGGTGAACTGCTCGGCGACGTGGAACGGCTGCGACAGGAAGCGCTGGATCTTGCGGGCGCGAGCCACGATCAGCTTGTCCTCTTCCGATAGCTCATCCATGCCCAGGATGGCGATGATGTCCTTCAGGGCCTTGTACTGCTGCAGGACTTCCTGGACGCGGCGAGCCACCGTGTAGTGCTCTTCGCCGATGACCAGCGGGTCCATGATCCGCGAGGTCGAGTCCAGCGGGTCCACGGCCGGGAAGATGGCTTGGGCCGCGATGTCACGCGACAGAACGGTGGTGGCGTCCAAGTGGGCGAACGAGGTGGCCGGAGCCGGGTCGGTCAAGTCGTCGGCGGGCACGTAGATGGCCTGGACCGACGTGATCGAGCCCTTGTTCGTCGAGGTGATGCGCTCCTGCAGGTTGCCCATCTCGGTGGCCAGGGTGGGCTGATAGCCCACGGCCGACGGGATACGGCCCAGCAGAGCCGACACTTCGGCGCCGGCTTGGGTGAAGCGGAAGATGTTGTCGACGAACAGCAGCACGTCCTTGCCTTCTTCGTCACGGAAGTATTCCGCGATCGACAGGCCGGTTAGGGCGACGCGGGCGCGGGCGCCCGGGGGTTCGTTCATCTGGCCGTAGACCAGGGCGCAGCGCGAGCCTTCGGTCGAGCCGTTGTTGGCCTTCGGGTCGACGTTCACGTTCGACTCGATCATCTCGTGATACAGGTCGTTGCCTTCGCGGGTGCGCTCACCCACGCCGGCTAGAACCGAGTAACCGCCGTAAGCCTTGGCGATGTTGTTGATCAGTTCCTGCATCGTCACGGTCTTGCCGACGCCGGCGCCGCCGAACAGGCCGATCTTGCCGCCCTTGGTGTAGGGGCACATCAGGTCGATGACCTTGATGCCGGTGACAAGAACTTCAGCCGTGTTGGTTTGCTCGGCGAAGGTCGGGGCGTCACGGTGGATCGGGCGCGACAGGTCCGACTGGATCGGGCCCTGCTCGTCGATCGGCTCGCCGATGACATTCATGATGCGGCCCAGGGTGCCGGGGCCGACCGGAACGCGGATCGGCTCGCCCGTGTCACGGACGGCTTGGCCGCGGACCAGACCTTCGGTGGCGTCCATGGCGATGGCGCGGACGGTGTTCTGACCCAGGTGCTGGGCGACTTCGAACACCAGGCGCTGGCCGGTGGCTTCGTTAACGGTCTCGACGGCGTTCAGGATCGCCGGCAGAGCGCCGTCGAACTCGATGTCGACGACGGCGCCGATGATCTGGACGAGGCGGCCGGTGGCGCCGTCCAGGTTGGTGGCCGGAGCCTTGGGCGCGGCGGCCTTCGGCGCGGCCGGCTTCTTGGCGGCCGGAGCCTTGGCGGCGGCGGCGGGAGCCTTGGCGGCGGCGGCCTTCGGAGCAGCAGCGGCCTTGGGGGCGGCGGGCTTCTTGGCGGCGGTCGCCGGCTTTTCAGCGGGGGTCTTGGCCATGGCGGTGCGGTCTTTTCTGTCTCTGCGTGCTTATGTCGTTAGGCTGGATCAGACGGCTTCGGCGCCGGAGATGATCTCGATCAGCTCCTTGGTGATCTGGGCCTGGCGGGAACGGTTGTACTCGAGGGTGTAGCGCTTGATCATGTCGCCGGCGTTGCGCGTGGCGTTGTCCATGGCGGTCATCTGGCTGGCGTAGAAGCCGGCCATGTTGTCCAGCAGGGCCGACAGGATCTGAACCGTCAGGTTGCGCGGCAGCAGGGTCTCGAGGATGGCCTCTTCCGAGGGCTCATACTCATAGACGGCGGCCGGACCGGCGGCGGATTCGACACCTTCCACGGTGGCCGGGATCAGCTGCAGGCCCGTCGGGATCTGCTGCACCACCGACTTGAAGCGGCTGTAGAACAGGGTGACGACATCGGTCTCCCCCGCCTCGTACTCGCGGGTGATCAGGTCGGCGATCGGCTGCGCCACGGCCAGGGTCAGCTGGCGGTAGGACGACAGGTCGAACGTCTCGACGATGCGACCGGCGTAAGGCTTGGCCAGCTGGGCCGTGACCTTCTTGCCGACGCAGATCACGCGGACGGTCTTGCCCTGGGCGATCAGCCCGTCGATGTGGGCGCGCGCGGCGCGAACGATCGACGAGGTGAAGCCGCCCGCCAGGCCGCGATCGGCCGCGGCGACGACCACCAGGTGGCGATCGTCACGGCCGGTGCCGGCCAAGAGCTTCGGGGCGCCGTCGCCGGACACGCCGGCGGCGAGGTTGGCGATGACGCTGGCCAGACGCCGGGCGTAAGGACGGGCGGCTTCAGCCGCGTCCTGGCTCCGGCGCAGCTTGGCCGCCGCCACCATCTGCATCGCTTTCGTGATCTTTTGCGTCGCTTTGACGCTCGAGATCCGATTGCGCATTTCCTTCAAGCTGGCCATTCGGCGCTACTCTCTCCGAGCGGTTCCGAGGGGCTTAGGCGAAGGTCGACGAGAAGCTGTCGAGCGCGCTCTTCAGCGTGTTCTCCAGATCCTTGTCGAGCGCCTTCTTGGTGCGGATGCCTTCCAGCAGGTCGGCGTGCTGGCTGTGCAGACGCGCCAGGAACTCAGCTTCGAAGCGACGCACCGACGAGGTCGGGATGCCGTCGAGGTAACCGCGGGTGCCGGCGTAGATCACGCAGACCTGCTCTTCAACCGACAGCGGCGCGTACTGGGGCTGCTTCAGCAGCTCAGTCAGGCGCTCGCCGCGGGCCAGCATCTTCTGGGTCGAGGCGTCGAGGTCCGAGCCGAACTTCGCGAAGGCGGCCATTTCACGATACTGAGCCAGCTCGCCCTTAATCGGGCCGGCGACTTGCTTCATCGCCTTGATCTGGGCCGACGAGCCGACGCGCGACACCGAGATGCCGACGTTCACGGCCGGACGGATGCCTTGGTAGAACAGGTCGGTTTCCAGGAAGATCTGGCCGTCGGTGATCGAGATCACGTTGGTCGGGATGTAGGCCGACACGTCATTGGCCTGGGTTTCGATGATCGGCAGAGCCGTCAGCGAGCCCGAACCGTTATCTTCGTTCAGCTTCGCGGCGCGTTCCAGCAGGCGCGAGTGCAGATAGAAGACGTCGCCCGGATAGGCTTCACGGCCCGGCGGGCGGCGCAGCAGCAGCGACATCTGACGGTAGGCGACGGCTTGCTTGGACAGATCGTCATAGATGATCAGGCCGTGCAGGCCGTTGTCGCGGAACCACTCGCCCATGGCGCAGCCGGCGAACGGGGCCAGGTACTGCAGCGGAGCCGGCTCCGAGGCCGAGGCGACGACGACGGTCGTGTATTCCAGGGCGCCGTGCTCTTCCAGGGTCTTGACGATCTGGGCGACGGTCGAGCGCTTCTGACCGATGGCGACATAGACGCAGTAGAGCTTGGCGCTCTCGTCCTTGCCGGCGTTCACGGCCTTCTGGTTCAGGATGGTGTCGATGGCGACGGCGGTCTTGCCGGTCTGACGGTCACCGATGATCAGCTCGCGCTGGCCACGGCCGACCGGGATCAGGGTGTCGATCGACTTCAGACCGGTTTGCACCGGCTCGTGCACCGACTTGCGCGGGATGATGCCCGGAGCCTTCACGTCGACGCGGCGACGCTCGGTGTACTGGATCGGGCCCTTGCCGTCGATCGGCTCGCCCAGCGGGTTCACGACGCGGCCCAGCAGGCCCTTGCCGACCGGCACGTCGACGATCTCGCCGAGGCGGCGGACTTCGTCGCCTTCCTTGATCTCGGCGTCAGCGCCGAAGATCACGGCGCCGACGTTGTCGCGCTCGAGGTTCAGGGCCATGCCCTTCACGCCGGCCTTCGGGAATTCCAGCATTTCACCGGCTTGAACGTTGTCCAGGCCGTAGATGCGGGCGATGCCGTCACCGACGGACAGCACCTGGCCGACGTCCGAGACGGCGGCCTCTTCGCCGAAGTTGGCGATCTGCGACTTGAGGATGGCCGAGATTTCGGCGGCGCGGATGTCCATGGTCTTCTGGGCTCTCTGCGATCTAATTTTTTAAGGCGCGCTTATACGCTCAGGCGCGCTTCAGGGCGAATTTCAGGGAATCGAGCTTCGAACGGAGCGAAGCGTCGAAGAGACGCGAACCAACGCGCACCTTCAGGCCGCCCAAGAGGGACGGATCGACGCGCGTGGAAACTTCGGGAGTCTTGCCCAGGGCCTCAGCCAGGGCGGCTTGCACGCCCTTCAGCTGGGCGGGCGACAGGGCGGCGGCCGAGACGACTTCCGCCGTCACCACGCCGCGATGCTTGGCCGACAGGGCGACAAAGGCCGAGATCGCGCCCAGCAGGTCGCCGGTGCGACCGTTGGCCGCGACCAGGCCGAGAAACTTGGTGGTCAGCATGTCGAACTTGGCCTTCACGGCCACGGCGACGAGACCCTTGCCCTTGTCCTCAGCCGAGAAGGCCGGGCTTTCGATCAGGCGGCGCAGGTCGGCGCTGTCGGCGATCATCGCCTTCAGGCTCTTAAGGTCGGCCTCGACCTTAGCCAGATTGCCGTTCTCGATCGTCAGTTCGAAGAGGGACTGCGCATAGCGCTGACCCGCATCCGTCGCCTTGGTTTCGTCCGCCACTTGGTATCCGCCCGGTGCGTTGCAAATCGCCGCCGACAAGAAGTTTAACCCTCATCGCGACTTAAAGGCTTGAACGCGCTTGAAAAAAGCACATGGACGGTCGGCGCTGCCGCGCCGTCCCGTCCGAAGCCGCGCGCCTGATAACACGGGCCTTTCGCAGTCGCAACCAAAGGGGCGCAACCAACAGCCCCGTCACGCTCCCGCGCGGCGACATATGGCCGAGCCCGAAGCGGCCAAGCCGCCGTCGGCGCGTCGCAACTCGGCCTGGACGAAGACGAGGCTGCGCGTCGCGCGCTCGACCCAAGCCTTGGCCTCAAGATCAGCCGCCGGCTCGCCTGAGCCATAGTCGACGGTCATCGAGGTCAGGGACGCTCCTTCGCCTGCGGCCTTGCGCAGTACGGATTCCAGTTGGGCGGCGAGGCTCGTATCCATGGGCTTCAACTAGTCCTGTCGCCGAAAAAGAAAAGGGGGCGGCGGAAGGTCCCGCCGCCCCTTTAAGGCGAATGCTCGAGGAAACAGCCAGACCGGGCCGGAGAAACGGCGGCCCACAACGCGTCTGGTACTAGGGTAAAGCGATAGGTGTTCTTACTTAGCCGCGACCTTGGCCGAGGCGTTGCAGCGGGTCAGGTCTTCAGCGTCCAGCGACTTGGTTTCGCCGCCGAAGGCCGAAACGCGGCCCACTTCCTTGGCGAGCGCCTTGCAGGCGGCCGCAGTGAGCGCGCGCGAGGGGGCTTGGGCCGAGACGCACTCGGCGCCCTCGCAGACGAAGACGGCGCCGCCGGCGACCACCTTGGTCTTGGCCGCGACCGGCGCGTCGAGCGCTGCGGCGATGCGACCGTCGGCGAAGGCCGAACCCGCGAACATGGAGACAGAGAGGGCGGCGACAGCCGCCAGCGAACGGAGCTTCATGAGAAAGCCCTCCGGCTTTGGGGAAGTTGCGGTCAGATCGAGGATCGGTGAAAAGCGTGTACTGGCCGCTCGACCCCGGGGATGACGGCGCCGGTATCCCCACCGGTGCTTCGGGTCCGAACTAAGCATCGCTTAGATATCAGTGATAAGAAATTGCGCAAGCGCAATTTCGCTTACGCCTCGCATTTTCGAGAATCGCGGATGTCCGGCCGGACGCGGCCAAATCAGAACGGAATCTGGCGAGCCTTAGAGCCCGAGGATCGAGTCGATCCGGCTTTCGGCCTTGGCGTGGATGGCCCGCTCCTCGACCATCCCCTTGGCCCGCGCATAGCGCCCGTCCTTGCCGACACGGCGCTGGATGCCGTCGGCGGTCAGCACCGGCCCTGGACCGGCAGGATCGGTGAAGGCGCTCATGACCGCGGCCATGGTCGCGCCGATAAAGGCGGCCGCCACGGGTCCGATCGCGCCGACCCAGCCCTCGCCGAAGATCGCTTGCAGACGGTCGATCAGCAGCTCGCGGTTCGGCTGCTTCTCCATGACCCCGATCATCCAGAGGACCGAGCCTTCGACGATGGCGGCCAGCAGCACCGGCAGGATCACGCCCAAGGCGCGCGGCCGGACGAAGAGTCCGAGCGCTGCGCCGATGATCGCGAAGGCGGCCATGGTGATCATGCGACGAGGATAAGCCCGTTCTGGTCAAGGACCGGTTAAGGCCCGTTCCGCAGGGGCATCATTGGCCGCCGCCATCGCCCGCGCTTTAGTCTTCTTTACAAAGAGAAGAATGCGCAGGGAGGCATAACCATGGACTTCCGACTGTCACCGGAACTTTCGGCCTATCTCGAAGAACTCGACGCCTTCATTGAGGCCGAGATCGCGCCGCTCCAGGCGCAGGACGACAACCAGCGCTACTTCGACCACCGTCGCGAGTGGGCTCGCACAGACTGGGACGCCGGCGGCCTGCCGCGCCACGAATGGGAGGAGCTGCTGGGCAAGGCGCGCAAGCTGGCCGACAAGGCGGGCCACTATCGCTACGCCCTGCCGAAGGCTTATGGCGGCGAGGACGGCACCAACCTCGGCATGGCGGTGATACGCGAGCATCTGGCCAGCAAGGGCCTGGGCCTGTTCAACGACCTGCAGAACGAGCACTCGATCGTCGGCAACAATCCGTTCGTGCTGATGATCCGCGACTTCGGTCGGCCCGACCAGCAGCACCTGATCGAGGACATGTTGGATCGCGGGGCCTTCCGCCCGACATTCGGCCTGACCGAGCCTGATCACGGCTCGGACGCCACCCACATGGAGACCCAGGCCGTCCGCGAGGAGCGCCATGGCGAGCCGGGCTGGCGGATCGACGGTGAGAAGATGTGGACCACCGGCATGCACGCCGCCACGCACTGCTGCCTCTTCGCCCGCACCAGCGGCAAGGACGGCGACGCACGCGGCATCACCGCCTTCCTGGTCCCGGCCCACGCGCCCGGCGTGAAGATCGAGGAGTATCTCTGGACCTTCAACATGCCGACCGACCACCCGCGCGTCAGCTTCACCGATGTCTGGGTTCCCGACAGCGCCATGTTCGGCCCGGAGGGCGGCGGCCTCGCCCTGGCCCAGCACTTCGTTCACGAGAACCGCATCCGCCAGGCCGCCTCGAGCCTGGGCGCAGCCGTCTACTGTATCGAGGAGAGCATCAAGTACGCCCGCGCCCGCAAGCCGTTCGGCAAGGCGCTGGCCGAGAACCAGGCCATCCAGTTTCCGATCGTCGAACTCTCCACCCAGGCCGAGATGCTGCGGCTCCTGATCCGCAAGACCGCCTGGGAGATGGACCAGATGAGCAAGCCGGAGGTCGAAAAGCGGCTCTCGGACAAGGTCTCGATGTGTAACTACTGGGCCAACCGGCTGTGCTGCGAGGCCGCCGACCGGGCGATGCAGATCCACGGCGGCATCGGCTATTCGCGCCACAAGCCGTTCGAGCACATCTACCGCCACCACCGCCGCTATCGGATCACCGAGGGCGCCGAGGAGATTCAGATGCGCAAGGTCGCCGCCTGGCTGTTCGGCTACATGGGCCCGCGCAAGCAGGCGTTCGCGGAGGTTTGAGCTGGGAGCCAAGCGACATGTCGAAGGTTTAATCCTGCGCGACCTGACGTAGTGTCACGGCCACGCTATCTAACAGCGGTATGCGGATCGACATGTCCGCATCTGGAGGGCTCTTGATGAACCGTGTCGCCATCTCTCGATTTGGCCGTAACGCCGCGCGCGTCGCCCTGGTCGTCGCCATCCCCGCGACCCTGGCCGGCTGCGGGATCAACACCATCCCCACCCAGGACGAGGCGACCAAGACCGCCTGGGCCGAGGTGCAGAACCAGTATCAGCGCCGCGCCGACCTGATCCCGAATCTGGTCGCGACCGTGAAGGGCTATGCGGCGCAGGAGAAGGACGTGCTGACCGCCGTCACCGAGGCCCGCGCCAGCGCCACCCAGGTCAAGGTCGACGCCTCGACCATCACCGACCCGGCCCAGTTCCAGAAGTTCGCCGCCGCCCAGGACCAACTGTCGGGCGTGCTGGGCCGCCTGATGGTGATCCAGGAGCAGTACCCGGACCTGAAGTCGAACCAGAACTTCCTGGCTCTGCAAAGCCAGCTCGAAGGCACCGAGAACCGCATCACGATCGCGCGGCGCGACTACAACGAGACAGCCCAGAAGTACAACACGACCCTGCGGACCTTCCCCAGCGTGTTCTGGGCCAAGACGCTGTACAGCGACCAGAAGCCGGCCCAGCTGTTCCAGGCCTCGGCCGCCGCGCAAAGCGCACCGACGGTGGACTTCTCCAGCCCGCCCACGGCGACGCCGCCGAAGGTTCAGTAGGATGACCCTCCTCCCCCGAGAAACGGGGGAGGGGAACCGCGAAGCGGTGGAGGGGGCGCTCTCCATCGCACAGCGCCCCCTCCGTCACGGCGCGCTTGCGCGCCGCGCCACCTCCCTCGTTGCACGGGTGAGGATGTTGCTCTTGATGCTGGCGGCGGTGCTGTTCGCCCTGCCCGCCCTGGCGGACCCGAAGTTCCCGCCCCTGTCCGGCCGGGTGGTCGACGAAGCCCAGGTTCTGTCGCCCGACGTCGAGCGCGACCTCTCCGACAAGCTCGAAGCGCTCGAAGCCCGCACCGGCCGCCAGATGGTCGTCGCCACGGTGTCCAGCCTGCAGGGTTACCCGATCGAGGATTACGGCTATCGCCTGGGCCGCACCTGGGGCATCGGTGACAAGGACAAGGACGACGGCGCGATCCTGCTGGTCGCGCCCAATGACCGGCAGGTGCGGATAGAGGTCGGCTACGGGCTTGAACCCGTCCTGACGGACGCCCTCTCCAGCGTCATCATCCAGTCGGCGATCCTGCCCAAGTTCCGGGACGGCGATCTCTCCGGTGGGATCGTCGCCGGCGCCGACGCCATGATCGAGCAGCTGGGCCTGCCGCCTGAAGAGGCCCAGGCGCGCGCGGCGGACGCCGCGCGTCCGGAGAAGCACGAGGCGCGGGGCTCGCCCATCGTCGGGCTGCTGATCCTGCTGTTCGTGATCTTTCTCTTCTCCAGCCTGTTCCGCGGCCGGCGCGGGGGCCTCGGCTCAGCCCTGCCCTGGATCATCCTCAATGTGCTGACCAACAGTGGACGTGGTGGCGGCGGCGGTGACTGGGGCGGCGGAGGCGGCGGTTTCTCCGGTGGCGGCGGGTCGTTCGGCGGCGGCGGCAGTTCGGGACGGTGGTGAGATGGCCAAACGCATGAGCCCCAACGATCTCGACCGCATCGCTCAGGCGGTGGCGGAAGCCGAAAAGACCACCGCCGGCGAAATCTTCTGCGTCCTCTCGCCCGAGGTGTCGGACTACCGCGAGACGCCGCTGGTCTGGGCGGCCGCCTCGGCGCTCGTCCTGCCGGCCGGCGCGCTTCTCGCGGGCTTTCGCCCCGAGATGCTGACCCGCCTCTTTGGCGGCTGGAGCGTCGGCCACCAGGCCGCGCAAGACGGCGCGATCCTGTCGGCGCTGTCGACCTATATCGTGCTTCAGCTGGTGGTGTTCGTCCTCGCGGCGTTGGTGGTCTCGATCCCGCCGATCCGCCGCGCCTTGACGCCCGGCGCCTTGAAGACGGCCCGCGTCAAGCGCGCGGCGATGGAGCAGTTCCTCAGCCACGGCCTGCATGTCACCCGAGACCGCACCGGCGTGCTGATCTTCGCGGCCCTGGCCGAGCACCGCGTCGAGGTGATCGCTGACGAGGGCATCTACAAGGCCGCACCCAATACTGTCTGGGACGAGGTCGTCGCTGATCTCGTCGCGGGCCTCAAGCGCGGCAAGATCGCCGACGGCTTCGTCGCCGCCGTCGCCCGCACCGGCGCGATCCTTTCCGCCCATGTGCCGCCGCGCGGCGATGACCGGAACGAGCTGGCGGACGGCCTGACGATTTTGCCGAAGCGGTGACGCCGGGGAGGGCTGGCGAAACCCGCCGCCTCAGCGTCATCATTCCCTAAAAGGGAGGACGCCCATGTCCAACATCGACCCGACCCGCGCGCAGTTCGACGCCTTCAAGGCCCTGCCGCGCGACACGCCGATCCACATGCTGAACCTGATCCGGCTAAAGCCCCTGGCCGACTATCCGGCCGATCATCCCAACCACGGCAAGGGCATGAGCGGCCTAGACGCCTATCGCGAATATGGCCGCACCTCCGGCCCGATCTTCGAGGAACTGGGCGGGCGCCAGGTGTGGGCGGGCAGTCCGGAGGTCGTGCTGACTGGGCCAAGCGACGAGCGATGGGACCTGGCCTTCATCGCCGAGTATCCGAACGCTGGCGCCTTCCTGGCGATGGTCACGCACCCGGAGTACCGCGAGCACGTCAAGCACCGCCAGGCGGCGGTGGAGGACTCGCGCCTGATCCGCTTTTCGCCCTTCGCGCCCGGCAAGGGCTTCGGCGAGTAATCCTACTCGGCCGCCAGGGCGAGCGGCGCGACCTGGGCACCGCGCACCAGGCGGCCGGGCAAGGCCCCGGTCGGTTCGCCGTCGCGCTGGGTGACGACGCCGGCGACGATCGTGGCGACATAGCCCTGCGCGCGCTGGGTCAGGCGACGCCCGCCGGCGGGCAGGTCATAGGCCACCTGAGGCGCCTCAAGCCTCAAGCCCTCATAGTCGATGACATTGAGATCGGCGCGATAGCCGATCGCGATCAGGCCGCGATCCAGCAGGCCGACGGCCTGGGCCGTGTCGTGGGTTTGGCGGGCGATCATCGTCTCCAGCGGGATCCTTGGTCCCCGCGTCCGATCGCGGGTCCAATGGATCAGGTTGCTGGTCGGGAAGCTGCCGTCGCAGATCATACCGACATGCGCCCCGCCGTCGGACAGGCCCGGCACGGTGTCGCGATGGGTCAGCATGGCGAAGCTGGGGTCCAGCGAGCCGTCCGCATAGTTCAGGAACGGGTGGTACAGCATGCCCCGCCCATCCCGGGCCAACATGGCGTCCAGCGCGACGGCGGCGGGCTCGCGCCCCTCGCGCGTAGCGATCGCGGCGACGGTCATGTCGGCGGTGGGCTCATAGTCCGGGTCATCGCCGCCCATCAGAAAGAGATTGTCCCAGGCCCGCAGCGCGCTGCCGGCGAAAGGGCCCCTGGCGTCGCCGTCGTGGGCCAGCAGCCGGGCGCGGAACGCCGGATCGGACAGGGCCGCGACCTTGTCCGCCAAGGGGCGATCCTTCAGGGCGGCGAAGACCGGGTTCTGGCTGAACGGATTGAGGGTCAGCTCAAGGCCGAACAGCACCCCGACCGGACGGCCGCACACCTGCGCCTTCATCGGCAGACCCGCATCGACGGCGGCGGCGACGCCGTCCAGCAGCGTCCGCCAGCCCTGGGGCGCCTTGGGGCTCTGGACCAGCGAGAACGACAGCGGCCGACCGGACCGCTCGACGATCCGGCGTAACATGGCCAGTTCGGCGGGGCCGTCGATAAAGTCCGACACCACCTGCAACACACCCTTGCCGGCCGCCGCCAGCCCGAGCGCGATCCCCGTCAGCTCATCCTCACCTGCGGTCAGGGTCGGGGTGGGCTGTCCGTCGCTGGTCCGGTGATTGAGGGTGCGCGAGGTCGAGAAGCCCAGGGCCCCGGCTTCGACCGCCCGCTGGGCGATGGCGGCCATGGCGGCGATGTCGGCCTCGGTCGCCGGCTCGCGGTTCGCCCCGCGCTCGCCCATGACATAGACCCGCAGGGCGGCATGCGGCAGCTGGGCGCCGACATCGACGTCAAAGGCCCGGCCGGCCAGGAAATCGAGATAGTCGGGAAAGCTCTCCCAGGCCCAGGGCAGACCCTCGGTCAGCACGGGAAAGGGAATGTCCTCCACGCCCTCCATCAGACGGATCAGGCGGTCGTGGTCCTGCGGCCGGCACGGGGCGAAGCCGACGCCGCAATTGCCCATCACCACCGTGGTGACCCCGTGGCCCGAGCTGGGACTGAGCTGCCCGCTCCAGGTCGCCTGGCCGTCATAGTGGGTGTGGATGTCGACAAAGCCCGGCGTGACGATCCGCCCTCGCGCGTCGATCTCCTCGGCGCCGGCGGCGAGACCCTTGCCGACCGAGACAATGACGCCGTCGCGGACGCCGACATCGGCCTCGACGCCCGGCCCGCCGGCGCCGTCGAAGACCATCCCGCCCCGCAGGACCAGATCGTAGGCGTGCTCGGCCATGGTCGCCCTCCCGCTATATTATCGTTGTTCACCAGCGTGAACCCCGCAGGGCGGAGGCGTCAAGAAAAAGGGCGGCCGCCGAAGCGACCGCCCCCTCCCCGTTCTGCGAAAGGTGTCTACCCCTTAGAACGACTTGCGGACCGTCACGCCCATGGTGCGCGGCTGACCCACGGCGTAGCCGAGGCGGGCGCGACCACCGCGTTCGCGGTCAAAGGACAACAGCGCGTTCTCGTCGAACAGGTTGTTGACGTAGAGCGTCAGGTCCACGCCGTCCGACATCTCCAGACCGGCGCTTAGATTGACGATCTCGTAGCTGGGCAGCTTGAGATTGACGACCGTCGGAACCGTGCCGGTGGCGCCGCCGAAAGCGAGCCCCGAGACGAACGAGCGCGGGTTGTTCTCCTGGTCGCTGGCCTGGGTGAAGCGGCTGCCGACATGCTGCAGCGAGGCCTTTAGGTAGCCGTTGACGCCCTCGCGGACTTCCTTGGTGTAGGTGACATCGAACGACACCTGGAACTTCGGCACCGACGGCAGGCGATTGCCGTCGCGGATGCCGCCGATCACTGCGCCCGTCCCGTCCTTCACGGTCGAGTCGAACTCGGCTTCCAGCAGGCTGCCCGACAGGCCGATGTCGAGGCCCGAGGCCAGACGCGCGGTCAGTTCGGCCTCGACACCCTTGGTGTGGGCCTTCGGTACGTTGAACACCACGCGCGACGAGCAAGAGCCGGCGTCCAGGGTGGTCTGCAGGTTGCTGATGTCGGTATAGAAGGCCGCCGCGTTCAGGGTGACGCGCCCAAACCGCGACTTCACGCCGCCTTCGTAGTTCCACAGCGTCTCGTCGTCATACGACTGGTAGCCGCCGAAGATCGCCTTGTCCTGGGCCGAGCAGAGCGGCAGGTTCAGCGGGTCGTTGACGCCGCCCAGGCGGAAGCCCTTCGAGGCCTGGGCGTTGAAGGTGACCGTGTCGCTGGCCTCGTAGCTGAGCAGGAAGCGCGGCGTGAAACCGTCCGACGAGGTCTTGTCGGTGCGGTTGTCGCCGTTGGCGAACAGGCCGCCCGACTTGAACTGGCGGGTTTCGCTGAAGTCGTAGTAGCGGCCGCCGGCCGTCGCGGTCAGCTTGCCAACCGTATAGTTCAGCTCGCCGAACAGGGCCTTCTGCTTGATGTCGTAGGGCAGGTAGGCGTTGTAGGGCGAGTCCTTGCCAAAGCCGTTGGCCACGGCCGCCGAGGTGCCCGCGCCCAGCTTGGCGTCGGTCGCTACGTCATAGCCCGGCGTCGGCAGGCGCTGGTTATAGACGCGGTCGACCTTCGAATAGAAACCGCCGATCACCCACTGCAGCGGTCCGTCGCCGGTCGACGCCAGGCGCAGCTCCTGGGTGAACTGCTCAAGGTCGGTGGTGTCGCGCAGGTTCGAGGGCAGCAGCACCGCCGCGGCCGGATAGCCGAGGTCCACCGAGACACTGCCGGTCAGGGCGCTGGCGTCGCGGCTGACGGTGATGTCACGGCTGATGAAGCTGGTGACGCTGGTCAGGGTGGCGGCGTCGAACTTGAAGTTGGCGGTCATGTCCGCCAGCAGCGTGTTGTCCGAGAAGCTCTCGTCCAGCAGCAGGTACTGCTCGCGCTCGCCCAGCTGGATCTTGGGTCGGGTGGTGGTGTTGTTGTTGGCGAAGAGGTTGAAGGTTTCCTGGCGGTTGAAGCCGCCTGCCCGGATTTCCTGGTAGACGACACGCGGGGTGAAGTTCACCTGCTCGTTCGGCTCGATGTAGAACGACAGGCGACCGCCGCGACGGGTGCCGTCATTGACGTTCTTGTCGACCTTGCCGCCTTCCTTGCGGGCGTCGATGAAGCCGCCGTACTGGGTCAGATAGCCGACGGCGCGCATGGCGACCTTGTCGGAGATCGGGATGTTGACCGCACCCTTCACGTGACCGCCGAACGCGTCGCCGTCCACCAGGTTGGCGTTGGCCTCGAACGTGCCCTCCGAGACGCCGAGCTTGGGCTGATTGGTGATGTAGCGGATCGTGCCGCCCACCGAGCCCGAGCCGAACAGCGTGCCCTGCGGACCGCGCAGGGTCTCGACGCGGTTGAGGTCAAACAGGTCGATGTCGGGCGTGAACAGCGACAGCGAGATCACCGACTCGTCGAGATAGACGCCGACCTGCTCCTTCACGCCAGGCTGGTCACGGACCACCTGACCGGCAGAGACGCCGCGCACCGAGACCTGGCTCTGGCCCGGGCCGAGGTTCTGGATCGTCAGGCCCGCCACGTTGCGCGAGAGGTCCTCCAAAGTCACCGCGCCCGAGCGCTGGATGTCCTTTTCCGTCTGGGCGTTGATCGAGAAGGGAATGTCCTGGATCGTCGCGTCGCGCTTGGTCGCGGTGACGATGATCTCCTCGATGGCGTTCTGATCGGCCTGCTGCGCGGCGGCGATCGACGGCAGCGCCACAAGGCCCGCCCCGAGCAGTGTAGAAAGTGCGCTGGCGCCCAGCAGCGCACGCGCGCGAGCGCGCGCCGACACGATGGTCATGAATACCTCCCTGATGTTTTTCGCGTTCTTGGAGTTGCTCCTCCCGACGCAACGGCAGCGTTCATCCTGCCCCTGACGAAAGTCAACGCGAAACGAAGGGCATTAGAATCAGAGCGTTAGACACAGATAACACTGTGATCACAAAGCCACGCTAAGGCGCGTCAAGGAACGATTTTCCTTTACGCACGCGTGACCTTTCGCACCGCAACGAGACGGTCTAGGGTGGCGGCCAATTCAAACTAACGTTTAACGGGGAGTGCGCCTCTATGCGCGAAGCGGTCATTGTTTCCTACGCCCGCACCGGTCTGGCCAAGTCGGTCCGCGGCGGCTTCAACAACACGCATGGCGCGGCGATGGCCGGCCACGCGATCCAGCACGCGGTCGCCCGCGCCAAGCTCGAAGGCGCGGAAGTCGAGGACGTCGTCCTGGGCTGCGGCGGCCCTGAAGGCGCCACCGGCATGAACGTGGCCCGCAATGCGGCCATGTGGGCCGGCCTGCCGATCACCACCTCGGGCCAGACGGTCAACCGCTTCTGCTCGTCGGGCCTGCAGGCGATCGCCACGGCGGCCAACTATGTCCGCAACGACGGCGCGGAAGTCGCCATCGGCGGCGGCGTGGAGTCGATCTCGCTGGTCAACGCCAGCGGCCACATGAACCGCTACCACATCACCGAGGAGAAGCTCCTCAAGACCCATCCGGCGCTGTGGATGGCGATGATCGACACCGCTGACATCGTGGCCAAGCGCTACAATGTCAGCCGCGAGTACCAGGACGAGTACGCCCTGCGCAGCCAGCAGCGCATCGCTGCCGCCCAGGCCGCCGGCCTGTTCGACGACGAGATCGTGCCGATGGCCACCAAGATGAAGGTGGTCAACAAGGAGACCAAGGAAGAGAGCCTGGTCGACTACGTCGTCAGCAAGGACGAGTGCAACCGCGCCGACACCACGCTGGAAGGCCTGGCCAAGCTGGAGCCGGTCAAGGGCCCCGGCAACTTCGTCACCGCCGGCAACGCCAGCCAGCTGTCGGACGGCGCCGCCGCCGTCGTGGTGATGGAAGCCAAGGAAGCCGCCCGTCGCGGCCTTGAGCCCCTGGGCGCGTTCCGCGGCTTTGCGGTCGCCGGTTGCGAGCCCGACGAGATGGGCATCGGCCCCGTCTTCGCCGTGCCGCGCCTGCTGGAGCGCCACGGCCTGAAGGTCGACGACATCGACCTGTGGGAGCTGAACGAAGCCTTCGCCAGCCAGTGCCTCTACAGCCGCGATCGCCTGGGCATCGATCCGGAGAAGTACAACGTCAACGGCGGCTCGATCGCCATCGGCCACCCCTTCGGCATGACCGGCGCCCGCTGCGCTGGCCACCTCCTGCTGGAAGGCAAGCGCCGCAAGGCCAAGCTGGGCGTGGTGACCATGTGCATCGGCGGCGGCATGGGGGCGGCGGGCCTGTTCGAAATCTTCTGATTTCAATCTGACCACGGCTGCTGCTGCTCTTGAGCGCAGCGAATTGAAAAGGCCGGGAACCGTTAAGGCGGTTTCCGGCCTTTGTTGTTGGAGCACGCCTTCAACACACTGGGACGAGGGCGCGCGACCACCGTCGACGAACGTCTATCCAGACCGTCGGCGTCCGCGATTGTCGCTTCACGACGCAGACCAGAGATCCGACCATGGCCAGCAAGGCCTTCTTCGCCATCGCCCTCCTGATCGCCGCCGCCATCGGCCTCGCCTTGCCGACGCCGGGTCCGGGCCCCAAGCCCCAACCGACCCAGTCATCGTTCCAGACGATTGCGATCAACAAGGGCTGAAGCCAAAGCAAAAGGCTCCCGGCGAACCGGGAGCCTTCTGGCGATCAATCTGTCGGGCGATCAGAACTCTTCCCAGTCCTCGCGAACCGCCACGGCGGCGGAGCCTCGTCCGGGCCGCGCCGACAGCGTCGGACGCCGCGCGGGCGCTTCGGCGGGCGGCCGGTAGTCGACGCGCGGCGCGCTTGCCGCCGGCGCCATCGCCGCGCCTTGGGCCACGCGGAAGCGGGCGACCATTTCGGCCAGGGCCTTGGCCTCGTTCTTCAACGAGTGCGTAGCCGCAGTGGCCTCCTCGACCATGGCGGCGTTCTGCTGAACGACCTGGTCCATCTGGTTCACCGCCGTGTTGACCTCGTGCAGACCCGTCGCCTGCTCGCTGGCCGACGCCGAGATCTCCTTGACCAGGTTGTCGATGGTGGCGACCTGCTCGACGATCCGGTTCAGAGCCTCGCCTGTTTGGCCAACGAGGCTCACGCCCGCCTCGACCTGCTGGGTCGAGGTCGAGATCAGGGTCTTGATCTCCTTGGCGGCGTCGGCCGAGCGCTGGGCCAGGGCCCGGACTTCCTGGGCGACGACCGCGAAGCCGCGACCCGCCTCCCCCGCGCGCGCCGCTTCGACCCCGGCGTTCAGCGCGAGCAGGTTGGTCTGGAAGGCGATCTCGTCGATCACGCCGATGATCTGGCTGACCTGGTTGGACGAGGCCTCGATTTCCGTCATGGCCGAAACCGCCTGGCTGACGATCTGGCCCGACTTTTCAGCGTCCGTGCGGGCCACGGCGACGACCTGTGAAGCCTCCTTGGCGCCGGCGGCGGTCTTGCGGACCGTCGCGGTGATCTCGTCCAGCGCAGCAGCAGTCTCTTCGAGGCTGGCGGCCTGCTGCTCGGTGCGGCGCGACAGGTTGTCGGACGCCTGAGAGATCTCGTCCGTGCCGCTGTTCACCCCGCCGGTCGCCACGCTGATTGCCTGGATCGCTTCCTGCATCCGGTCGGCGGCGGCGTTGAAATTGGTCTTCAGGCTCTCGGTCTTGGGAGCGAACGGCGTCGTGATGCGGTGCGTCAGGTCGCCCGAGGCCATCCGATCCAGCCCCTCGTTCAGCGCCGAGATGGCGACAGCGTCGTGGTGGGCGATCTCGGCCTTTTCGGCCTCGCTGGCGGCGCGCTCCTCTTCCGCAGCCTGGCGCTGCGCGGCGGCGGCGGCCTCAATGCGGACCTTCTCCGCTTCGGAGTCCTTGAAGTAGGCCACCGCGCCGGCCATCTGGCCGATCTCGTCCTTGCGGCCGCGCGCCGGCACGTCGACGCTGTGATCGCCGGACGCCAAGCGGCGCATGGCGCTGGTCATGGCGGTGACAGGCTTGGCGATAGCGCCGGTCAGCAGCAGCCCGCCGGCGATCGCGATGGCGGCGGTGATCAGGATGCCGACCGCCAGGGCCAGGGTCGATTGCGCATCGGCGCGCTTCTGGGCCGCCGCTTC
Organism: Caulobacter sp. DMC95; assembly: GCF_056313785.1. Classification (NCBI taxonomy): domain Bacteria; kingdom Pseudomonadati; phylum Pseudomonadota; class Alphaproteobacteria; order Caulobacterales; family Caulobacteraceae; genus Caulobacter; species Caulobacter sp. DMC95. The sequence goes on along the minus strand of NZ_JBQUZP010000004.1, from coordinate 61,675 downwards.
GGTCGCCAGCTCTTCCTCGGCGTTCTTGGTGATGGCCTCGATGGCGTTTTCGACGGGCTCGACGGCCTTGTCGGCGACGCCGTCATTGCGGACCAGCTCGACCGCCTGCGGACGGGTGGCCGGATCGGCGCCGAGGGCGAAGGCCGGCTCGATGGCCATTTTCCGATAGTTAGCGTAGGCGGCGTCGACGGCGGCGATCCGCGCGAGGTCTTCCTGATCTCCGTCAGCCAAGGCGCGCAGCCCATCCAGCGCCTTCAGGAACTTGGGCTTGTGAGCCTCTTCCAGGCGCTTGACGTAGTAGGAGTCGCCGGAGAGTAGGAAGCCGCGCAGCGAGTTCTCCTGGCGGGTCAGGCGGAAGGCGGCTTCGTTGGCGGCGCGCACCATTTCGTAGGCGCGCTCGGTCCGGTGCACCGACTTAGTGAAGCTCACATTATTGGCATACAGCGCCACGCCCATAAGCATGATCGTGGTCAGCATGACGGCGAACACCGCCATCAGCTTTTGCGAGATCTTCAGGTCACCAAAGGACACAGCCGGCTCCAAGTCAGGCGCTAGGCCACAAATCTCGGACAACGCTGGTATTTTCAGCACAGACCGACCGTAGCCTTCATCGTCAGACTTCCGCCGGAACCCCTTTCAGAGGCATTAACCTTGCCGCGGCGAGATGTCGCACACCCGACATTATCGCCTCTTTTTTGATCAGTGCGCCTCGTCCCAGTTGCTGGCGGCCCGCGCCTCAACCGTAAGCGGGATCGACAGGGCCACAGCCGGTTCGGCCGCCTTCTCCATCACCGCCCGGATCACGTCGCAGGCGCGGTCGGCTTCCGCCTCAGGCGCTTCAAAGACCAGTTCGTCGTGCACCTGCAGCAGCATCCGCGTCGACAGCCCGGCGGTCTCCAGCGCCTCAGGCATGCGGATCATCGCCCGGCGCATGACGTCGGCCGCCGCCCCCTGGATCGGGGCGTTGATCGCCGCGCGCTCGGCGAACTGGCGGTGCGCGGCCGACTTGGCCTCGATGTCGGGGATATTGATCTTCCGGCCAAAGATCGTGGTCACATAGCCGTGCTCGCGCACGAATGCCTTGGTCGCATCCATATAGGCCTGGATGCCCGGGAAGCGCTCGAAGTAGGTCTTGATATAGGCCCCAGCCTCGCCCTGGCCGATGCCCAGCTGGTTGGCCAGACCAAAGGCGCTGATGCCGTACACGATACCGAAATTGATCGCCTTGGCGCGACGGCGGATCATCGGGTCCATGCCTTCGATCGGCGTGTCGAACATCTCTGACGCGGTCATGGCGTGGATGTCGAGGCCCTCCTGGAAGGCCTTTTTCAGCTGCGGGATGTCGCCGATGTGGGCCAGCAGACGGAGCTCGATCTGGCTATAGTCGGCGCTGATCAGCACGTTGCCGGGCGCGGCGACGAAGGCCTTGCGGATCTTGCGGCCTTCCTCGGTGCGGACCGGGATGTTCTGCAGGTTCGGATCGGACGACGACAGGCGTCCCGTCGTTGTCGCCGCCAGGGCGTACGACGTGTGGACCCGACCCGTCGACGGCGCGATCGCCGCAATCAGGTTCTCGGTATAGGTGCCCTTGAGCTTGGAGAGCTGACGCCAGTCCAGCAGGACGCGCGGCAGTTCGTGTTCCAGGGCCAGGCTCTCCAGCACGTCGCTGTCGGTCGACCACTGGCCGGTGGCGGTCTTCTTGCCGCCCTTCATCTGCATTTCGCCAAACAGCACGTCGCCGATCTGCTTGGGGCTGCCGAGATTGAACGGCCGGCCGACCAGTTCCTGGGCGCGGGCCTCGAACTGCGCCATCCGCAACGAGAACTCGTTGGATAGCAGGCGCAGGGCTTCGGGATCTACGCGGACGCCGTTGTTCTCCATCATCGCCAGCACGGCCGGCATCGGGCGCTCCAGCGTCTCATAGACGGTCGACAGGCCAGCCCGCGCCAACTGCGGCTTCAGGTGGTGGTAGAGCCGCAGGGTGACGTCGGCGTCTTCGGCGGCGTAGGCCGTCGCCTCCGGCAGGGCCACATGCTTGAAGCTGATCTGGCCCTTGCCGCTGCCGGCGACCTGCTTGAACGGGATCGGCTTGTGGCCGAGATGCAGCTCGGACAGCTCATCCATGCCGTGGCCGTGCAGACCCGCCTCCAGCACATAGCTGATCAGCATGGTGTCTTCGATCGGCGCGACCTGGATCCCATGACGGGCCAGGACAGCGATGTCGTACTTGGCGTTCTGCGCGACCTTCAGCACCGCCGGGTCTTCCAGCAGCGGCTTGAGGGTGGCGATGACGTCGGCCAGCGGGATCTGCTCGATGTCGGCCGGGGCCTCGAAGGCCAGGCCGTCAGCCTTTTCGCAGTGGCTGATCGGGATGTAGCAGGCCTCGCCCGGCGCGATCGCCAGCGACACGCCGCACAGGCCGGCCGTCGCCGACGAAAGCGCGTCTGTCTCGGTGTCGAAGGCGACCAGGCCCTTGTCCGTCGCCTTGGCGACCCAGGCCTTCAAAGTCTCGAGGTCGCGAACACAGACATAGGCCGCATGGTCGATTTTCACCGGCTCGACCGGATGGGCGGCGGCGCGGGCGGCCGCGCCCATGTACGAGACGCTGACCACCGGCGCCTTGGGCGGCGCAGGCGGACGATCCAGCGTGCCGGGCGTCGTCGCCGCCGAGCCATCGCCGACCCGTCGGGCCAGCGAGCGGAACTCCATCTGCTCCAGGAAGGCGGCCAGAGCCTCCTTGTCGGGCTCGCGGACCTTCAGGTCATCCAGCGGCTCGGGCAGCGGCGTGTCGCAGTCCAGCTTGACCAGGGCCCGCGACAGGCGGATCTGGTCGGCGAAATTGATCAGGGTCTCGCGACGCTTGGGCTGCTTGATCTCGCCGGCGCGCGCCAGGAGCGTGTCGAGGTCGCCATATTCGGTGATCAGCTGGGCGGCGGTCTTGACGCCAATGCCCGGCGCGCCCGGCACGTTGTCGACGCTGTCGCCGCACAGGGCCTGAACGTCGACGACCTTGTCCGGATAGACGCCAAACTTCTCGAACACCTGCTCGCGCTCGATGCGCACGCCCTTCATCGGGTCGTACATCGAGACGCCATCGCCGACGAGCTGCATCAGGTCCTTGTCGGACGAGACGATGACCGCCTCGCCGCCGATGTCGCGGGCCTTGCAGGCGTAGGCGGCGATCAGATCGTCGGCCTCGTAGCCCGGCAATTCGATGGCCGGCACGCCGAACGCGCGGGTCGCCTCGCGCACCAGCGGGAACTGCGGGATAAGGTCTTCAGGCGGCGGCGGACGGTGGGCCTTGTACTGGTCGTAGAGGTCGTTCCGGAACGTCTTTTCCGAATGGTCCCAGATCACCGCCAGGTGGGTGGGCGTGTCGCCCTGCATGTCGCGCAACAGCTTCCACAGCATGTTGCAGAAGCCCTGCACCGCGCCAACTGGCAGGCCGTCGCTCTTGCGCGTCAGCGGCGGCAGGGCGTGGTAGGCGCGGAACAGATAGGCCGAGCCGTCGACCAGGAAGAGCCGGACGGCCGGGCCGTCCTGGGTCAGTTCGGAAGCGTTCGGAAGCGGGGGCGCGGCGGCGTCGGTCATGGCCGGCAACATAGGGGGCGCGGCGCGCGTCGGGAACCCTTAGGCGACCCCGCCCACAGAAACCACCGTGCCTGAGATCCTGGCTTGGCGGGGGGCGTAGCGGCGGCCATAAGAGCGCCCGTGTACGTCCCTCCCGAATCCTCAGAGCTCGACCGCGCGCGCGACGTCCTGCGCCGCACGTTCGGCCATGCCGACTTTCGGGGCCTGCAGGCCGGCGTCATCCATGAGCTGCTCACCGGCCACAGCGCCATGGCGGTGCTGCCCACCGGCGGCGGCAAGAGCCTGTGCTACCAGATCCCGTCGCTGATCCGGCCCGGACTGGGCCTCGTCATCTCGCCGCTGATCGCCCTGATGGCCGACCAGGTGCAGGGCCTGCGCCAGGCCGGCGTCGCGGCCGAGCGGCTCGATAGCAACATCTCGATGGATGAGCGCTCGGACATCTGGCGGCGCATCGACGCCGGCGAGGTCGATCTGCTCTATCTGTCGCCCGAAGGCCTGATGCAGCCCTGGATGCTGGATCGCCTGGCGCGCACGCCGCTGGCCCTGATCGCCGTCGACGAGGCCCACTGCGTCAGCCAGTGGGGCCACGACTTCCGGCCCGAGTACCGGATGCTGGGGCGGCTGGCGGAGCTGTTTCCCGACGTGCCACGCCTGGCCGTCACCGCCACCGCCGACGCCCGCACGCGCGATGACATCCGCGCCGAACTGCGCCTGCAGGGCGCGGCCGAGTTCGTCGACAGCTTCGCCCGCCCCGAACTGGCGCTGAGCGCCGAGCGCAAGCGCGGCAAGGGGCACGACCGGGTGGTCGAGCTCGTCCTCGAGCGGCCCGGTCGGTCCGGCGTCATCTACGCCGGCTCGCGCGATGGGACCGAAAAGCTGGCCGAGCGGCTCAACGCGGAAGGCGTCCCGGCCCTCGCCTATCACGCGGGCCTGGACAAGGCCGTTCGCGCCCGCCGGCTGGAAGACTTCCTAGAGGCCGACGCGGCGGTGATGGTCGCGACGATCGCGTTCGGCATGGGCGTCGACAAGCCCGACGTACGCTATGTGATCCACGCCGACCCGCCGGCCGCCATCGAGGCCTATTGGCAGGAGGTCGGCCGCGCCGGGCGCGACGGTCAGCCCGCCGAGGGCATCACCCTCTATGGCTCGGCCGACATGGCCTGGGCCGGTCGCCGGATCGAGACCCGCGAGGCGCCCGACGAGGTCAAGCAGGTGCAGTCGCGCAAGCTGCGCCAGTTCTACGCCATGCTGGAAGGCGTCACCTGCCGCGCCGCCGCCGTGCGCCGCTATTTCGGCGAAGAGGGCGTCGGCCGCTGCGGGGTCTGCGACATCTGCGTCTCGCCGCCGACCGGGATCGACGCCACGCAGGCGGCCCAGAAGGCGCTATCGGCGGTCCATCGCCTGGGCGGCCGACTGGGACGTGGCCGGGTCATCGAGCACCTGATGGGCAAGACCAAGGACGTGACGCCCCAGGAGGCGCAGCTGCCGACCTTCGGCATCGGCCGGGAGTTCAGCCAGCCGACCTGGCGCGATCTCTTCGACACCCTGATCTTCGAGGGGCTGCTGCGCGAGGATCCGAACGATGGGCGTCCGCTGGTGGGCCTGGGCGACGTCGAGGGGGTGCGGCAGGTCTATCGCAACGAGCGCAAGGTCGCGCTGCGCCAGACCACCGACGCGTCCGACGGCGGCCGTGCGGGCGGCGGAATCCGCAAGCGTCGCGAAGGCCGCGCCCTCACCATCCCGCCCGAGAACCAGCTGCTGTTCGAGGCCCTGCGGTCCTGGCGCAAGGAACAAGCCCAGCTGCAGCATGTGCCGCCCTATGTGATCTTCCACGACGCCACCCTGGCCGAGATCGCCGCCGCGCGCCCGACCACCCTGGCGACCCTGGGCAAGGCCGGCGGCGTCGGCCAAGGCAAGCTCGATCGCTACGGCGAGGCGGTTTTGAAGGTGGTGCGGGAGAACTAATCGGCGCGCCGCGAGTTTCCACCGGGTCAAGCCGAGGAGCCTCCCCATGACCGATATCAGCAGCTTCACCCCGTCCAACGTCAGCGCCGCTGCGGACAGCGCCGCCAAGACCACCGCCGAAAAGACCAAGCGCGCCAAGGAAGCCGCGCTGGACGCCGTGAAGGCCGCCCGCGAAACCGCGAGTGAAGTCGCCCAGCAGACCCGCACCTTCGCGACCGAGAAGGCCCGCGTCGGCGCGGCCTGGACCACCGAGAAGGCCAAGGTCGCTCACCATGTCGCCGAAGAGCATCCTATGGGCGTCGCCCTCGGCGCCTTCGCCATCGGCCTGGGCCTGGGCTTCCTGATCTCGCGCAATCGACACTAAGGCTAAGCGCGGCGGGCGTATAATGCCCTGACCAAAGGCCGAATTCGCCGCTCGCACGTTCGTCCATCCGGACAGAAATCCTCGTCCTTCGACAAGCTCAGGATCAGGATTTTGTGCGAGCCGAGGCCAACAGTCGTCCTCACCCTGAGCGCGTCGAGGGCGAGGACGGTCGACCTCAGAGACTAAGCCGCTCGGCGTTCACGCCCGCCGCCCGCCAAGCGGCGAGGCGTCCGAACGCCAGCGTCAGGGCCTTGCGCCGCGCCGGGGCCAGCGGCGTGAGCGGCGCCTCGCGCACCACCGCTCCGCCGAACCCGTCCGCGACCAGCAGGCCGGGATCCTCGGGCAGGATTCCGTCTGGAAAACTGGGGGCGACCGCGAAATAGAAAGCGTCGCAGAAGGGCGCGTAGTCGCCCCACTTGCGATCGACCCGGAAATCCTCCAGCCCCGATTTCACCTCGACGATCAGCACGTCGCCCTTGGGCCCCAGGGCCATCAGGTCGGCGCGGCGGCCGTTGGGCAGGGTCACCTCCGCCAGGGGCGCATAGCCCAGGTCGACCAGCAGCCGCGCCGCGCCGCGCGTCACGGCCAGCGTGGTTTCGGGGCGGGAGGGGGCCAGTTCGATGATCACGTCCATCGATACAATCATGTTCCATCTTTGTTCGCAGATCAAGCCAGGCGGCGCTGGCCTTCCCGGCGCCCGCCGCCTAAAGACGGACCATGTCCGGCGCCCGCGCTTCCTTCCTGCCCTATGCGGCGCTCTTGGCCGCGATCGTCACGCTGTGCGTGGGGACCTCATTCGCCAAGACCCTGTTCCCGCTGGTCGGCGCCCAGGGCGTCAGCGCCTATCGCGTCGGCTTCTCGGCCCTGATCCTGCTGGCCATCTGGCGTCCCTGGCGTCATCGGCTCTCCGTGGCCGACCTTCGCACCGTGGCGATGTACGGCGCCGTGATGGGCACGATGAACCTGTGCTTCTACATGTCGATCCGCACCATCCCGCTGGGCCTGGCCATCGCCATCGAGTTCATGGGTCCGTTGGTGCTGGCCGTGGCCCACTCGCGCCGCCTGATCCACTTCGTCTGGATCGCCCTGGCGGTGCTGGGCCTTGGCCTGCTGCTGCCGATCAATCCGGGCGCCGAGCCGCTGGACCCGGTGGGCGTGGCCTATGCCTGCGCGGCGGCGGTGATGTGGGCGCTCTACATCATCCTGGGCAAACGCACGGCCCACCTGCATGCCGGACGCTCGGTCGCGCTGGGCATGACCACCGCCGCGCTGATCGTCGCGCCGATCGGCGTGGTCTCGGCCGGCGCGACGCTGTTTGATCCGAAGATCGCCGCCCTGGGCCTGGTGGTGGCGGTGCTGTCCAGCGCCATCCCCTATTCGCTGGAGATGATCGCCCTGCGCGGCATCCCCAAGCGCAGCTTCGGCGTCCTGCTCAGCCTGGAACCGGCGGTCGGGGCGCTGGCGGGGCTGGCGATCCTGCACGAGCGGCTGGCCCTGACCCAATGGCTGGCCATCGCCGCCATCGTCGCCGCCTCGGCCGGAACCATCCTGACCACGCCCGCTGAGGCGATCAGCGAGGATGTTCCCTAAGGCTCAGCGCTGTCCGCCGCGCGCGACGAACCAGCCGTTGCGGAAGCTCTGGTCAGCCTTGCCGTAGAGGAACGGCGAGCCGTCCGGCTGGGTGAACGCCCCGCCGGCGGCGACCAGCACCGCGTGGCCGGCGGCGGTGTCCCACTCCGAGGTTGGCCCGTGGCGCGGATAGATGTCGGCCGAGCCCTCGGCGATCCGGCACATCTTGATCGAGCTGTCCATCGGCGTGCGCAGGTCAAAGCCGTACTCGGCCGCCAGTTCGGTCGCCTTTTCTTCGCGCATCGTATGGCTGATCAGGCCCAGCGCCTGGCCGGTCGGCCAAGGGCGAACCCGGATCGGCGTCTCGGGCGCGTCGGGGCCCGCGCGCTTGGCGGCGCCCTCAACCGTCGTGAACCACACCTCGCCCGTGGCCGGCGCGCAGACCGCACCGGCGACCGGAACGCCCTGCTCGATCAGGCCGATATTGACCGTGAAGTTCGGGTCGCCGCGCACGAACGCCTTGGTGCCGTCGACCGGGTCAACCAGGAAGAAACGCGGACCGATCGCCTCAGGCGTGCCGAACTCGCTGGCGTCCTCCTCCGAGATCACGGGAATATCGGGATAGAGCTTCGCCAGACGCTCGAGGATCAGGCGCTCGCCGGCGCGATCAGCCTCGGTGACCGGGCTCTCGTCAGCCTTCTGAGCGACAGCCAGCTCCGTGCGCCAGAACGGCAGGATGACGACGGCGGCTTCCTCGGTGATCTTGGCGAGGGTTCGACCCCACTCCGCCAGGTCCTTGGCCGTCAGGTTCTTGTCGCTCATGCCTGCCCCCGGGGGTCGTCGCCGACGAAGACCAGCCGCACCCGCGTGGCGTCGATGGTCTGCTTGCCGGCCTCTTCGAAATTCACCGTCACGCGATGCCCGATCACGGACTGAACCTGACCCAGGCCCCAGTCGGGCTGGCCAGGATGGCGCACCAGGACGCCAGGCTCGAGGAACGGATCGATCACGGTCGCTTCCATAGGGCCTGTCCGCGCGGGATGAAATCGGAGACCCGCCAAACGCGTGCGTTATTTTCTCCTAGCGGCGATAGGGGTGCGTCGCCTGGGCCGGTTTGCGAAAGACTCAAATCACGGCAGAGTTCGCCGCCATGACCGAGACCGTCACCGAAACCGCCGCCCCCGCCTCCCCCGAGACCGACGTCCAGGGCCCCGATTTCGCCGCCATGCTGGCCGCGCGCCTGTGTCACGACTTCATCAGTCCGGCCAGCGCCATCGTCTCGGGCCTTGACCTGCTGGAAGACCCCTCCGCCCAGGACATGCGCGATGACGCCATGAACCTGATCGCCTCGTCGGCCCGCAAACTGGCCGACCTGCTGCAGTTCACCCGCGTGGCGTTCGGCGCCTCGGCCTCGGCGGAAAACTTCGACTCCCGCGAGCTGGAAAAGCTGGCGCAAGGCGTTTTCGCCCACGTGCGACCGACCCTGGACTGGCAGATCGAACCGCAAGCGATGAACAAGCCCTCGTCGCGCGCGGTGCTGAACATCGCCCAGATCGCCGCCAGCGCCCTGCCGGCCGGCGGCGTCGCCAGCGTCAAGGGCGTCGCCGCCGACGGCCGCTTCTCGATCATCGCCGACGCTGCGGGCCCGCGCGCCCGACTGCGTCCGGAAGTCCTGGCGGGCCTGAAGGGCGAACCGCTGGCCGAGGGCCTGGGTGGTCCCTGGGTGCAGGCCGCCTATCTGAACGCCCTGGTGCGCGCAGCCGGCGGCCAGATCGCCGTCGAGATTGGCGAGGAGCGCGCCTCGATCGCCGCCTGGGTGCCCGCGTAAACTTTACAATCTCACACGCCCCAATCCGGGTTTAGCAAACCGCTCCTTAACCAGAGGCCGCGCATGGTGGCTCTCTGGATTGGAGCGCGCCGTGAAGACCTGTCTGGTGGTCGACGACAGCCGGGTGATCCGCAAGGTCGCCCGCCGAGTCCTCGAGGACATCGGCTTCGAGATCGCTGAGGCCGCCGATGGCATGGAGGCCCTGGCGTGGTGCCGCGCGGCCATGCCTGACGCCGTGCTGCTGGACTGGAACATGCCGGTGATGAACGGCATCGACTTTCTGCGCCAGCTCCGCAGCGAGCCGGGCGGCGACCTCCCCAAGGTCGTGTTCTGCACGGTCGAGAACGCCCCCGACCATATCCGCGCCGCGCTCGACGCCGGTGCGGACGAATATATCATGAAGCCGTTCGACGGCGACATCATCGAGGCGAAGTTCGCCGAGGTTGGCCTGCTGTGACGCCCGAGGACATGGACCTGCTGGCGGCCCTTGGCCGGGCCCGCGCCGGCGTTCGGGTCGAGACCGAGAAGCCCTATCTGATCGAGAGCCGCCTGGCCCCGTTGGCGCGCCGGGAAGGTTACGACTCGATCGACGCGCTGATCGCGGCGCTGCGAAGCAAGCGCGAGGAGCGCCTGATCTGGGCCGTGGTGGAGGCCTTGTGCCGCGGCGAGACCACCTTCTTCCGCGACCGTGAGACCTTCGCCCAGCTGCGGGACCAGATCCTCCCGGCCCTGTCGCATCGCCGTCGCGAAGCCCCGATCCGGATCTGGAGCGCCGCCTGCGCCACGGGCCAGGAAGTCTATTCGATGGCGATCGCCGCCGCCGAAGCCCCTGGGCTGGCCACCGGCACGCGGTTCGAGTTCTTCGGTTCGGATCTTTCGGAGCGCAGCCTGGAGAAGGCCCAGGCAGGCCTCTACACCCAGTTCGAGGTGCAGCGCGGCCTGCCGATCCGGATGCTGATCAAGTACTTCGAGAACCAGGACGACACCTGGGCGATCTCGCCGCGCATCCGCCAGATGGTGCGCTGGAAGCGCATCAACCTGCTGGCCGACCTGTCAGCGATGGGCCGGTTCGACGTGATCCTGCTGCGCAACGTGCTGGGCGGCATGGACGCCTCGCTGCGCGGCAAGGTGGCCCGTGCGTTGGCGGCGCTGCTTCCCGACGACGGCGTCCTGGTTCTGGACGCCGAGGATGACGCGTCGGAAATCGACGAACTGCTGACGCCCGCTCCGGGCGGGCGGGGCATCTATCTGCGCGATCCGTCCATCCGTGCGGCAGCCGCATAGGCCTTGCTCGGCGCCCGCGCCACCGACGCGCCGCCCACCAGCGCCCCAAAGGCTTCCCGCAATCGCGCCACGCCGCCCACGGGCGACGGGGTTAGCGCGGCCAGCGCTGGCGCAAGCTTGCGAAAGAGAATGGGCGGCGCTTCCGGGCCGATGATCGCCTGGCGAAGATCCATCATCTCGACCACCACGCGGGTCGCCTTGCGCCACGCCACCGGCGGACTGACGCCGTGCGGCGGGGGCGCACGGCAGTCGGAGAAGTCGGGCCGCAAACCGCATCCCGCTTCGATCGCGTGTTCAATGGAACGCGCATAAGCCTGGTCCCGAGCGAGCCTGTCCACATCCACCACCAGGTCGGCATGCGGCAGCGCCTTGAGGTACGACCGCAGCCAGACCGCCAGGAAAGCCTGGAACGATACGCTGGCGGGCGCACGCTTGAGCCGCGCGCGGACCGCCGCGATCCGGTCGGCCAACGGCGCTTCCGTATCGAACGACTCGCCGAGCAGCGCGTGGGAGACGTCGGCGCAGTCCCCCATCTCCGAGAGCAGGACATAGTGGCAGAGCTCGAAATAGGTCGGACGCGGCCGGCGGCGCAGCGAATAGAACGACAGCCATTGCTGGACCGGATCGCGGATCAGCACGATGTGGAAGCCGCCAAAGCGCCGCTTGAGCCAGCCGGCGCGGCCAAGGGTGCGACAACAGGCCAGCACGGGCGTCTCGCCGCGCTCGCGTGCGGCCGCGGTCAGGCCCTCGACATAGACCTGCTGTTCCAGGTCGCTCGCCTCAGGCTCGATCCAGAAACGGTCCAGCGCGAAACGCGGATCAAACGCCCGCACCCCGCCTGCCGGATCCAGCACGACATCGAACTCGCGCAGATAGGGCGTCTCTCCGCCGGGATGGCGCAAGCCGCTGTTATCCGGCGTCTGGGCGTTGATCGTCTCGGTGGTGACGCTGGCGAGCTGCTCATGGAACGGCTCGTAGTAGGCCCGCACGCCGGGCAAGGCGCGGAAGCGATGCCAGACATAGGTGCTGGAACAGCGCCAGCCGCTGTGGATGAAGACGCTCGTTAGATCGGATGGCGGCAAGTCGCTCGGGCTCCTGCAATTGGCAGAGCTTCCCGGTCAAATCTTGCGGTCGAATATCGAGAATGCCGCTCAAGGTTGCACGCCTGAAACAGACGCCTGGCGCTGAAACGAAAAGGCCCGCCAGAAGGACTGGCGGGCCTCTGAAAAGCCGCGTTCGGCCTAGTTGTTCTTGACGTCGCGGGCCGTGTCCGTGACGGCCTTGCCGGCCGACGAAACGTCCTTGCCTGCGCCTTCGACCGTGTTGCAGGCTGCAACCGACAGGGACGCAGCTAGGGCGGCGAGGATCACCAGTTTACGCATCATTTTCTCCGCTGTTCGCCGGCGGCCATCGCGGGCCTGGGCGTCTGAACCATTGCCCTTGCAGAACGTCAGCAGCGAAGCTCGGTTCCAGATCAGGCGACCGGAGGCAGTGCTTGGGGCGTGGGGAAGGTCAGCCGCACAGTGAGTCCGCGCGGCTCGCGCGTTTCGAACGCGACCTTGCCGCGAAGCTGACGCGCGAAGGCGGTCATCAGAGTGCGCCCAACGCCGCCGCCCAGGCTGTCCGGCGCGCCCGGTCCGTCGTCGCTAATCGACAGTTCGGCCTCCTCGCCCCGCACATGGAAGCCGACCACCAGTGTCCCGCCGCCGGGCCCGAACGCATGCTTCTGGGCGTTGGTTATCGCCTCGACAGCGAAGAGGGCGATCGGCGCCAGGCGATCAGGGTCGATGACCAGGGGATCGGCGTGGACTTCGGTTCTCACCAGCCCGCTTGCGCCGCCGAAGCCGCCCATATCGTTGGCCAGCAGTTGAGCGGTCAGCTCTTCCAGGAACGGCCGCAGGTCGACGCGTTTCAGATCCGGGCCCTGGTAGAGCGCGCGGTAGATCTGAGCCAGGGCGGTGATGCGCTGACGCGTGTCGTTCATCGCCGCCTTGGCCGCCGGATCCGCCAGCGCCCGCTGCTGCATGTTCAGCAGCGAGGTGATGATCTGCAGGTTGTTCTTCACCCGGTGATGGATCTCGCGCATCAGCGCGTCCTTCTCCGCCAGGCTGTCCATCAGCGAAGCGTCGCGGGTGACAATCGCGCCGGCCATGGCGTCAAGCGTCGTGGCCAGTTCGCGGATTTCCGGCGGGGCGCGCTCGGCCTGCAGCGGGCGGACGGTGAAGCGCCCCCGCGCATAGATCGCCGCAACCCGCTGCAGATAGACGATCCAGCGGATCACCCCGCGCTCGGCGGCGTACAACACGGCGGCCAAAGCCAGGAAGAACGCCAGCAGCGGTAACAGAAGGCGCGAGATCGGGTTGATCGAGGCCCATGACAAAAGACCCGGCGACGGCGCTGACAGGATCACGAAGACATTGTCGTCGACCAGCGGCGCAGCGGAGTAGTTGCGCTTGCGGCCTTCGAGATCCTTGCCGCTCCACAGCACCGACTTCTCGCGCGCCGCGATCTCGCGCCAACCGATGTGAGGCTCGCCAAACGCCTTGGGGCTGGTGGCGGCGAACACACGGCCGTTGGTGTCCGCCAGAGCCACCTCGGCGCCGTCGGGCATGAAGCGGTTGGTGGTCTGGAGCTTGAGCTCCCGCAGAGTCAGCACTGCAGCCATCGCGCCGTCAAAGCGGTCCGGACTTCCGGCGCGGACGGCCGCCAGCACCGCAGGCTCGTTGGCGTAGATCGCCCCCGGCGCGGCGGCGACGACCATGGTCTCACCCGCCCGCAGCGCCTGGAACCACGGACGGGCGCCGCGCTGGGTGTCGTAGGGCGTGGTCGCCGCGGCGCAGGCCACCCGGCCGCGTGCGTCAAACCGGATCAGGTTGGCGTAGCCGGGCAGGCGCGCTCGGACGTCGGACAGGCGCTGGGCGCACTCCAGGCCCACCGAGCCTGGCCCCAAGGTCTGGAGGAGCACGCCGGCCGCCTCGATGCGGGCGCGGGCGATCGTGGCGCTGTGGCCTGCGGCCAGCTCCAGGCTCTGGCGCCGGGCGTCCGCCTCCGCGCGAAACGCGAAGATCGACTGCAATCCCCCCAGAATGAGAACAGGCAGCAGCGCCACGCACAGCGCCATGGCCAGCCGGACGCGAATGGAGGTGACGGCGCGCGCGGCGCGGCCGGTAAAGGCGCTCACCGCAGGGTGCTCAGTCGCTCCGCGTCGGCCAGGATCGCCCGCATCGCATCCCCCGCCGCCGCCCCGTCGCGGTCATAGGCGCCAGTTTCGAGAATAGCCTGCAACGCCCGACGCGCGCGGCTGACGCGGCTCTTCACCGTGCCGACAGCGCAGTTACAGATCTCGGCCGCCTCCTCATAGGCGAAGCCGCCGGCCCCGACGAGGATCAGGGCTTCACGCTGTTCGGCCGGGAGCATGGACAAGCCCAGACGCAACTCGTCCAGCGCCACCGGGGCCTCGGGGTCGTCAACGGCGACCAGGGTGCGTTCGGCCGCTTCCTGGTCAAGCTGGCTCTGGCGCCAGCTCCGGCGCTTTTCGGAATAGAACTGGTTGCGCAGGATCATGAAGGTCCAGGCCTTCATGTTGGTCCCGAGCTGGAAGCTGGCGCGCGCATCCCAGGCCTTCATCATGGCGTCCTGCGCCAGATCATCGGCGGCGGTGGGGTCGCCGGTCAGGGTCCGGGCGAAAGCGCGCAAATGAGGGATCAGCGTGACCAGTTCACGCTTGAAGGTGTTGTCGCGGACAGGGTCCGGTGGCGAGCGTCCAACCTGTTCCTCGGCCATGCTTACTCACCCCCCGCTGGGGGCTCGGCCTTGCGGAGGATGGCGAGAAACTCGTCGGGCACCGGCTCGTTGACGACCTCGTCGAACATCTGCCGCAGCTTGACGCCGATCGCCTGCTGACGAAGGCGGGCTTCATCCAGCGCCGCAGCGCTCTTGCGTTTGTCTTCCATGGGTACGTGTTCGATCATGTCCTCGACGCCGAAGCTTATCGGCGCCCGCCCCCTTTGGCCGAATGTCTTTCCGCCAGACGACAACGTGGTTTTCCGTACCCGGTTCCATAAGCTTGGGCATAAGATGGCAAAATTCCGCTCCGGGCGGAACCGTCGAGTTGAGGGGGCGTTATCGACCTTCGACGGAACGGCGTAGCTTGACCGTTCTTTAGACTAGTTTCGAAGACACCTAATCGGGAGGGGTCATGAGTCTTCTTGCTCGCCTGGCGCCGCATTTGCCTTACATCCGCCGCTACGCCCGCGCCTTGACCGGCGACCAGACCACCGGCGACCACTATGTCCGTGTGGCGCTGGAAGCCCTGGCGGCGGGCGAGCTTGTGCTGGACGCCGACCTGTCGCCGCGCGTGGCGCTCTACCGCGTGTTCCACGCCATCTGGCTCAGCTCCGGCGCCCAGCTCGAGGCCCGTCGCGACGAGATCTCGCACGCCGGCGACGACGCCGCCCAGCGCCTGATGCGCATCGCCCCGCGCTCGCGGCAGGCGTTCCTGCTGACGGCCCTGGAGGGCTTCACGCCCACCGAAGCCGCGCAGATTCTCGACTGCGACTTTGGCGAGGTGGAGCGCCTGATCGCCGACGCCCAGGCCGAGATCGACGCCGAGCTGGCGACCGAAGTCCTGATTATCGAGGACGAGCCCGTGATCGCCGCCGACATCGAGGCGCTGGTGCGTGAGCTCGGCCATGAAGTCACCGACATCGCCGCCACCCGGGGCGAGGCCGTCGAAGCCGTCGCCCGTCGCACGCCCGGCCTCGTGCTGGCCGACATCCAGCTGGCCGACGGCTCCTCGGGCATCGACGCGGTCAAGGACATCCTGGGTCGCATGGACGTGCCGGTGATCTTCATCACCGCCTTCCCCGAACGCCTGCTGACCGGTGAGCGTCCCGAGCCGACCTTCCTGATCACCAAGCCGTTCCAGCCGGAGACCGTGAAGGCGGCCATCGGCCAGGCGCTGTTCTTCCACCCGCGCCGCACCGCCAAGGCGGCCTGAGAGTCCTGAAGTCTATTGTCGAATGGAAACGGCCTCCCGCAGGGGAGGCCGTTTTTCGTTGGCCTTGATGACGTCTCGCGCCGAGGTCCGCCCTCACCCTTCGACAAGCTCAGGGCGAGGACGACAGGTGATCTCCGCGACACGAAACCCTCATCCTGAACTTGTCGAATGACGAGGATTTCAGCCCCGATCAGCGCGGCGGCTGCTGGGTCGCGCGCAGCATGCCGACATCATAGCCCAGCGCCTTGGCCCGCGCGGTCAGCGCGGCGCGATCGGCGTCGGTCGGCGGCTGGCGCGACAGCAGCCACAGATAGCGACCCGAGCCCTCGCCGACGATGGCCCAGCTATAGTCGTCGGCGCGGTCCATGATCCAGTAGTCGCCGAAGAACGGACCAAAGAAGCTGACCTTCAGCTTGGCGTTGGTGGTGGTGTCGACCACCTTGGCCTTGCCTTCGGCGGTGCGCACGGGCCCGTCCACAGCATCCTGGCGGCAGGTGTTGAGCACGCGGATCAGGCCGTCGGGGCGCTTGGAATATTCGGCCGTGACAGCTTCACACCCCTTCTGGAAGCGCATGTCGTAGCGGGCCACCTCGTACCACTTGCCCAGATAGCGATCGACCTCGACCGACTTGGCGGGTTGCGGTGGGTTGGGATTGCCCACTGGCCCCGACGCGCAGGCGCCCAGGGTGAAGGCCAGCGAGAAGACGACTGGAAGGGCGAGCAGCGATTTGCGCATGGAACCTCCGGAGGACAAGCACTCGCCGTTACGCGCAAAGCGCGCTGGCGGACGTCAGCGACGGCCCAAAACGAAAACCGCCCCGCCGGGGTTCCAGCGGGGCGGGGCGACGTCTTCGGGAGGTGGGATCCCTACTCGGCCGCGATGCTGACCGGCGCGACGGGCCGATCCTTGAAGTTGATCGCCTGGAGATAGCGGATGCCCTCTTCGGCGATATCGTCGCCGACCATCCGCTCGCCTTCGTCCCGCAGCTCGGCCAGGTCCACGTACATGGCGTAGAAGGCCTTGGTGCGGTCGGTGATGATACCGGCGTTGAGCAGGGTCTTGACCAGCACCCGGAAGATGTTGGTCTGCTCCTTCATGTTCTCCCGACGCACGTCGTCGGTCATGATCTTCCCGTACTCCTCGACCACCTTGTCGGGATCGAGGCCGAACTCGCGGTAGAGATCCAGCTGCTGGTGCGGCGAGACGAGGTTGAACAGCAGCGTCTGGAAGCAGTGCGCCGCCCAGTCCTCGATGATCGCGTGCTCTTCGGGCGAGAGCTTGGGCACGGTGCGGTCGGCCCAGATCTTCCCGAACTTGTGGTGGAAGGCCTCGTCGGTCATCACCAGCTGCAGCAGCTTCTTGCCGACCGGATCATTGATGTTGTTGTAGAAGGTGGCGAAGGCGCCCATGGCCAGGCCTTCCACCAGCATCTGCATGCCGATGATCTTCTTGTAGACCTCCGGCGAGCCGATGATCTCGACCAACAGGGTCTTCAGGGCCGGGCCGCACTCGACGGGCTTGCCCCAGCGAGCCTTGATATACTTGGCGAAGGCCGTCACGTGGCGGGCCTCTTCGCGGGTCTGGTTTGCGGCGTATTCCTGAGCGCCCTGGTCCTTGAGGACGTGGCAGAGGCTGGCCGACAGGTTCAAAGCGCCCTGCTCGCCATGCAGGATCGACGAGAAATTCCGCAGCACCGACTGATTGATGAACCGCGTGCGGACCTTCGGATCCGACAGGTGGTTGGAGACGTAGTCGGTCGACAGGGCGATGACCATTTCCTCGGGAACCAGAGGCTGGTTCTCCATGTCGAACGGCTCGTCGAAATCGATATAGGCCTTGTCCAGCGGATCCCAGAAGTGGTCGTGGGTGGCGGAGATGATCTTGTCGAAGGCGGTCGAGCGGTTGTTGTACCGGTCCAGTTCGAGCATCGACTCGAAATCGTCCGGCGCCACCGCGTCGTACATGGCGTCCTTGGTGATGTTCTTGTCGGTCATGGCGGCGCTCCCTAATTCGGCCGTTCGTCATGATGGATGGCGCCGAGGCCCGTCTTGCGCGCGCCTTCGACTATCTAAACACTGTCAACTCAAGACTTGACCGGGGTCAAATGAAAAATGACGCCGCCGTCAAGTTCGCGCCGCAGGGGTATTGCGAGAGGCCATGAGAATCTTCGTTCTGACAGGCGCCGGCGTCTCGGCCGAGAGCGGTCTGGGCACCTTCCGTGACAAGGACGGGGTGTGGACGAAGTATGACCTGAACGAGGTCGCGACCCCGCAGGGCTTCGCCCGCAACCCAGCCTTGGTGCGGGATTTCTACAACGCTCGCCGCGCCAACCTCGCCGGGGCCCAACCCAATGCGGCGCATGAAGCCCTGGCGCGACTGGAGGCTGGCCTGGCTGAGCGCGGCGGCGAGCTCTTCCTCTGCACCCAGAATGTCGACGACCTGCACGAGAAGGCCGGCTGCCAGCGCGTGATCCATATGCACGGTGAATTGGCCGTCACCCGCTGCCATCACTGCGAAGCGATTTGGCCGGACCCGGGTCCGCTGTCGCCCGACACGCTTTGCCACGCCTGCGGACGCGACGGCGGCGCGCGGCCGCATGTGGTCTGGTTCGGCGAGATCCCGCTGTTCATGGATCAGATCGAGGACGCCCTCTCGCGGGCGGACCTCTTCGTCTCGATTGGCACCTCAGGCTCAGTCTATCCGGCAGCCGGTTTCGTCAGCGAGGCCCGCGCGATGGGGATCGCCACCTGCGAGATCAATCTGGAGCCCTCGGCCAACGCCTATGTCTTCGACGAGAAGCTCTACGGCCCCGCCACCGAGGTCGTTCCGACCTGGGTGGAGCGGGTGCTGGCGAGGCTCTAGGCCGGCCGCGCCACGCCCCATTCGCACCAGCCGAGCGGCCTTGGGGTCTTGGGCATGTAGCGCTGTTCAACCTCGTCCAGAGCGAAGCCCGCCCCTTGGACGGCGCTCGCCACCGGCCGCGTCAGGTGGCACCCGCCGGCCATCCGCTTCCACAGCGGCTCCAGACGGCGCTGCCAGCGCGAAACCTCGGCGTCCGGCGACAGGCCATGCTCGCAGAACAGGAACTGTCCCCCAGGCCGCAGCACCCGGCGCGCCTCGGCCAGCACCGCCGTCGGCGACTGCACCGAGCACAGGGTGAAGGTGCAAAGCACGGTATCGAAGCTCGCGTCGGCGAACGGCAGGCGCTCGGCCTCCCCAGCCTGGATGTCGACGACCAGACCGTCTGGACGCGGCGCCTGCTCGGCGATCGCGCGCAGTTCGGACGAAGGGTCGACGCCTGTTACGCGCTTGGCCTTGGCCGGGTCATAGTAGGCTAGGTTCAGGCCGCCGCCGATCCCCAGCTCCAGCACCTCGCCCTCAGCACGCGGGGCCACGCGCCGCCGCTGGGCTTGGATCGCCGGCGCGCCGCAGGCGCAGCACAGCAGTTTCGGCAGGATATTGCGCTCGTACCAGCTGGCCATTTCAGATCTCCCCGCATCAGGAGAGCGGCCGGGCGCGCCGAAGGTCAAGCCAGGTCGGCGATCAGCGCCCCTCCAGCGCCGCCAGCACGGCCGGCTGCAGACGCGCCAGTTCGGCCAGCCGCTCGACCAGCGCCTCACGGCTGTCCAGGGCGAGCCCGTCGCGCAAGCGGGCCATTCGGTCCTTCACCTTGCCGAGGTCGGCCGCATTGGCGGCGCTGACCACGGCCGCCTGATGCTTGCAGGCGCCGAACTTCTCAAAGCCCGGGCAGGTGCAGATCCCCTCCCCCGCCGGCGCCCACAGCTGTACGACATAGAGATCGCCGACGCTGCCGGTGACGTGGGCGGTGACCTTGTCATCCTCGATCGCGACGAGATCGACCGCCCCCGCCTCTGCCATGGCCACGCCGGTGTCGAACCAACGCTCGTCCATGCGCTCGCGCCAGGCTTCAGTGTCGAAGAAGCTCATGCCTCGTCCTCGATGCGGTGGATGTCGTCGTCCGACAGGCCGAAATGGTGGCCGATCTCATGGACCAGCACGTGGGTGATCAAATCGCCCAGGGTGACGTCCCCGCGTTCGGCCCACTCGTCCAGGATCGGCCGGCGATAGAGAAAGACCCGCGAGGGCTCGGCCCCGAAGTCCAGCACCGACCGGCTGCTCAGATCCACGCCCTGATAGAGCCCCGTCAGCTCGAAGGCGTCTTCGATGCCGAGGCTGTCGAGAACCTCTTCGCTCGGAAAGTCGTCGACCCGGATCACCACCTCGCCGGCAAGGTGGCGAAATTCGGCGGGCAGGTCGTCGAAGGCCTGCTTGGCCAGGACGGCGAAATCGTCGAGCGACGGGGCGAGGCGATCAGACCAGGTCATCTGGTTCACATAGAGCGATTGGCGAAGATCGCCATAGCCGACCGCCGATCTTGGCTGCGGACGCAGAAAACGCGACGCACAGCCACACCCGAGCTTGATCGCCCTCTGGTCACGGCCCGACTAATCTGGGATTCTGATTCGAAGACCCGCTGGGGTAGCGCGCGCCTGATGACTTCGTATGACCTGATCCTCGCGGCGGCGGCCGGCGCGGTGTGTCTCGCCATTTCCGTCGCCCTGTGGTCCCACGGGCAGCGACGGAACCTGGAGGCGCGCATCGCCGCGCTCAAGACGCGCCTGATCCAGCAAGGCGGCGCTGACGACGCTCCGGCCTGGCTCGACGCCTTCGACACCGCCGTGATCGCCGTCGAGGGCGGTCGCGCCAGCCTGGTCGCTGGGGGCGAGGGTCTGGCCGCCTGCGCCAAGGCGCTGGGCGCCGACATCGAGGTCTCGGCCGTGGTCGCCGCGCTCGGCGACGCCGATCCGAACTACGCCCAGAAGCTCGCCGCCCTGTTCGAGCGCGGCGAGCCCTGCGTGTTCGAAGCGCGGGGCGCCAATGGCCTCATCGCGGTCGAGGGCCGCGCGGCCGGCGCCCTGGCCTGGCTGCGCCTGGCGCCGATCGACCGCGCGGACTCGGGGCTGCCCACCGCCGCCCGCTTCGCCGCCTTCGTCGACAGCGT
Organism: Caulobacter sp. DMC95; assembly: GCF_056313785.1. Classification (NCBI taxonomy): domain Bacteria; kingdom Pseudomonadati; phylum Pseudomonadota; class Alphaproteobacteria; order Caulobacterales; family Caulobacteraceae; genus Caulobacter; species Caulobacter sp. DMC95. Next base: position 41,051 of record NZ_JBQUZP010000004.1, on the reverse strand, counting down.
GGTCGAGCCCTGCTGGATCGCCGGCGCTGACGGCCAGGCCGTCTGGGGCAACGCCGCCTTCGTTCGCGCCGTGGGGGCGGCCTCCGCCCAGGCCCCGGCCCTGGCGGGCAAGAGCTTTGACCGCGGCGCCGACGCCGTGGTGATCGAGGCCGCCGGCAAGGGTGAACGCCGCGAGGCGGTGCGCTGGATCAATCTGGACGGCCGCCGCCGCGCCTTCCGCCTGTCGGCCCAGCCGCTGGACGGCGGCGGGGTGGGCGTGTTCTGCGCCGACGTCACCGAGATCGAGGACGTCCGCGACGCCTTCAAGAAGCACGTCGAGGCCCACGACGAGACGCTGAATCACATCGCCGAGGCCGTGGCGATCTTCAGCCAGACGCGCCGTCTGTCGTACCACAACACCGCCTTCGCCGAGCTTTGGGGCCTGGAGCCGGCCTGGCTGGCGGATCGTCCGACCCACGGCGAGGTGCTGGACCGCCTGCGCCAGCGCCGCCGCCTGCCCGAGACCATCGACTACGCCGGCTGGAAGGCCGCCGAACTGGCGCGCTACGAGCATCTCGGCCCGCAGGCCGACGACCTGTGGGACCTGCCCGACGGCCGCACCCTGAAGGTCGTGCGCCAGCCGCACCCGCTGGGCGGCATGCTGCTGATCTATTCCGACATCACCGGCGAACTGCGCCTGAAGGCCCAGTACAACGCCCTGATCCAGGTGCAGCAGGCCACGCTGGACAAGCTGAACGACGCCGTCGCCGTGTTCGGCTCCGACGGCCGCCTGCGCCTGCACAACGAGGCCTTCGAGACCTTCTGGAACGTCACCCCGCACGCCCTGGAAGCGGCCGGTGACTTCGAGGGCGTGGTCGAGCTGTGCGTGCCGCGCCTGCACGACCTGTCGTTCTGGCGCGAGCTGAAAGGCCGGGTCGCCGATCCCGATCCGCAGATGCGCGCGCCAACCTCGGGCGAGGTGCGGACCTCCGACAGCCGCATCGTTCTGTACCAGAGCCGGCCACTGCCGGACGGCGCGACCCTGATCGCCTTCGCCGACGTCACCGACACCCGCGACCTGCAAAGCGCCCTCGCCGACCGCTCCGCCGCCCTGGCCGAGGCCGAGCGGCTCAAGCGCGACTTCGTCGGCAACGTCTCCTACGAGCTGCGCACGCCGCTGACGACGATCATCGGCTACTCCGAACTTCTGGAGCGCGCTGACGGCATCTCCGAGCGCGGCCGCAACCACGTGGCCGCCGTGCGCGCCGCCGCCACCCAGCTGGCCCGCTCGATCGACGACGTTCTGGACATGGCCCAGATCGACGCCGGCGAGATGGCGCTGGAAATCGAGGACATCCGCGTCTCCGACCTCTTACTCAACGCCCAGGAGCGCGCCCTGAAGGACGCCCAGCTGGGCGGCGTCACCCTGGCGGTCGAATGCGACGAAGACGTCGGCCTGATCCGCGGCGACGGCAAGCGCCTGGCCCAGACGCTGGACCACCTGGTCGAGAACGCCCTGCGCCAGACCCCGCCCGGCGGTCGCGTCTCCCTGTCGGCCCGCCGCGCGCTGGGCGAGGTTCGGCTGGACGTCTCCGACACCGGCCGGGGCGTGCCGTTCCATGTACAGGCCCACATCTTCGACCGCTTCGTCGGCCGTGATCGCGGCGGCCCGGGCCTGGGCCTCGCTTTGGTCAAGGCGCTGGTCGAGCTGCACGGCGGCTGGGTGGCGCTGGAGAGCGAGCCGGGCAATGGCTCGACCTTCACCTGCCACCTGCCCGAGACCCAGCAGCCAGGCGCCATGCAGCCGGAACTGGGCTTCTAAGGCCTCCGGCGCGCACGGCAGGAGAGCAATTTCTTGCCCGCCCGCAAGGCCTCGCGCGCCTCCACGGCATCCTTGTGCCTCCAAAGGGCTTTACGTGGTCCATCGGCGCCGCTAGAAGCGCCACCGATGTCATTCGCCACGATGAAAACTATTACCCGCAAAACGACCCACTTCGATGGGGCGGCGGGCGTGCGCGCGATCTAAGCGGCATCCTCGAACCAGCCCCGCCGATGCGCGGGGCGGCTCTCATCTTCAGAGACCACAAGCTCCCCGCGCTCCAGACCTTCCCGGAGACGCAACACCATGAGCTTCAAGTTTTCCCGAGCCAATCCGCCCCGCGTGGGCGTCGTCGGCGCCACCGGCCTCGTCGGCGGCATGATGCGCGAGCTGCTGGCCGAGCGCGACTTCCCGGTCGCGTCCTTGCGCCTGTTCGCCTCGGCCCGTTCGGCCGGCAGCACGATCAACTTCAAGCGCCAGGCGATCGTGGTCGAGGACGCCGCCACCGCCGACTTCACCGGCCTGGACATCGTGTTCTTCTCGGCCGGCGGCTCGACCTCGCGCGAACTGGCGCCCAAGGCCGCCGCCGCCGGCGCCGTGGTCATCGACAACAGCTCGGCCTGGCGCTCGGACCCGGACGTGCCGCTGGTGGTGGCCGAGGTCAATCCGCACGCGCTCAACAACATTCCCAAGGGCATCGTCGCCAATCCCAACTGCACCACCATGGCCGCCATGCCGGTGCTCAAGCCCCTGCACGACAAGGCGGGCCTCAGGCGCCTGACCGTCAGCACCTATCAGGCGGCCTCCGGCGGCGGCATGGAGGGCATCGAGGTGCTGTCCGAGCAGCTGCGCGCCGGCGCCGCCGGCGACCTGGACGGCCTAGCCCGCTCGCCCGACGCCGCCCCCCTGCCCGCGCCGCGCAAATGGGCGGTGCCGCTGGCCTACAATGTCGTGCCGCTGAACTACGTGCTGGGCGAGGACGGCTATACCGAAGAAGAGCTGAAGCTGCGCGACGAGAGCCGCAAAATCCTCGAGATCCCGGGCCTGCCGGTCAGCGGCACCTGCGTACGCGTGCCGGTCTTCACCGGTCACGCCCTGTCGATCAACGCCGAGTTCGACGGCCCCGTCTCCGCGGCCGAGGCTTTGGCGCTGCTGGCCGCCGCCCCGGGCGTGGTCATCGACGACGTCCCCAACCCGCTGGCCGCCACGGGTCAGGACCCGGTCTTCGTGGGCCGCGTGCGCCCCGATCCGACGGTTCCGCACGGCCTCGCGCTGTTCGTGGTCGGCGACAACCTGCGCAAGGGCGCGGCCCTCAACGCCGTGCAGATCGCCGAGGTGATGCTGGGGGCCTGAGGCGCCGTTGAGCGCCCCCTCCGTCTCGCCGCCTGTCGGCGGCGCGACACCTCCCCCGTTTCACGGGGGAGGTGGTCCAGAGGACCGGAGGGAGCGTCAATGACCTTGGGATCATAGGACGAAAGCTGTAACACCCCGCCATGATCACCGACCCGTTCTTCTATCTCGTCGCCATTCCCGCCGTGTTCCTTCTGGGCCTGACCAAGGGCGGGTTCGCCGGGATCGGGGTGGTGGCGGTGCCGATGATGACCCTGGCGGTCTCTCCAGTCGTAGCCGCCTCGATCATCCTGCCCATTCTGCTGGTGCAGGACGTGGTCAGCGTGTGGTCGTTCCGGAAGACTTGGGACAAGGCGATCCTGATGCTGATGCTGCCGGCCGCAGCGGTCGGCATCCTCCTGGGTTGGGCGCTGGCGGCCCTGGTCGACGAGTCGGCCGTCCGGCTGGCGGTCGGGGCGATCTCGGTGGTCTTCGCCCTGCAGCGCCTCTGGGCCGAGCGCGCGCTCAAGGCGGCCGATGAAATCGAGGCGGGGCCCGCCCGGCCCTGGTTCGGCGTCCTCTGCGGAGCGACCGCAGGCTTCACCAGCCAGATCGCCCACGCGGGCGGCCCGCCCTTCCAGATCTACGCCCTGCCGCGCGGCCTGCCGCGCGACGTGTTCATCGGCACCAGCGCGATCTTCTTTGGCGTGGTCAACTGGATGAAGGTGCCGGCCTATCTGGCGCTAGGGCAGCTGACGCCCCAGGCTCTAGCCACCGCCGGCGTGCTGCTGCCGCTGGCCATCGCCTCGACCTGGGCCGGCGTCTGGCTGGTGCGGCGCGTGCCGGCCGAGGGCTTCTACAAGCTGATCTACGTGCTGCTGGTGCTGGTCGGCGGCAAGCTGATGTTCGACGGCGCCCGCGGCCTTTTGGCCTGAAGCGCTTTTTCCGCGCCATCGTGTCGCCGCGGCCCTTTCCCGGCCACGATGATCGACGCTTATATGTCGCGGAACGAACTTATGCTTCGTGCGTACTGCAAGCCATCGGGGCCGGGCCATGACCGAACTCACCACCACCGCCAACACGAACGAGATCGTCGTCGCCAAGCCCGGCCGTCACTATCCGACGCCGGCGGCCAAGTGCGCTGACCTGGTCGTGCACCTCGCGGGCCTGGCCTGCGCGCTGATGGGCGGCGGCATCCTGCTGGGCCTGGCGTTCGGAGTGGGCAATCTCAAGCAGGTCGCCGCTGTCAGCGTGTACACCGTGGGCCTGATCCTGATGCTGTCGCTGTCGACGGCCTATAACTTCGCCAAGGCCCGTTGGCGCCCGCTGCTGCGCCGCTTCGACCACGCCGGCATTTTCGTGATGATCGCCGCGTCGTACACCCCCTTCACCACCCAGAACCTGCACGGCTGGTGGGCGATCGGCATGACCACGGCGGTCTGGACCGTCGCCGGCGTCGGCGTGGCGGCCAAGCTGTTCCTGCCGGGCCTGGACAAGCGCTTCTGGGTCGGTCTGTACCTAGCCCTGGGCTGGCTGGTCCTGGTGGCCATCAAGCCGATGATCGAGGGTCTGTCCTGGCCCGCCCTGCTGCTGCTGGCCATCGGCGGCATCGTCTATTCGACCGGAACCGTCTTCTACCTGATGCGACGCCTGAAGTTCCGCCGCGCCATCTGGCACGGCCACGTGATCGGCGGCGCCGGCCTGCACTATGCGGCCGTTCTGGTGGGCGTGGTTCTGGCCGGCGCGCACTGATCGGGAGAAACTTCGCGTGGACAAGGACCCGGCTGGCAGCTTCAGCCTGCAAGGCTTCTTCCGGGACTGGAAATCCAGCGATCCCCTGCGCGGCAAGCGCCTGCCCACGCCGCCATCGGACCGTCAGGTGGAGGCTGTCGGCTTTCCCCGGGTGCGGCTGACCGTCGACCAGGCCGACGACGCCCTGCGACAGGCCGCAGACAGACTGGCGCCGATGCGCTCTCTCTTGGGCCGCGACGAGTTCAACATCCTGGCGCTCTCCGGCGGCGCGGCCGGCGGCGCCTATGGCGCAGGCGTGCTGGCGGGGCTCTCCAAGGCCGGGCGCCGGCCGGATTTCGCCATCGTCACCGGCGTCAGCACCGGCGCCCTGATCGCCCCGCTGGCCTTCCTGGGCTCGGCCTGGGATGAGCGCCTGACCGACGCCTATACCGGCGGCCACGCCGCCGAGCTGCTCAGCCTGCGCCGTCTGGCGCCCGCGCTGGGTCCCAGCCTGTTCAAGGGCGAGTCGCTGGACGTTCTGGTCGAGACCTTCGTCGACCAGGAGATGGTCGAGGCCATCGCCGTCGAGCACGCCAAGGGCCGACGCCTTCTGATCGCCACCACCAATCTCGACAGCCAGCGCGCCGTCGTCTGGGATCTCGGCGAGATCGCCGTAAAGGGCGGACCCGAGGCGCTGAAACTGGTCCGATCGCTGCTGGTCGCCTCGTCTTCTGTGCCGGGCATCTTTCCGCCCAAGCTGATTGAGGTCGAGGCCGACGGTCAGGTCTTCCAGGAGATGCACGTGGATGGCGGCGTCGCCGCGCCGCTGTTCCTGATGCCTGACGCCCTGCTGCACTGGCGCAACCTGGGCACGCGTCTTCGCCGAGGACGAGTCCACGTGATCGTCAACACGGTGCTCGATCCCTCGACCCAGTCGACGCCGCCGGGCGTGGCCTCGATCATGGCGCGCAGCTTCGAGACCATGCTGCGCTTTTCCTATCGGCAGGCCTTGAGCTTGGCGGCGGGCTTTTGCGCCCGTCACAACCTGCCGCTCAGCGTGGCCTCGATCCCCAACACCTTCGAGGGCATGAACCTGCTGAAGTTCGAAACTGGCCTGATGCGCCGGATCTATGACGCCGGCTTCGAACAGGCGGCGGCCGGCGCGGTCTGGTCCAACGCCGTCGAGGAACAGAGCCTGTGGCGAGGCCTGTTCAGAAAGCAGGTCCCGCAGGCGGTTTCGGCGGGGACTGGCCTAGTGGTGCGCGATGAGCCGGCTGCGGCTTCCCAACAATCGCCCCAGGGCGTTTAGCGTAACTTGCCTCGCCCCTAGGCCTTCTTCAGCCAGCGCGCGCGCAGCTTGGCGACGTTGGGCGGGTCGGCGCGGAAGTCCGAGGCCAAACCCAGGCGCGCGTTGCACGACGGGCAGCGGACGTGGTCCTCATCGGCCAGCTCCGGCGGCGGGTCGAAGCGCGTGCCGCAGGGCTTGCACTTCCAGTCACCGACGACAGGGGCCGGAGGCGGCGGAGGCGGCGGCGCAGCGGAGGGCGTGAACACGGTCGTGCGAGCCGACGGCTTGACCATGCGCTCGAGCGGCGGCGGACCGCCGGGGGCGACGACGGCGCTCTTCAGGCTCAGGGTCTTGCGGCGCGGGGGCTCGCTGTCGCTCATGGTCTCGCTGACGGTTAAAGGCGCTAACCGGGGCTTGCTGCATGAAAGCGGGCGGAAACACAAGCCCGACAGCCTGCGCCCTACCAATGCGGCTTCAGGCTGAAGGACAGGGCCACGACGTTATCCTTCTGGGTCGCGAGGCCCAGAACGCCTTCCTTGGCCCGGATTTCGCGGTGGATGTAGCCGAACGAAGCCTGCATCGGCCCCTTGCGCCAGGCGACGCCCGCCTGGCTGTCGCCGATCAGGCGGCTGGTGACGTCTTGCGAGAGGCCTGCGCGAGACCAATCGCCGTCCTGGCCCCGCAGCATGTTGAAACCGACGGCACGACCGCTGGCGGCGGCGTAGATGTACCAACGTCCCCGGTCACCGAACGCCGCGCCGCCTTCGCGAACGCCCAGCGCGTCGGTGACACGGTCGCCCATGTTCTTCTTCGTTCCCAGACGCACCGTGGCGCCGGCTTCCGCCGAGCCGCCGGCCCCGCCAAAGCCCACGCCTGCGTGAGGAGTAAGGTCCAGGGCGTATTTGCGGCCCTTCAGCATCACCGCCGCGGGCCAGCCCCGGCTAAGGGTCACATCGACGTCCCGCAGCTCATAGGCGTCGCTGTCGGGACGCACCAGGGTGAGGGGGGCGACGGCTGCGGTGCGCGGCACGCCCGCGATCGAGATACGAACCTGGCTGATCGGACCGCCCGCCTCGCTCTGGTAGGCCACGGCGGTCGACCGCCACATGACCGGGCCAGCGCCGTCGTAATAGCGATCGGCATCGAGGATTCGCGCGTCGCCCATCATGGCGGCGGCGGGGGTCAGGCCAAAGCCGCCCTCCAGCTGAGCCTGCGGGGCCCCGATAGGACGTGCGAGAAGGCCCGTCGCGGCGAGCGACAGCGGTGGCGTCGCCTCGGGCTTGACCTGGAATGAGTAGGAACCTGGCGCCTGAGCCAACGACTGGGCGACGGCAATCGAGGGAGTCAGGATCGCGCCCCCCACGACAAACACGGTAAGCTTCCAAATCGCCCGCATCGCGGACTCCCAGACCCCGGTGTTTCCAGCCTACGCCTCCGATCCCGGCTGTCACGGGGACGAAAGCGCGCAGGTGAGAACCACTGTGCGCCATCAGGGTTCCCGGAATGTGAAAAGGGCGGCGCGATCGCTCGCGCCGCCCTCTCAAATGGCGTTACATCGGCGTTACTGGCAGGCTAGGCACTCGTCGTAGTCGGTCTTTTCCGGGACGTCGAAGCCGCTCCCAACCGCCTCGGCCTTACCTTCGGCGCCAGCGTAGGCCGCGCGCTGCACGGACTTAGAACGCAGATAGTAGAGGCTCTTCACGCCGCGCTCCCAGGCCATCCAGTGCAGCATGTGGAGGTCCCACTTGTCGACGTCGCCCGGCAGGAAGACGTTGACCGACTGGCTCTGGCAGATCTCCGGCGTCCGGTCGGCGGCCAGTTCGATGACCCAGCGCTGGTCCAGTTCGAAGGCGGTCTTGTAGACGTCCTTCTCGTCCTGGCTGAGGAAGTCGAGGTGCTGGACCGAGCCTTCGTTCTCCAGGATCGAACCCCACACCGCATCGGTGTTGTGACCCTTCTCTTCGAGCAGCTTCTCCAGATAGGGGTTCTTCACCGCAAACGAGCCCGACAGGGTCTTGTGGGTGTAGATGTTGGCCGGGATCGGCTCGATGCCGGCGCTGGTGCCGCCGCAGATGATCGAGATCGACGCGGTCGGGGCGATGGCCAGCTTGTGCGAGAAGCGCTCCATCGAGCCGCGATCGGCGGCGTCGGGACAAGGGCCCTTCTCTTCGCCCAGCTTGATCGAGGCCTTGTCGGCCTCGCGGCGCAGGTGCTTGAACATCCGCATGTTCCAGCTCTTGGCCAAGGCGCTCTCGAACGGCACGTTCTGGCTCTGCAGGAAGCTGTGGAAGCCCATCAAGCCCAGACCAACCGAGCGCTCGCGCATGGCGGCATAGGCGGCGGCCGAAGCGGCGTCCGGCGCGCGGTCGATGAAGTCCTGCAGCACGTTGTCGAGGAAGCGCATGACGTCCTCGATGAACGTCGGGTGGTCGCGCCACTCCAGATAGGTCTCGGCGTTGACGCTCGACAGGCAGCAGACGGCGGTGCGTTCCTGGCCCAAGTGGTCGGTGCCGGTGTGCAGCATGATCTCGCTGCACAGGTTCGACTGGCGCACCTTCAGACCCAGCTCGCGCTGGAACGAGGGCATGGCGCGGTTCACCGTGTCGGAGAAAATAAGATAGGGCTCGCCAGTCTGCAGGCGCAGCTCCAGAACCTTCTGCCACAAGGCGCGGGCGTCCACCTCGCGCAGCACTTCGCCGGTCTTCGGCGAGCGCAGGCCGAACTTGGTCCCGTCACGCACCGCATGCATGAACTCGTCGGTGATCGACAGGCCATGGTGCAGGTTCAGGGACTTGCGGTTGAAGTCGCCCGACGGCTTGCGGATCTCAAGGAACTCCTCGATCTCCGGGTGGTGGATGTCCAGATACACGGCGGCCGAGCCGCGGCGCAGGCTGCCTTGGCTGATCGCCAGAGTCAGGGAGTCCATCACGCGGATGAAGGGGATGATGCCCGAGGTCTGGCCCTGGCCCTTCACCTTCTCGCCGATCGAGCGCACGCCGCCCCAGTAGGTGCCGATGCCGCCGCCGTTGGCCGCCAGCCAGACGTTCTCGTTCCAGACGCCCAGGATGCCGTCCAGGCTATCGTTGACGGCGTTCAGGAAGCAGCTGATCGGCAGACCGCGCTCAGCGCCGCCGTTCGACAGCACCGGGGTGGCCGGCATGAACCACAGGCGGCTCATATAGTCATAGACGCGCTGGGCGTGGTCGGCGTCGTCGGCGAACGCCGTCGAGACGCGCGCGAACATGTCCTGATAGCTCTCGCCCGGCAGGAGGTAGCGGTCCTCCAGCGTGGTCTTGCCGAAGTCGGTCAGCAGGGCGTCGCGCGAGCGGTCGACCTCGACCTTGCGCACCAGCGCCAATTGCGGGCGCTTGGCGGGCTTGATCGCCGCCAGACGGGCCTCGTTACGGACGCTCGACTTCACCGCTTCACTGCCGTTCATGACCAAAATCCATGCTCAATCAGCGTGTTCCGGAGAAGGAAGTATCCCCGCCAGCCGCTATATCTTGTGGCTGAGGAGCCCCCTCAACCCAAATATGGGGCCACACTGGTGAATGACTCGTCAACGCCCCTGAGCCGAGTTTTTCGTTAACAACCTGTGAACGCCACCAACTTGCATAGGCGGGACAAGGGGTTGCCTCGACGAACTTTTTTCACCCGCGACAGACCGCCGCAAGGCGCCGATGGGCGTCCGTCCCCGGACAACAATGTTCGCCCACAGGGCGAGCACAAGGCAGGGTGGCGAGGTCAGGGCGAAGGCTCGGCGCGCCGCCGAACCTGACAGCTCTGAGACGCCCGCAATGCGGGGCTTTCAGCGGCCGACGCGCCGGGTCGCGCGAGCGATCGCGACGTCCGCCGCCTCGCAAACACACGCGCAAAGAGAAAGGGCCCGGCGTCGCCGCCGGGCCCTCCCCAATCGTCTGTCGATTCGATCTTAGAAGTTGATCGAGATCGTCGAACGGCGGTTCAGCGGTTCCTTCACGCCATCGCCGGTGGCGACGGCCGGAGCGCTTTCACCCTTCCAGTCCACGCCGAGGACGTTTTGCGAAACGCCTTGCGAGACCAGAGCGTCGGCGACGGCGCGAGCGCGACGTTCCGAGAGCTTGGCGTTGTACTTCGGCGAACCCGAGGTGTCGGTGTGGCCGACGACGATGATCTTCGTCGCCTTACCGTCGTTCGAGTACTTGGCCGCTTCCGTAACCACCGATTGAGCTTCCGGCGTCAGGACCGATTGGTCGAACGGGAAGTAAACGATGAACTCGCGGGCCTCAAACTGCGGCGGCGGCGGAGGCGGCGGCGGCGGCGGAGGCGGAGGCGGGGGAGGCGGCGGGGGCGGCGGCGGCGGCGGCGGGGGAGGCGGCGGCGGCGGCGACGCGAACGAGTAACGGAGACCCACGGTCACCGACTGGTCCTTGTACTGGCCCTGGAACGAGCCCGGCTGCAGAGCGCCCGAACCCGTCGACTGCCAAATGTGGTCAGCGCCGGTCAGGTAACGATAGGTGACGTCAATCTTCAGCTTGTCGGTCGCCTTGATCGAAGCGCCGGCGATCGCTTGGTAAGCAAAGGCCAGGTCGTCATCGTCCACGGTCAGGTTTTGGATCGCCGCGTTCGTCGCGGTGACCGTACCAACGCCGCTGAACTGACCCAGAGCGTTAACGTCCAGACGGTTCAGGCCCACGCCCACGCCGACGAACGGGTTCAGCCACGAGCCCGGAGCGAAGTCGTAAAGGACGTTCGCCATCAGGGTCCAGGAGTCGATCGAGCCGTCCGGCGAACCGCAGGTCGGGGCGGCCGCAGTGCGGGTGATGCCCGGGGTGCAGAGGCCACGCGGTTGTTGGCGAGCGGCGTTGCCTTGGACAGCGCGCAGATCGCCAGGGCGATAGCCGCCCTCGACTTCAGCACGCCAGTTCGGGTTGAACTGGTAGCCCAGACGGACGAAACCGGTCCAATCCTTCTCGGACTTCCAGGTCCAGTGCGCATACTGGCCATCCGGCACGGTCTGGTCAGACTGCGTCTTGATGTTCTGCGGCCAGTGTTGGCCGAGGTCGACCGCGCCGTACCAGCCGGTCTCTTGGGCCGAAACGCCCGACGCGGCGAACACCGCGGCCAGAGCAGCTCCCGCCAGGAGGTTGAGTTTCATTGTTGAAGAGCCCTCTATTGCCCTGCCCAGGCCGGGATACCGACCGAGCATCGTTATACCAAGGCGAACGCCACGGGAAAGTGTCAGCAAAGACACACTCGTCAGGTTTCGCCCCTGTCTTCCGTCAGGACGCTGAAACAAGACCGCCCCTCAGAATCAACTTCCGAGCGTGCCCGCCGACATCCAGAAAACTATAAGCGTCAGCTCCGCTGGGTTCGCACGGGAACCGTTTGCGCGCAAGGGGTTAGAGCCAGGAAACGGTCAAGGCTTGGCAAACTTTGCTCTAGAAGCTGCTCTTGAGCGGGACTTGGCGGGACCAAAGCCGCTCTCATCTAGTCAAGCGTTGTCCTGTAGCGCGCCATGGCGAGGCCCGAGATCGCCACGACAAAGGCGGCCAGGGCCGACAGGCTTGGCCACAGCTGCGCAAGGTCGAGCCCTTTGAGCAGGGCGCCACGCACCACTCTGAGAAAGTGGGTGACCGGGATCAGGCTTCCCAGCGCCTGCGCCCAGTCCGGCATGCCGCGGAACGGGAACATGAAGCCCGACAGCAGGATCGACGGCATGATGTAGAAGAACGACATCTGCATCGCCTGCAGCTGGGTTCGCGCCAAGGTCGAAATCAGGAACCCCAGGGCCAGCGACCCGACAATGAACAACAGAACCCCCAAGGCCAGCGCCAGCCAGCCCCCCGCCATCGGCACAGCGAACAGGGCCTTGGCCAAGGTCAGGATGACCAAGGTCTGCACAAGACCGACGGCCACATAGGGGGCGAGTTTGCCGATCATCACCTCGATCGGCCGCGCAGGCGTGGCCAGCAGACTCTCCATGGTCCCGCGCTCGGACTCGCGGGTGACGCCCAGCGATGTCATCATCACCAGCGTCATCGAGAGGATCACGCCCAGAAGGCCGGGCACGATGTTGTAGGCCGTTATGGCCTCGGGATTGTACCGGCGATGGATCACCACCTCGAAAGGTTCGCCGCCCGGCCGCGCAGCGGCGCCGACCAGATCACGCATGAGGGCCGTGCGCGGCAGGCTGGCCAAGGCCGCGATCGCCCCGCCGGTGGCGGCCGGATCCGAGGCGTCAGCCTCGACCAGGACCTGGGCGCCGTCGCCGCGCACGACCTTGCGCGTAAACTCAGCGGGAATGGTCAGGGCGAACTGGACCTCGCCGCGCGCCAGGGCGTCGTCGAGCTCCGCAGGCGACGTGGCGGTGCGCACGATCTTGAAATAGCCCGAGTTCACCAGCGCTGAAACCGCCGAGCGCGCCATCGGTCCCTGGTCTTGAACCAGGATCGCCGTGGGCAGATCGCGCGGGTCGTTGTTGATGGCGTAACCGAAGAGCATCAACTGCACGATCGGCAGGACCAGGATCATCGCATAGGTCAGCCGGTCGCGGGTGAGTTGGATGAACTCCTTGATCAGCACAGCCAGGATACGCGCCCCGGACAGCCGATTGGACGCCGCGCCGCTCATTGGAAATTGTCCGAGGCCTGACTCATCAGGCGGATGAACACGTCCTCCAGGGTCGGCTTCACCTCGCTCCAGACGAACGGCGGGCGCCGATAGGGAGCGATGGCCGCCTCCAGCGCCGCGCGATCCGCGCCGCTGACATGCAGGGCCGCTCCGAAAGGCGCGGCCATCAATACGCCAGGCGCAGCGGCGAGGTCGCGGGAAAGCCGGTCTGCGCCCGCGCCTTCGGCTCGAAAGGTGACAAGACCCGAGGCGGCGATCACCGCATCCGCTGTCCCCCGCGCCATCAGGCCGCCATAGGCGATGTAGGCGATGTCATGACACCGCTCGGCCTCGTCCATGTAGTGGGTCGAAACCATCACGGTCAGGCCCTCGGCCGACAGCGCGTGGATTTCGTCCCAGAACTCGCGACGCGCCTTGGGGTCGACGCCGGCGGTCGGCTCGTCCAGCAGGAGCAGGCGCGGGCCGTGCAGCACGCTGGCCGCCAGGGCGAGCCGCTGCTTCCAGCCACCCGACAGGCTTCCGGCCAGCTGCTTGCGCCGCGCGGTCAGGCCCAGCCGCTCCAGGCTGTCGCGCACCCGCTCGCGCCGACGGTCCAGCTCATGAACTCGCGCGACGAAGTCGAGGTTCTCCTCGATGGACAGGTCCTCATAGAGCGAGAACTTCTGGGTCATGTAGCCGGTCTGGCGCTTGACCGCCTCGGCCTCCCTACGGAAGTCCAGGCCCAGCACCCGTCCCTCGCCGCTGTCGGGCGTCAGCAGGCCGCACAACATGCGCAGCGTCGTGGTCTTGCCCGAGCCGTTGGGTCCCAGGAACCCGGTGATCCGGCCCTTCTCGACCTGGATCGAGACGTCGCGCACCACGTGGCGCGGGCCAAAACGCTTGTTCAGCCCCGAGACGTCGACGGCCAGGTCGCTCATGCGCCGTCGCCCAAGGGCGTGATGTCGATCGGCTGGCCCGGCGCCAGGGGAGGACCCGGCTCAGGCCTGGCCTCGACCAGGAACACCAGCCGCTGGCGTGACTCGCGGCTGTAGATCACGGGTGGGGTGAATTCTGCGCGGGGCGACACATAGTTGATCCGCGCCGACCGCGCCGCGCCGCACCCGTCACAGGCAAAGCGCACCATCCGGCCGACCCGATAGCGGACGACTTCCGCCTCCGGCACAAAGAACCGCAGCCGCACACGGTCGTCCGACAGCAGCGCCACCACCGGCTGGTTGGCGGCGGCCCATTCGCCGGGTTGGTAGAACACGTCCTGCACCCGCGCGGCGACAGGCGCGCGGGGGCTGATCTGATCCAGGCGGCTCTGGGCGGCGGCAAGGCCATGCTCGGCGGCGGCCACAGCCGCCTCGGCCGCAGCGACCGCATCGGACCGTCCGCCCAGGCCCCCGACAGTCTTGCGCCGACCAACCGCGACAGCATTGGCGCGCGCGGCGTCCAGGCCAGCCTTGGCCTGGTCCAGGCGCGCCTTGGCGTAGACGCCCTTGGCCACCAACGGCTGAACGCGATCGAACTCGGCCCGGGCCTCGTTCACCCGCGCCTCGGCGGCGAGGCGCTCGGCGTCGTAGACCGCCAGCTCCTGCGGACGCTGCCCCTTGCGCGCGTCCTGCAACTGCGCCCGGGCCATGGCCGCCTGGGCGGCGGCCTGATCGCGCGCGGCGGTCAGCTGGGCCGCGTCCAGCGCGAAGAGCGGCTGGCCCGCCTCGACCCGATCCCCGCGCTGGACCGCCACGGCGCTGACCAGCCCGGCGTTGGCCGCGCTTACATAAAGCGTCTCGCCCTCGACATAGCCGGAAAGACGATAGGGCTTGTGGGCGTCAGGCCCCAGCAGGCGCCATCCCAAAAAGCCGACGACGCCGATCGCCGCGGCGGCGACGGCGATGCGAACCGGAGGCTTCATGGCAAGACCATCACGCGAGAGGCGAGCCCCGTCAGCACCGTCTCACAGTGCTGCAAGGCGAGAGCTTCGAGATCAACGGCGGAGGCCCCCACGGGCGCGAAGGTCTCCTGCCAGAGCACGCCCATCAGCAGCGGGCCGATGATGCTGAAGGCCTGGAGGCGAGCGTCGCCAGGACGGATCTCGCCGCGGGCCTGCGCGCGCTCCAGCACGCCGGTGAGCGCGCCCAAGGCCCGACTGATCACCTCGTCGTGCCAGACGCGGGCGAGCTCGGGAAAGTTTCGCGATTCGCCGATCACCAACTTGGCGACAGCCCCGATCCGCGAGGCGCCGGCCATCGCGACGATGCGCCCAACGGCCAGACGAAGCAGGTCCGGAAAGGGCAGGGTCGCGTGCGCCAGCATGGCTTCGACAACATCGATGTTGGGGACCACCGCCTCGCGGACAACCGCGCGGAAGATGTCTTCCTTGGTTTCGAAATAGAGATAGAGCGCGCCCTTCGAGATGCAGGCCCGCTTGGCGATCTCGTCCAGCTTGGCCCCGGCGAAGCCCTTTTCCGCGAACACCTCGAGCGCGGCCTGGACGATCTCACCCGGCCGCGCGTCGCTTCGCCGCCGCCATTTGGGGACCCCAGCTTGCATCTCGTCTCGCCATAAAAGTAACTGACCAGTCAGTTATATAAAGATCGCGAAAAACTTCAATCGAAAAGACGCACAGCGGGTGGCCCTCGATAACGGCAGGCGGAATTGAGACCCTAAGGTCGAGCGGCGACAAGCCAGCAGGCAGAGTTCATCCGCGCCCGGCCGTCTTCCACATAGCGCGATAGCGCGGTGGCGACGGCCTCTCGCACCCGCGCCCTCAACGCCTCATCGGCGGTGGACAGGATCGGGTTCAGCGGCCCCACCCGCAGGCTCATCGTCAGAAGCTCCTCAGCCGTGACCGGCGTCGGGTCGTCCAGGGGCTCGATTGTGACGTCACGCCAGCCGGCCTCCGCGAGGATCGCGCGCACCCGCTCTGGATCGGCGAAGGCGAAACGACCTGGCGCGTTGCGCTCGAACTTCGGAACCTCGGACAGCAAGGGCGCAGCGGCCTCCAGCGGGACCTGTGAGATCGCGTTGTCCTCGGGGCTACGCCAGCAAGCGAAGGCCAGACGCCCGTCCGGCTTCAGCGCACGACGCAGGTTGGCGAAGGCGGCGACGGGATCGGGGAAGAACATGACGCCAAAACGCGAGACGATGGCGTCGAACCCAGCGCCGAAGTCATGGGTCTGGGCGTCGGCGTGGACAAAGTCGACGCCTTCCAACCCCTGCTCGCCCGCCCGACGGCGCGCCAACTCCAGCAAGGCGCCGGAGATGTCGGCCCCGACCGCGCGGCCCTCCGGCCCCACGCGCCAGGCCGCCTCGAAGGTGGTCGCGCCCGAGCCGCAGCCGATGTCCAGCACCGCCTCGCCGGCGCGCGGATCGACGCGATCGACCACCGCCTTGGCGATCGGCTGGTACATCCTGTCCAGCAAGGCCTGCTGCTCGACCCAGACCCGTCCGGCCCTATCCCAGTAGGCCGACATATCGGTCGCTGCGTCGCTCATAGGCTGCCTCCCGTTCTACACGGGCTTTAGGTACGTGCTCGCCGCGTCATCGCAAGCTGGCGTCGCGCAGACGACGGCGGCGACCGCCCAGGGCGTCGGGCCGATTGAGTTTCTTGCGGTACTCGTCGCGACGCTCGTGGATCGAGGCGATGACCAGGCCCATCGGCACGCCGATGTCGACCAGCACCGCCTCGGACAGCTGCAGGCTGGCCTCGATCGTCTCGGGTACGGCGTCGGTGGCGCCCAGTTCATAAAGGCGCGCCGCGTGGCGGGCGTCGCGGGCGCGGACGACGATCGGCACGTCGGGTCGCGAACCGCGCGCGGCGGCGACCACCGCCTCGGCGACCTCGAAGGCGTCCATGGTCACCACCACCGCCCGCGCCGTGGCCAGGCCGCAGCGCTCCAGGAGCTCAAGGCGCGAGGCGTCGCCATAATAGATGCGCGCGCCATCGCGGCGGCCCTGCTCGACCAGGCGCGCATCGCGCTCGACCGCGATCCAGGGCAGGTCGTGACGGCCCAGCATGTCGCCGACCAGCTTGCCCACGCGGCCATAGCCGATGACCAGCACCTGGCCGGCGGGCTCGGGCCCCACGCGGTCGGGTTCATTGGCGGTCGAGGGCGGGGCCTCGCTGACGGGCAGCGGCGCATTCTTGCGTCCCAGATAACCGCCCAGCGCCGCAAGGCCGGGAATCAGGAACATCGTCAGGGTCGCCGAGACCAGCACCGCCTGGCCGATGGCCGGCGCGACGACCTGTGCGCTCATGGCGTTGTCCAGCAGAACGAAGGCGAACTCGCCGCCGGCCGCCAGGATCAACGCCGCCTCGATCGCGGCGCGGCGGTTCATCCCCATCAGGAGGCCGCTGCCGAACACCACGCCCGTCTTCAGCACCAGGAGGCCCAGCGCCGTCGCCAGGATCGTTGCCGGCTGCGCGGCCAGCAGCGACAGGTCGAGGCGAATGCCCAGAGAGACGAAGAACAGCGACAGCAGCAGCCCCTTGAACGGCTCGATCTTGACCTCGACCTCGTGGCGATACTCGGTCTCGGCCAGCAGCACCCCGGCCACGAAGGCGCCCAGCGCCATCGACAGCCCCGACAGCGCCGCCACCATGCCTGCGCCGATGATCACCAGCAGGCAGGCGGCCATGAACATCTCTTCGCTCTTGGCCTTGGCGACCGACTTCAGCATCGGCCGCAGGGCCAGCCGCCCAACCAGCACGATCGCCGCCAGGCCGAGGGCCGCCGGGGCCAGGGCCAGCAGGTCCTGAAGCTGGAAGGTCCCGTTGCCGCGCCCCAGGATCGCCAGGGTGATCAGGATCGGGGCGACGGCCAGATCCTGGAACAACAGGACAGAGAAGGTGGCCCGGCCGGCCTCGGAATGCAGCCGCCGCCGCTCCGCCAGCACCGGCACGGCGATGGCGGTCGACGACAGGGTCAGGGCCGCGCCGATCGTCAGGGCCGCCACGGGCTCCAGACCCAGCAGCATCGCGCCCGCGCCCAGCGCCAGTGAGCAGCCGATCACCTGCACCGCGCCAAGGCCAAACACCCACTTGCGCATCAGCCGCAGGCGCTCCCACGAGAGCTCCAGGCCGATCATGAACAGCAGGAAGACGACGCCGAACTCGGCCAGCTGGGCGATTTCGTCCGGATTGTCGACGGTGACGTAGTCAAGCCAGGGGGCGATATGGATGAACCGCCCCAAGCCGAACGGTCCGAGGATCACCCCCGCCAGGAGATAGCCGAGGATCGGATTGATCTTCAGGCGCTTGAAGATCGGCGCAACGATGCCGGCGGTCGCCAGGAACAGGACCAGGTCCTTATAGCTCTCCGGTGAAACCTCGTGCGCCACGCGCCCTCCTCTTCTGCTTCCTGTCGTCTCGCGCCGGAACGAAGACCCGGCTCACGCGCTCGCTAGATCGGCCTCTTGAATCGAACCCCGGGCCCCGCCTCGTCGCCCGCGATCAGGCAGACGCCTCCCGCCTCGATCGCCTCGATCAGGAGCCGTTCAGTGCTATGGTGCAAGGCGTGGCGCTCGGTCTCGAAGTCCTTGACCGTGCTGCGCGAGACGCCCGCACGATCCGCAAGCTCGCCCTGCGACCAGTTGATGAGTCCGCGGGCGGCCCGGCACTGGGCTGGCAGGAGAATTTTTGCGTGAGGCATCTAGCACACCGAGGCATTGTCGCCCATATTGGTTGAGTACGCCCGAAAAAGATGACCGTCAAGGAGAGCCTTTGCACCACACCTCGCTGATCGCCACCATCGTCGCGGGCCTGGGACTGGCCTTCATCTTCGGCGCGCTCGCCAACCGGCTGAAGCTGCCGGTGCTGGTCGGCTACCTGCTGGCCGGCGTACTGGTGGGCCCCTTCACGCCCGGCTACGTGGCCGACCAGGAGCTGGCCCCGCAGTTGGCCGAGATCGGCGTCATCCTGCTGATGTTCGGCGTGGGATTGCACTTTTCCCTGAAGGACCTTTTGGCGGTGAAGGCCATCGCAATCCCCGGGGCGGTCGTGCAGATCGCGGCGGCGACGCTGATGGGACTTGGCCTGGCGGTAGCCCTGGGCTGGAGCGTCGGCGCGGGCCTGGTGTTCGGCCTGGCGTTGTCGGTGGCGTCGACGGTGGTGTTGCTAAGGGCGCTGCAGGAGCGGCGACTGGTTGAGACCGAGCGCGGCAAGATCGCGGTCGGCTGGCTGATCGTTGAGGACCTGGCCATGGTGCTGGCGCTGGTGCTGCTGCCCGCGCTCTCGGGCGTGCTGGGCGGCGAGGCGCCGACAGACCACGCCAAGGGCGGCGCGGCCGCCGGCGGCGTGCTAGGCGCCTTTGCCCTGACCATCGGCAAGGTCGTCGCCTTCGTGGCCTTGATGCTGATCGTCGGCCGCAGGGTCATTCCCTGGATCCTGCACCGCGTGGCCCACACTGGTTCGCGGGAACTGTTCCGCCTGGGCGTGCTGGCCATCGCGCTCGGGGTCGCGTTCGGCTCGGCGGCGCTATTTGGCGTCTCGTTCGCCCTGGGCGCCTTCTTCGCCGGCATGATCATGGCCGAGAGCGAGCTTTCGCAGCAGGCCGCTAACGAGACCCTGCCGCTGCGCGACGCCTTCGCCGTGCTGTTTTTCGTCTCGATCGGGATGCTGTTCGACCCGATGGTGCTGCTGCGCGAGCCCCTGGCGGTGCTGGCCACCTTGCTGATCATCGTCGTGGGCAAGTCGATCGCCGCCCTGGTCATCGTCCGCGCCTTCAAGCGGCCGATGAGCACAGCCCTGACCATCTCGGTCAGCCTGGCCCAGATCGGCGAGTTCTCGTTCATCTTGGTGGGCCTGGGCGTCTCGCTGAAGCTGCTGCCCGAGGCCGGCCGGGACCTGGTGCTGGCCGGCGCCATCCTGTCGATCCTGGTCAATCCGCTGCTGTTCGCCCTGCTCGACAAGAAGCTGCCGGGCATGATCGCCAAGGAGCGCCAGGCCTCCGGCGAGGCGCCGCTGGCGGCCGCCGCTCAGCCCCACGCCCTGCTGGTGGGCTACGGCCGGGTCGGCAAGGCCGTGGCCGACGGTCTGAAGGGCAAGACGCCGCTGGTGGTGATCGAGGACGACGCCGAACGCGCCGAGGGCCTGCGCAAGGCGGGCTTCGAGACGGTCGGCGGCAATGCGGTCAAGCCCGAGGTGCTGTTGAAGGCGGGTCTCGACAAGGCCACCCACCTGTTCGTCGCCGTGCCGAACCCCTTCGAGGCCGCGCGGATCATCGAGCAGGCCCGCGTCGCCAATCCTGGCTGCGAGATCATCGCCCGCGCCTATACCGACGCCGACGTCGCCCTGCTCAAGACGGCCGGCGCCAGCCACGCCCTGATCGGCGAGGAGGAGATCGCCAAAGGCATGCTGGCCCGCGCGCCGAGGAAGAAGCCGGCGGCGGCGGCGCATTGAAAATCCCTCTCTCTTTGAGAGAGGGATTTCACACATTTCTCTAGCCACACCGCCCCGTGACCGCTAACGCCCGGACATGATCGGACCGCACCCTACGGGCGGTTACATCCTGGAGGAGCTCTCCGTCGGGATGACCGCCGAGAAACACGTCACCGTCACCGAAGAGCGCATCCAGCGCTTCGCCGAGGCGTCGGATGACTTCAATCCCGTCCACGTGGACGAGGCTTTTGCGGCCAAGACCGCCTATCGCGGCCGCATCGCCCATGGGCTGCTGTCGGCCTCTTTTGGCTCGGCCGTGGTGGGCACCATCCTGCCGGGCGCGGGCGCGATCTATCTGGGCCAGACCCTGACCTTCCATAAGCCGGTGCGGATCGGCGACATCGTCACCGCGCGCGCCACCGTCGCGTCCATCGACACCGAGAGCGCGCGGGTCGTCCTGCGCTGCGCCGCCCTGGTGGGCGACGAGGTGGTGATGGACGGTGAGGCCACGGTCCGGGTGCCGCGCCGCCGCCGCCCCGCCAAGGTTTGACGGCTTAAGGGCGCGCCGACCCGAGACAAGCGCGCCGCCTTACGCTAAAGCGCCGCTCGTGACCCGCCCGATCTCCACCGCGAGACTGCTTGCCCGCGACGCCTTCCTGGTGCTCGCGCTGCTGGCGGTTGTGCTGAAGGTCATGATCCCGGCGGGCTTCATGCCCAGCGCCGAGAGCCGCAACGGCCTGCCCTTCGCCCTGGTGCTCTGCACCGGCGACGGCGCCAAGATCGTCCAACCGGGCGATGCGCTGGACGCCCGTCATGGCGGCAAGGGCGACAAGAGCGACAAGGCCGGCCACGACACGCCCTGCCCGTTTGCGGCCCAGGGCGCGGCGGCCCCGCCGCCGTCCGTGGTCGCGGCGATCGCCGTCGACCGCATCGCCTACGCCGCGCCGCTCCTGCCGCCCGCCCGCGCGCTGGCGCCCGGCCGGGGCCTGGCCGCGCCGCCTCCGCCGCCGACTGGCCCACCCACCGTCCTGATCTGAGCCTCGGTCTTCGCGATCGAGCGTGAACGCGCGCCCTCCCTGGCGCGCTCCTGATCACTCACGGCCGCCGCTGCGCGGCCGAAGGACGCTGTATCCCAATGAAGTCTCTTCTGCTGGCCACCACGGCCGCCCTCGTCGTCGCGCCTGCTGCTTACGCCGCCGACACCGCCGCCGCGACCGCCGACAACACCCAGGTCTCGTCGGTCATCGTCACCGCTCGTCCGAACCCGGAAGACCCGCCAGTCGTCGCCGACGCCCGCAAGCGTCTGTCGGAAACCCCGGGCGCGGTGTCGGTAATCTCCCAGGAAAGCTACATCAACCGCCAGACCCTTGCGCTCGACGACATGCTGCGCGACGCGCCGGGCGTCTACGCCCAACGCAAGTGGGGCGGCGACATCCGCGTCTCGATCCGCGGCTCGGGCATCGGCAACGCCAACCACAACCGGGGCCTCCTGATCGCCCAGGACGGCGTGCCGCTGAACGAGGCCGACGGTTACGGCGACACCCAGATCGCCGACCCGCTGAACACCCGCTACGCCGAAGTCTATCGCGGCGGCAACGCCCTGCGCTTCGGCGGCGCCCTGCTGGGCGGCGCGGTCAACATGGTCACGCCCACGGGCAAGGACGCCGGTTTCCAGAACAAGATCCGTCTCGACGGCGGCTCCTACGGTCTGGCCCGCGAACACGTCGCCCTGGCCCGCCAGATCGGCGACTGGGACGTCTTCGTCGCCGCCACCAACCAGACCAGCCAGGGCTGGCGCTCGCAAAGCCAGCAGAACATCCAGTTCGGCTCGCTGAACATCGGCCGGTCGTTCGGCGAAGACCGTGAGGTTCGCCTGATCGTCAACGGCTCGAACATCAACCAGGAGATCCCGGGTTCGCTGACCCTGGCGCAGTTCAACGCCAATCCGCGCCAGTCGGCCGCCGGCAATCTGGCCAACGACAACGGCCGCAACCAGCGCGGCGTGCGGGGCTCGTTGCGCACCACCTGGCGCCTGGACGACAACCTGGTCTTCGAAGGCGCGGTCTATGCGGTGTGGAAGGATCTGGATCACCCGATCTTCCAGGTCATCGACCAGCAGAGCCGCAACTATGGCGCCTTTGGCCGCTTCGACTGGGACGGCGAGATCGGCGGCAAACGCGCCGACGCCTTCTTCGGCGCCTGGTACCGCACCGGCGACCTCGACTCCAACTTCTACGTCAACAATCGCGGCGGCCGGGGCGCGCCGACCTCGCGCACGCTGCAGAACTCTGAGGCGTTCGACCTGTTCGGCGAGGGCCGGCTTTTCGTCACCGACCAGCTGGCGGTCGTGGCCGGCGCCACCTGGGGCCAGGCCAAGCGCGACTATACCAGCTTCGCTATTCCCGGCGTCGCCTCGACCTTCAACCTGAAGGCCGACAAGAGCTACGACTGGGTCTCCCCGCGCATCGGTCTGCTTTGGCAGAACGACCTGGGCGACCAGGTGTTCGCCAACCTGACCCGCTCGGTCGAGCCGCCGAACTTCGGCTCGATGTCGCCGACCAATACGGGCTTTGCGCCGGTGACGTCGCAAAAGGCCTGGACAGGCGAGGTGGGCGCGCGCGGCCATCGCGGTCCGTTCACCTACGACGTCACCCTGTATCGCGCCGAGCTGAAGGGCGAGATGCTGCAGTACACGGTCAACCCGTCGATTCCGGCCTCGACCTTCAACGCCGACAAGACCCTGCACCAAGGGATCGAGGCGGCGCTCGACTGGGCCGTGGCGCCGCGTTGGCGGATCCGCCAGACCTGGACCTATTCGGACTTCCGCTTCAAGGACGACGTCCAGTACGGCGACAACCGCCTGCCGATCGTGCCCAAGAACTTCTACCGCTCGGAAGTCCGCTACGACGATCCGCGCGGCTGGTTCCTGGCCCCCTCGGTCGAGTGGTCGGCCACCGACCAGTGGATCGACTACAAGAACACGAAGAAGGCTCCCGGCTACGCGATCCTGAACCTGAACGCGGGCTGGAAGGTCAATGACACCGTCTCGCTGTTCCTCGATGCGCGGAACCTGACCGACAAGGCCTATGTCTCCAACACCCAGGCCGCCATCGCCTGGACGGCCGGCAGCGCCGTGCTGTGGCCGGGCGACGGCCGCTCGGTGTTCGGCGGCGTGACCGTCACCTTCTAACCCTACGTCTGGTCCTGACGGGGCGGCGGCTTGCAAGGGCGGCCGCCCCAAACCCGGAGCGTCGCGATGACCGCGATCGACAATCCCGAGACCACCGCCCCGGCCGGCGAGGTCTATCGCGCCTTCTGGCGCTGGCACTTCTATGCGGGACTTCTGGTCCTGCCGATCCTGATGCTGATGGCCCTGACCGGGGGGCTCTATCTGTTCAAGGACGAACTGACCGCCGTGGTCCATCGTCCGCTGGTCGTGGTCACCGAGGGTCCCTCACGGACCGCGCCCAACGCCTGGATCAAGGCGGCCGAAGCCGCCACCGGCGGCGCGGCCAAGCAGGTCGTGATCCCCGAGCGGTCCGATCGCTCGGTCCAGGTCACCGTCGAGGCCAAGGGCGAGAAACAGACCGCCTACGTGAACCCCTATACCGGCGCGGTGCTCGGCGCGACACAGCCCGGCGGCGTGATGGGCGTGATCAAGCATATTCACAGCCTCGAGATCGCCGGACCGGTGATGAACCTGATGGTCGAGGTCGTCGCCGGCTGGGCGATCGTGCTGGTCGCCACGGGGATCTTCCTGTGGTGGCCGCGCGGCCAGACGGGCGGCCTGGTCACCGTGCGCAGCCGGCCCGCCAAGCGCCTGTTCTGGCGCGACCTGCACGCCGTCACCGGCCTCTTCGCCGGCGGCGTGATCGCGTTCCTCGCGGTCACCGGCATGCCGTGGTCGGCCTTCTGGGGCAAGGAGGTCCGCGAAATGACCACCCAGGCCGGCTGGGGCCGCCCCAAGCCGCCGGTCGCCGAGCAGCACCATGGCAAGCCCGCTCCGGTCGAAGAGGCCGCCGGCGTGCCCTGGGCCCTACAGACCACCGCCCCACCCCCCTCGGGCGCGCCAGGCGCCATGGCTGACATGGACGAGCATGCGCACCACATGATGATGATGGACGCGCCCGCTCCCCTCGACGCGACCGCCATCGTCGCCAAGGCCCGCGCGGCCGGCCTTACGGGCGGCTTCACGCTGTCGCTGCCCAAGACCCCGGGCGGGACCTGGACCGCCGCCTCCATGTCCGATCAGGTCGAGCAGACCCGCGCGGTCTATCTCGACGGCGGCGACGGCCGGGTGCTGGGCGATGTCGGCTATCGCCAGTTCGGGCCGGCGGCCAAGGCCATCGAATGGGGCATCGCCGTTCACGAGGGCCGGCAGTTTGGCCTCGTCAACAAGCTGGTGATGCTGGCCGGCTGCGTCGCCGTGTGGCTGTTAGGCGTCTCGGCCATCATCATGTGGTGGAAGCGTCGTCCTAAGGGTCGGGTCGCCGCGCCTGCGCGCCCGACCCATCGCGGCGCCTATGCCGGGCTGCTGGCGATCGTCCTGCCGCTGGCCGTTTTGTACCCCCTGGTGGGGGCGTCGCTGGTTGCGGCGCTCCTCTTTGACCTTACCCTGCGCCGGCTGATCACGCCGCGCGCCCAGACCGGAGCCTGAAGATGAAGACCCTGACCCTGCTCGGCGTCTGCGCCGCCGCCCTGGCCCTGACCGCCGCTGCGCCCGCGTCCAAGGTGACCGTCGCCGACGCCTGGTGCCGTCCGGCTCCGACCGGAGCCATGGCCGGCGGCTGCTATGTCACCCTGACCGCCGGCGTCGATGACCGCCTCGTCGCGGTGGAGACCACCGCCGCCGACCGGGGCGAGATCCACACCATGTCGATGGACGGCGGCGTGATGCGGATGCGCAAGCTGGCCGACGGCCTGGCCTTGCCGGCCGGCAAGGCCGTGGCGCTGAAGCCCGGCGCGGACCACATCATGGTCATCGGCCCCAAGATGGCCCTGACCGAAGGCGCCCAGGTCCCGCTGACGCTCAAGTTCCAGAAGGCCAAGCCGGTCAAGGTCATGGCCGTGGTCAAGAAACCGCCGATGTCGGGGATGCACCACTGATGCGGGCCATCGCCCTGACCCTGGCCCTGCTGGCCGCCACGCCGCTCGCCGCCTGCGGTGAAAAGACCACGCAAGAGGCGGCCAGTTCGGTGATCAAGATTGGCGGGCCGTTCCAGCTGACCGACATGAACGGCCAGCCGGTGACGGAAAAGTCGCTGCTGGGCAAACCGACGGCGGTGTTCTTCGGCTTCACCTATTGCCCGGAGGTCTGCCCGACCACCCTGGCCGAGATGACCGCCTGGCTGAAGGCGCTGGGCCCGGACGCCGACAAGCTGAACGTGGTCTTGATCACCGTGGACCCCGAACGCGACACGCCCGCGCAGCTGAAGGAATACCTGTCGAACTTCGACCCGCGCATCCAGGGGTTCACCGGCACGCCCGACGCCATCGCCAAGACGGCCCGCGCGTACCGGGTCTATTACCAGAAGGTCCCGCTGGACGGCGGCGGCTACACGATCGACCACTCCTCGGCGATCTATCTGTTCGACGCCAAGGGCCGGTTCGTCTCGCCGATCGCCTACCAGGCGCCGCAGGATCGGGCCCTGGGCCAACTGCGCGACCTCCTGAAGTAGCCCGGGCAAATCCTTTCCCGGCTCGGATCCACTGCAAGGCCGCCGCACGTTCCCCAACGTCGGCGGCCTTATTGCGTCGCGCCTCGCGCCGAGGCCCGACCCGTCCTTTTAAAAAATGGGTCACATGAACTTTTTTTAAGGGGGTAAAGTTTTCGCGCCGTTGCAGATTGCCGCCGGCTCACACCAACGGATGCGAATTCCATGAAAAAAGTCTGGTTCGGCGCTGCGGCGTTCGCGGCCCTGTCCCTCTCGGCGTTCGGGGCGCAAGCGCGCGACGAACACCCCTGCATCGACGACGCCTGCGTCGTGCAATCGCTGCTGCCCTCCGTCGCCGCCAGCGCGTCGGCCGATCTCACCTCGCTGGAGTCTCCGCGCTACGGGACCTGGGGCTTCGACGTCTCGGGCATGGACACCACAGTGAAGCCGGGCGACGACTTCTACAAGTTCGCCAACGGCGCGTGGGACGCCAAGACGGTGATCCCGTCGGATCGCACCCGCTACGGCGCGTTCGACTTCCTCGCCGAGCTGTCGGAAGCCCGCACCCGCGCGATCATCGAAGCCGCCGCCGCCGACAAGGCCGCGACCGGCGACAAGGCCAAGATCGGCGCCGCCTACCGCGCCTACATGGACGAGGCGACCATCGAGAAGCTGGACGCCAAGCCGCTGGCCCCCTGGCTGGCCGGCGTCAAGAAGGTCAAGACCAAGGACGAGTTCACGGCCCTGATGGGCAAGGCCTCGACCACGCCCTACACCGCGCTGATCGGCCTGGGCATCCAGACCGACGCCAAGAACCCGCAGCGCTACGCCGTCTACGCCGGCACCGGCGGCCTCAGCCTTCCTGACCGCGACTACTATTTGGAAGCCCGCTTCGCCGACAAGAAGGCCGCCTACCTGGCCTATGTCGAGAAGATGCTGACCATGGGCGGCTGGGAAAAGCCGGCCGAGAACGCCAAGGCCATCCTGGCGTTCGAAACCCAGCTCGCCGAAGCCACCTGGACCCGCGTCGAGCGTCGCAATCGCGACAAGACCTACAACCCGGCCACCCTGGCCGAGCTGCAGGCGATGACGCCCGGCTATGACTGGAACAAGTATCTGGTCGGCACCGAGCTGCCCAAGATCGACCGCTTCATCGTCACGACGAACACCTCGTTCCCGAAGTTCGCCAAGATCTACGCCGACACCCCGCTTGAGACCCTCAAGGCCTGGCAGGCCTTCAAGGTCATCGACGGCGCGGCGGGCATGCTGTCCAAGCGCTTCGTCGACGCCCAGTTCGAGTTCCGCAACAAGACCCTTGCGGGCCAGCCCGAACAGCGCCCGCGCTGGAAGCGCGGCGTCGGCGCCGTCAACGGCATGCTGGGCGAAGCGGTCGGCAAGGAATATGTCGCCGCCTACTTCCCGCCCGAGAGCAAGGCCAAGATGATCTCGCTGGTCGGCGACATCCGCACGGTTCTGAAGGGTCGCATCGACGCTTCGGACTGGATGGGTCCGGAAACCAAGGTCAAGGCCCAGGACAAGCTGGCCAAGTTCACCGTCAAGATCGGCTATCCCGACAAGTGGCGTGACTACTCCAAGCTGGAAATCAAGGAAAACGACGCCTACGGCAACGTCCTGCGCGCCGGCGCATGGGACTATCGCCACGACGTCGAGCGCCTGAACCAACCGGTCGACAAGACCGAGTGGGGCATGACCCCTCAGACGGTCAACGCCTACTACAACTCGGTCAACAACGAGATCGTGTTCCCGGCCGCCATCCTGCAGGCGCCGTTCTTCCATCCGGACGCGGACCCGGCCGTCAACTACGGCGGCATCGGCGGCGTGATCGGCCACGAGATCGGCCACGGCTTCGACGACCAGGGCCGCAAGTCCGACGGCGATGGCGTGCTGCGCGACTGGTGGACGGCCGAGGATGCGGCCAAGTTCAACGCCCAGGCCGCCAAGCTGGGCGCCCAGTACTCGGCCTTCGAGCCCTTCCCGGGCGTGAAGGTCAACGGCGCCCTGACCATGGGCGAGAACATCGGCGACATGGCGGGCCTGGCTTTCGCGCTGGACGCCTACCGCGTCTCGCTGAAGGGCCAGCCCTCACCGGTGCTCGACGGCTTCACCGGCGACCAGCGCGTCTATCTGGGCTGGGCCCAGGTGTGGCGTCAGAAGACCCGAGACGAGGCTCTCAAGCAGCAGATCGCCACCGATCCGCACTCGCCGGCCTACTACCGCGTCAACGGCACCATCCGGAACCAGCCGGGTTGGTACTCGGCCTATGACGTCAAGGCGGGCGACAAGCTCTACGTCGCGCCGGAAGACCGCGTGAAGATCTGGTAGTCACCAGACCTGTCACACGACATCAGGGGCCGGTGAGCGATCACCGGCCCTTTTTGCATCCGCCGTTCAGAACGGCGGCTTGGAATAGATCAGGCCGTCGGTATGGGCCGCTGGACTGCCTGTCGTGACCGCGGCGAAGATCGCCGCGCCGACTGGCGTAAACGCCAGAACGCGCGCGAGCGTCAGGGTCCCGACCAGCACGGCGATGGCCCACAGCCAAGCCGGATGCGGCCTGCCGCGCACGCGCCAGTCGCGCACCATCCCGATCAGCGGCACGATCACGGCCACCCCGGTGGCGATCTCGAACGCATAGGGCTTGAGGAACGGCATGGGCAGGATCCGACCAAAGCCCGGCCCCATCAGCAGGGTGAACGCCCCGATCTGCAGGCGCGGATGCCAGTCACGGTTCTTGCGCAGCGCCAGCGCCGCGGCGACCAGGCCGACCGCGCCCAGCAGGGTGATGGTGTTGGCCAGGATGAAATGCTGCGGCTGGAAGAAGAACGGCACGCGTCCTGTCCGCGCGGCTTCGATGGTGACGAGCGGCCCCAGGACCGTCATGGCCAGCAGCCAGATCACCGCCACAGCGCCCAGCGTCCGATGCAGCTTCACCGCGCCGCCGGCCGCCAGCCACGCCTGGGCGACCACGATCGCCACCCAGCCCATGAACACCACCGCATGCAGGTGCACGACCAGCGGCGCGCCGAAGCTGGAGCGCCCCATGGCCAGTTGCAGGACAAAGCCTGCGACGAGGACCACAGCCATGGCCGTGATCGTGGTTCGGAAAAACGCCCGGTCGCGCGCCGGCGCCGGGCTCGGTGTCGTATCCATGTTCGCCCCCTGACAGGGGCTCGGTCCAAAGCGCTTGGGCGCCTGGAATACCCCCGTTATCCCAGCGCCATAGACCACCAGTTTGCAGCAGGCGTCTAGGGGCCAGGTCGGAGCGCCTCGCCGCCGATCAGGCCATTAGCCTCCCGCCAGCCTCGCGGCCGCCAGAGCCAGCAGCGGGATGCCGAGGGTCAGGTTGAAGGGGAAGGTCACGCCCAGCGACAGGGTCAGATAGACCCCGGCGTCGGCCTTGGGCAGGGCCATGCCCATGGCCGCCGGGGCGGCGATGTACGAGGCCGAGGCCGCCAGCACCGCCAGGGCGGCCAGGTCTCCGGCGGGCAAGCCCACCAGCCAGCCCAGGACGAGCGCCACCGAACCGCCCAGGATCGGCAGCACGATCCCCATGGCCAGCAGGCCGATCTTGAAGCCCCGCGCCGCGGCCAGCTGCTGGCCGGCCCGCACCCCCAGGCCCAGCAGGAACACGCAGAGCACGCCCTGGAACACCGGTCCGGTGAAGGTCGCCAGCTTGGCGCCCCCTTGGTGCCCGGTGATCAGGCCGATGAAGAAGCCGCCGATCAGCACCACGCTGGCCGCATTCAGCAGCACCTCATGGGCCAGCTTGCCGGCCGAGACCCGGTCGGGATCCTTGCCGTGCGCGCCGTCGCGGGTGGCGATCGCGGCGATGGCGATGGCGGTCAGCAGGCCGGGCGTCTCCATCAGCGCCAGCACCGCCGACATGTAGCCGCCCGCCGCCTGACCGATCGACGACAGATAGCTCTGCGCTGCGGCGAAGGTCACCACCGACACCGAGCCATAGTGGGCGGCGGTGGCGGCGGCGGTGATCGTGTTCAGACCCATGCGCTTGAGCAGAAAATAGGCCGGCAGCGGCAGGAGGAAGCTCAAGACCAGGCCCAGGCCCGCCGCCTTCAGGAATCCGGCGTCCAGGCCGTGGGCGCGCGCCTCGACCCCGCCCTTGAAGCCGATGCACAGCATCAGGACCAGCGACAGGGTCTTGGTCGCCTCCTTCGGCAAGGCCAGGTCCGAGCGCGCCAGGGCCGCGATCAGGCCGAGCGCGAAGAACAGCACCGCGGGCTGCAGCAGGTTGCCGGCCGCCGCCGACACGGTCTGGGTGAGAAGATCCACGAAACGCCCCGTTGGAAATGGCGCCGCTTGGCGCGGGGGCTCCTCTACGGGAGGAGTCGCGATTTCCCTTGTTGATTTCTGATATAGTCATGATGAGGAATGCTCATCATGGAGCCGTCATGCCGCGCCGCACCAATCTGGATCTCGATCTCGTCCGCGCCTTTCTGGTGGTGTGCGAGCAACGCAGCTTCACGCGCGCGGGCGAGCGTCTGGGACGATCACAGTCCGCCGTCAGCCTGCAGGTGCGCCGCCTGGAGGAGCAGCTGGGTCAACCGCTGCTGTCGCGCGACCCGCGCCATGTGGCGCCGACCGAACAGGGCGCGGCCTTCCTGCCCCAGGCCCGCCGCCTGCTGCGCCTGAACGACGAGATCTTGGCCAGCTTGGGGGCCGACGAGATCGAGGGCGAGGTGCGGCTGGGCGCGCCGGAGGACTTCGCCACCCAGCATCTGCCGGCCGTGCTGGGCAGCTTCGCCCGCAGCCATCCGCGCATCGCCCTGACCGTCACCTGCGACCTGACCCTGAACCTGCTGGATCGCCTGAGCGAAGGCGCGCTGGACTTGGCTCTGGTCAAGCGTGAGCCCTTGGGGCCGGACCTGGGCGTGCGGGTCTGGCGCGAGCCGTTGGTCTGGGTGGCGCTCGACCCCGAGCTGGCCAGGCGCGAGGGGCCTGTACCGCTGGTGGCCGCCCCCGCCCCTTGCGTCTATCGCAAGCGCGCCGTGGCCGCGCTCGAGGCGACGGGGCGGACCTGGCGCGCGACCTACACCAGCCCCTCCCTGGCGGGACAGCTGGCCGCGCTGCGCGGGGGCCTCGGTCTCAGCGTCCTGCCGCGCGAGATGGCGCCCGATGATCTGACCATCCTGTCCGAGGGCCTGCCCCGCCTGGAAGACGCCGAGATCGCGCTGCTGAAGGCGCGGGGCAGCCCTCCTCCCGCCGCCGAGCGCCTGGCCGACCACATCCTGTCGGCGCTGGACCGGCAGCGCGCGCAGGCCAGCGGATCGCCCGCTTCGAAGACGCAGGGGCGATAGGCGCGAAAGCCCCGCGCTTAATTTTGACACTTCCGTCAAATTTATGAGATGGAGCCCAGATACACCAAACCCGCCGCGGGGGATAATCGCGACGGGCTGGCTATTTTCTCGATCATTCGATCTAGGCGGGCGTTTCCTCCCCGAAACGCCGAAGGACGGGAGCTCTCTGGTGGGCTCGTTTCGTCCTTGCAGTGTGTAGAAACGTCAAATTCGTGACGGTGTCAACGCGGCGACCGCCTTTTTCTCAACGGGTTCGCCGAAATTTTGACATTCGGGATGTTGTTTGGACGCTCGGGTCGAATTTACGTCGTAAAACGCGGTTACTTTTGACGATAGTGTCAAATCTTACTTTTCAGCGCCTCCGCGAAGCGATCCAGCACCGCCGAGCGCGACTCGAACACGTAGTCCGGACGCGAGACGGTGACCGGCTCGACCCCGGCTTCGGCCAGGGCGGCGGCGGCGTCGAACAGGTCGGCGGTGGCCAGCAGGGCGCCGTTGGCGCGGCGCGAGCCGCCCCGGGCGACATAGGCGGCCACGGCGTCCTGGGCGGCGCGGTCCTGCTCGGCCGGCCAGACCAGGGTGGCCAGCTTGCCCGCCCGGCCCTTGGCCTCGACCACCGAGAGCAGGCGGCGCAGGCTGTCCAGCTGCTCGCCGTTCCAGCCGGCGGTCAGGGAGGCGGTCAGCTGGGCCTGGCTCTTCAGGATCACCCCGTCGGACAGGATCTTCAGGCCATTGGCGGCCAGGGTCGCGCCCGTGGTGGTGATGTCCACGACCAGCTCGGCGGCGCCGGCGGCCGGAGCCCCCTCGGTGGCGCCGCTGCTCTCGACGATGCGGTAGTCGGCGACGCCGTGGCGGGCGAAGAAGGCGCGGGTCTGGGTCACGTACTTGGTCGCCACCCGCAGGCGGCGGCCGGTGCGGGCCAGATGAGCGTGCCCGACCTCGTCGACATCGGCCATGGTCTCGACGTCGAGCCAGTTCTTCGGCGCGGTGACCACCAGGTCGGCGCGGCCAAAGCCGAGCGCGCGCAGCAGCATCACCCGGCTGTCCATGTCGTCGCCGCGCTCGCGCAGCAAGTCCTCGCCGGTGACGCCCAGGTGCAGCTCGCCCGAGTCGAGCCCGGCGGCGATGTCGCCGGCGGACAGAAGGCGCACCGACACGCCGGGCAGGCCCGACAGCTCGGCCGAATAGCCGCGCGCGCCGCCGGTCATCTCCAGCTTGAAGCCGCAGTCGGCCAGCCAGGCCTCGACCTGATCCTTCAGGCGGCCCTTGGAGGGAATGGCGAAGATCATCGGAGCGCTCGTCATTCGCCGCCTCCCGCATAGGCCCGCGCGGGGCGGATCATGAAGCCGACGGCGCCGGTGTCGGTCGTCACGCCGAGCTTGGCCGGCAAGCCGTCATAGCGACCGCCGGCGGCGACGGGACGCTCGTCGCCCAGCGCGGCCGAGCGGATCTCGAACAGGTAGCCGTCATAGTAGCCGAACGCGCGGCCGAAGGCGGCGGCCAGCGTCGCGCGCTCCAGGGCCACGCCCCGCTGCGCCATCCCGGCCAGACGCGCGCGCCAGCCGTCGAGGACAGCGGTCAGCGCCCCGGCCTTGGGACCGGCCAGGGCCGCGATGGCGTCGAGCGCCGCGTCGGGACGATCCGACACCGCCAGGAACGCGCGGACCTTGGCGGCCGGTTCGGGGTCCAGGCGCCCGGCCTTGGCGGCGTCCGCTTTCTCAACCAGGCGGCGGGCGATCTCGGCGGGACGACGGCCGCCGACGGGCTCGATGCCGGCCAGCGACCACAGCTCCTGCAGCACCGAAGCGGCTTCCGCCTCGGGCAGGCCCGCGAGCAACGCCGCGATGCGCGACTGCTCGCCGGTGGGGGCGGTCACATCGCCCTCCAGCTCGGCCTTCAGCTGGCGCGGCTTGGCGAACGAGCGCGTCAGACGCGCGGCCAGCGGCGGGGCCAAATCCAGGCTCTCGACGAAGGCGGCGAACAGCGAGACATCGCCGAGCACCAGCGAGAGGTCCTCGCGCCCGCCCGCGCAGGCCGAGGCCCAGGCCAGGGCGGCCATCTCGGCGTCGGCGGCGACGCGGTCGCCCACCTCGAAAGCCTCGACGCCCAGCTGCAGGAACTCTTCGGCGCGGTCGCTGCCGCGCGGCGCCACGCGGAACGCCTTGCCCTCATAGCGGCGACGGCCCGCGCCGCCCCCGCCCTCGAAGTGCTGGCGGGCCACGGCGACGGTGAAGTCGGGACGCAGGCACGCCTCCTCGCCCGCCTCGCCCGACACCACGAACAGCCGCGAGCGCATGGCCTCACCGGCGAGATCCAGCAGCAGGCCCAGCGGCTGCAGCACCGGGGCGTCGGTCAGGACCGCGCCGGCGTCCAGCAAGGGGGCGCGGATGGCGTCCAGCGCCTCGGCCGGAATGGAACGCTCGAGCCTCATCTCAGCCCCCGATGATCTTGCGGACCGCATCGACCAACTGGCCGCGCGGGATCGTCTGCTGGCCCGGACGCTCGGCCTTCCAGGCGGCGTTGTCGGCCACGCCCGAGGCCAGCTCGCGACCCAGATCCAGGTCCTTGATCGTCACGGTGCCGGCCGCGATCTCGTCGCCGCCCAGCATGATGGCCGCCGGCGACAGGCGACGGTCGGCGTACTTCATCTGCGGCCGCATGCCCGAGGTCCCCAGATACACCTCGGCTGGGATGCCCGCCGCGCGCAGCTCGCCCACCACCTTGAAGTACTCGGGCATGTGCGCGTCGTCGAAGGCGATGACCACCACCGGCCCCCGCGCCGCGCCGCCCGGCTCACGCCCCGCCGCCCGCAGCGCCGCCGCCAGGCGCGACACCCCGAACGAGAAGCCCGTCGCCGGGGTCACATTGCCGGTGAACCGCGCCACGAGGTCGTCATAGCGCCCGCCGCCGCCGATCGAGCCGAAGGTGACCTTGTTCCCCTTCTCGTCGGTGGTGCTGAGCAGCAGCTCGGCCTCGAACACCGCGCCGGTGTAGTATTCCAGGCCCCGCACGATCGACGGATCGATGAAGGCCTGGTCGTCGGCGATGCCAAGGCTCGTCAGGGCCGCGTCGATCCGCGACAGCTCCAGGAGGCCCTCGTCGCCCTCGGCCGAGCCGGCCACCACGCGGGCGATGTTGTCCAGCGTCGCCGAACGGCCACCCGACGAACCGGCTTGGACGAAGTCCAGCACCTGGTCGATCGCCTTGCCTTTCAGGCCCGCGCCCTTGGTGAAGTCGCCGCTCTCGTCCAGGCGCCCTTCGCCCAGCAAGAGGCGCACGCCGTCCACGCCCAGGCGGTCCAGCTTGTCGACCGCGCGCAGCACGGCCAGCTTCTGGCCGGCGCTGTCGGCGCCCGCGGCGGTCAACAGGCCGTTGAGCAGCTTGCGGTTATTGATCTTCAGCACCGCCGTGCCGCGCGGCAGGCCCGCCGCCTCCAGCCCCTCGACGGCCATGGCGATGATCTCGGCGTCGGCCTCCGGACGGGCCGAGCCCACCGTGTCGGCATCGCACTGGATGAACTGGCGGAAGCGCCCCGGCCCCGGCTTCTCGTTGCGCCACACCGGCCCGTAGGCGTAGCGGCGGAACGGCTTGGGCAGGGTCTCCCAGGTCTGCGCGGCGAAGCGGGCCAGCGGCGCGGTCAGGTCATAGCGCAGCGCCATCCATTGATCGTCGTCATCCTGCAGCGCGAACACGCCCTCATTGGGCCGGTCGCTGTCGGGCAGGAACTTGCCCAGCGCGTCGGCATATTCGAACGCCCCGGTGTCCAGCGCCTCGAAGCCGTAGCGCTCATAGACCGCCGACACCGCCTCCAGGATCGCCCGCTCGGCCCGCAGGTCGCGCGCGCGCTTGTCGGCGAAGCCGCGGGGCGCGCGGGCTTCGGGGCGGAAGTCGGTGGTGGGTTCGGGAGCGTCAGTCATTCGTCGGTCCTGGTGATCTAGGCTTCGACGGATGGCGCTTGCACTTAAGCCCCATCCGCTAGGCGGGGCTCTGGCTGGGTACGCTCGGCTTTAGAGCGCGCGGACCCGGCCGATCCCGCGAGGCGAGGTCGGATGGTGGTGGTGGCCGTGATGGTGCGGCGTGCGGGTCATTGCGGGGGCGGTGTAGCGGAGATGGGGCGTGGGGGAAAGGGGGGCTGTAACGCTATCGAGCAGACACGAAGAGACAGTTGCGAAAGCAAAAAAAATCACGTGAAAATAGCAATAATCTAACCCAAGTTCTTCGGACGCGCCGGCATGAGCATTTTCAACAGCACCGATTTTATAAAGCAAACAAAGAAAAATCCCGAAAATTTCTATATAATACACTACTCATGCCAAAGTTTATACGATGACAACGAGGGCCTATCCCCGAGAATAACATCAATAGCAGTAACACACTATGCGAGCGAACAAACCGTTAGCTTCTCCACTCATGCCATTGCCGAAGAACTTGGCATACCAAGAGAACATGTAAAGGACAGATTCGACGAAATAGAGCTGAACCTCCTGACAAATTACTACAATTTCGTACGTGACAGACGGGATAAGTATTGGGTGCATTGGAATATGAGAAATTTGACGTTCGGCTTCGAGCATCTGGAGCACAGATACCGGGCACTTGGGCGCAACGACGCCGCGGTCATACCCGTAGAGCGTCGGATAAACTTGAATGATATCCTGTCTGATCGCTACGGCTCGAGCTATGCAAAGCACCCTAAAATGCAGTCACTCATGGAGCTAAATGGCGGCATACACCG
Source organism: Caulobacter sp. DMC95 (assembly GCF_056313785.1). Lineage (NCBI taxonomy): Bacteria > Pseudomonadati > Pseudomonadota > Alphaproteobacteria > Caulobacterales > Caulobacteraceae > Caulobacter > Caulobacter sp. DMC95. The sequence goes on along the minus strand of NZ_JBQUZP010000004.1, from coordinate 5,205 downwards.
ACATTTCTTAAATGGTGCCGAGGAGGTACAAGCGTTTCAAAACAACGAATTCATTCGTATGCACAATTCAACACTCTGCAAGGTGGGATTTTTCCACCATACAGTAAAGGGAATGGCTTCCGGGAAATTGAAGACAGCATCTAAGGGCTTGGGTGCAATGTTGGATAGAATATTTGAGAGCAGGTCCGTCAAGATCGCCGCGTTGATAGCCACGCTGGTTTCGGCGCCAGTGGCTCTTTATCAAGCCTACCTTTGGCTATCAGGCCACTGAGGCCTTGCCTTAAATCTCACGGCGAGATGATCGCGGGGCTGATCAGGTCACTCAAGGACCGCCCTTCGGGCGGCCGCCGTGCGGCGACGCGGAGCGTCGTCCTTGACTGACCTGCTCAGTCCCGCACGCTGCAGCCTCCAAGAGATGTAAGGCTTGGCCCGGCCGCAGCGCGGTCGGGCTTTTTACTGCCCGTCCGGTGACTCTTGTGGATCGGTTAAATTCTCGACTCCCACCTAAAGCCCAACGCTGTAAGGTAATCGACGAGGCTACTTCCGCGCCCAATGAGGGCCCGGCGGGTTGCCCTCAAAGGCGCCGGTGCTGCCGGGCGCGCCAATGTCCCGCCCTCGACCAGAGGGCCAGGGCACCGATCGGGCGATGGTCTCGACCACCGTCGCCCGATCATGGTCCCGCCGACGGGGGACATGACGAGATTATCCACTCGAATCGGCGCAAGCGCCTGTGCCGCTTACCTCTCCGTTGAACATGAACGGGGATGTTCTGTGTATGTTTATGGCTCGCGGTTGAGCGTGAGCGACCACCCCGTCCCGTACAGCACGCTACAGCCTCCAAGAGATATGAGGCCGGGCCCGACCTTGGGCGGTCAGAGTGGCGGCCGGCCGGTGTCGCCTCCCTCTCCCATGGGGAGAGGGTCGGGGAGAGGGGGTACGGCGTCCGACGGCCGGCGCAGCGGCAGACCGCATAACCCCTCTCCCTCCCACCGCTGCGCGGCGGGCCCCGCCCTCTCCCTTTGGGAGAGGGGTTTGGACAGCGTCCCTGCCCTGTCCGGAAAGACCTTACCACTCACCCTCCCACCGCGTTGCGGTGGGCCCCTCCCTCTCTCCCTGAGAGAGGGATTTTGTTCGGCGGCCGGCGGTGAGCGCCCCGCTCTCCTCCCCCACCGGGGGAGGAGAGAAGACACGGCGCCCGCCAGACATACCGTGTCATCCCGGCCGCAGCGCACAGCGCGGAGCGCCGGGACCCAGGGGGTGACGAAGCGCGGCGCTCTGGCGCCCCTGGTCCCGGGTCGGCTGCGCCGCCCGAGATGAAACGAGCTTATGGGGATTGGCGGGCGTGAACGCTCGGAATTGGCGGAACCGATGCCAACGAAATCAATGGCTTGTCACTTTTACGCGTCGCTGAATGATCCGCGTCCAGAACCGTGCCCATACTCATAGCCATCCCCGCCGCGGGGGAGGGCGTTTGGATCCGGCCCAATACGGCGGCGGGGCTAGGTTGAGCGGGGCCGCGTGGTCTCGAAGCGGTTTCGACCGGGGTCTGTTCGTTGGATAGATCCGGGATCTCGGAAGAAGCCGTGGAGAGGCGAGCGCGGAGCGACAGGGCGGTGATCGTACAAGCCGCCTATCGTGGATCGTCGGGCTGGACACGGATGTAGCCGCTCCAGTTGATCCGCGCCCGTCCGGGGGCTCCTGGGGTCCCGAGCTGAAAGACGCTCACGCCCCCCATCCTCACGGGCAAGAACAACCTGGCGGAGCGGAAGCGCGAGCCGAAACGCAAACACACACTCACGGTCTCCGGGTTCGCCCGGCCGCTCCGTCGCCTCCCCAACACCTTCAGCGGTCAGGCCGCGTGAAGCGGCGGACGCACGCCTCTCAAATCCTCCCCCCCCAGCGGGGGAGGTGTCGGCCCGAAGGGACGACGGAGGGGGAAGAGGCAAGCTCAGCAGGACTTCCCCCTCCGTCCGCTGCGCGGACACCTCCCCCGCGAGGGGGAGGATTGTTCACCCCCGCCCCTCCCCCTCCCGGAGAAGGGCGATGTTCAGGAGAACCCCAGATGCCCAAGTCCAAACCGCCCCGCCGCCGTCGTCGGCGTCATCTGACCAACCAGGAGCGCGGGCTGGTCGATTTCTTCGATCGGCTGGAGCGGATCACCGACCGCGCCGAGCGCGAGGCCGAGGCCTTGGCCGATCGCGTGCCGCCCGAGGAACTGGCCGCCATGCGGGCGACGTGCGCCGAGAACCGGCGGATCTTCGCCGAGGCCCGCGCCGAGATGATGGCCCCCAGCCGCACGCCGGTGCTGGACCGCCTCGTCACCGAGATGCGGCGGCGCGAGCAGACGGCGCGACGGGATTGAGCACACGCCAAGTCCTCCCCCCAGCGGGGGAGGTGTCGGCTCGAAGAGACGACGGAGGGGGAAGAGGCGGGGTCTGCAGGACTTCCCCCTCCGGCGCTTCGCGCCACCTCCCCCGCGAGGGGGAGGATTGAGAGGCCGCCCTACTCCGCCGCCACCATCGCGGCGCCGGCCTTGGCCTCGACCCGGACGGCGCCGCCCATGGGCTTCAAGTCCAGGTCCTGGAACAGCGCGCTGTCCTCGTCCTGGCCGGGCAGCGGGGTGGTCAGCAGCTTGCCGCCGACGAAGATCGAGTTGGCGCCGGCCATGAAGCACAGGGCCTGCAGCTCGCGGCTCATGCCCTCGCGGCCGGCCGACAGGCGGACCATGGACTTGGGGCAGACGATGCGGGCCACGGCGATGGTGCGGACGAACTCGATGGCGTCGATGGCCTTGCCTTCGGACAGGACCTTGTCGCCCAGCGGGGTGCCGCTGACGGGAACCAGGCCGTTGATCGGCAGGCTGTCGGGGTGGGCCGGCAGGGTGGCCAGCTGGTGCAAGAGGCCCGCGCGGTCGCGGCGCTGCTCGCCCATGCCGACGATGCCGCCGCAGCAGGTGCTCATACCGGCGTCGCGCACATGGGCCAGGGTGTCGAGGCGCTCCTGATAGGTGCGCGTGGTCACCACGTCCTTGTAGTAGTCGGGGCCGGTGTCGAGGTTGTGGTTGTAGTAGTCGAGGCCGGCGGCCTTCAGGGCTTTCGCCTGATCGGCGGTCAGCATGCCCAGCGTGGCGCAGGTCTCCAGGCCCAGGGCCTTCACCTCGCCGATCATCTGCGTCAGCTTGGGCAGGTCGCGGTCCTTCAGCTCGCGCCAGGCCGCGCCCATGCAGAAGCGCTGGGCGCCGCCGTCGCGGGCCGCGCGGGCCTTGGCCACCACGTCGTCGGCGGCCATCAGCTTCTCGGCCTTGAGGCCCGTCTTGAAGTGGGCCGACTGGCTGCAATAGCCGCAGTTCTCGGCGCAGCCGCCGGTCTTGACCGACAACAGCTGCGACAGCTGGATCTCGGAGGGATCGAAGTGGGCGCGATGGACGCTGGCCGCCTGGAACACCAAGTCCATGAACGGCAGGGCGAACAGCGCCTCGACCTCGGCAAGCGTCCAGTCGTGGCGGGGGGAAGCATTGATCTGACTCATGGGCCGGACGTTTGGACCGGCGCATGACGGTTGGCAAGACTTGGGCTAGAGCTCTTGGCGAGGCCCTGAGGAGACGCTCCGATCATGGATCGCGAGATCGAGCTGAAGTTCCTGATCCCGCCCGAGGCGGCGCAGGCGATCCTGGGCGCCCTCGACGGCGAAGGCGCGGTGCGCCAGCTCGACGCCACCTATTACGACACCGCCGACCATGCGCTGCGCCGGGCGGGCTTTGGCCTGCGGGTGCGCGACGGCGAGGGCGGCCGCAAGCAAACCCTGAAATCGGCCTCGGCCGGCGGGGTGTTCTCGCGCGGCGAATGGGAAGAGAAAATCGCCGGCCCCGCGCCCGATCGCGACGCGCTGGCCCGCACGCCGGTGGGGCAGATGCTGGCCGAGGCGACGCTCGCGCCGGTGTTCACCACCCGGGTCGAGCGGGTGATCCGCATGGTCCGCAACGGCGAGACGCTGATCGAGGTCGCCCTGGATCGCGGCCAGCTCAGCGCCGGCGAGCGCCACGCGACCGTCTGCGAGCTCGAGCTCGAACTGAAGGCGGGCGAGCCTGCGGCGCTGTTCGACCTGGCGCGCACCCTGGCCCGCCACGCGCCGCTCCGCCTGTCGCTGGTCAGCAAGGCCGAGCGCGGCTACGGCCTCGCCGCCGGCGAGGCGTCGGCGGTGCGCCGGCCGACCGTGGCCCTGTCGCCGGATGCGACCGTCGAAGCCGCGCTTCAGGCGATCGGCCAAGCGGGGCTTGGCCACCTTTGCGCGGCGCTGGAAGCCCTGCGCGAACGGCCCGAGCCCGAGAACGTCCATCAGGCGCGCGTCGCAGCCCGACGGCTGCGGGCCATGCTGAAGATCTTCAAGCCCCTGGCGCGCGACGAGGCGGCCTTGGCACTGGACGCCGCGCTCGACGGGCTGTCCGGCGAACTGGACACCGCCCGCGACCTCGACGTCTTCGTCAGCGAGGTCTGGGAGCCGGCACCTGCGACCTTCGAGGGCCGCGACGCCTTCGACCGCAACCTCAAAGCCGCCCGCGCCAACGCCTACCTGCGTATGGAAGCCGCTCTTGAGAGCCCGCGCGCGCGCGATGTCCTCCTGGAAGCCGCCGCTTGGCTCGAAGCCGGCGCCTGGACGCGCGATCCAAGCCTCGCCGCGCTTCGCGAAAGCCCCGCATCCGATTTTGCCGCGAGCCGCCTCGATCGCCTGCGCCGCCACGTAAAAAAGGGCGCCAGGCACTTCGACGACCTCGACGCCCGCGAACGCCACAAGCTGCGCCTGAAGGGCAAGACCCTCCGCTACGCCGTCGAGGACCTTGCGGGCTTGTTCCTCGACCACCCGCGCCGGGTCGAACGCTTCCTCACCGCCGCCAAGCGGGTACAGGACACGCTGGGCGCGCTCAACGACCGCGCCGTGCGTCAAAGCGTGGTCGCCGCCGCCGCCCATGACGACATCGCCCTCGCCCACGATGCGGCGAGCGTTGTCCTGCAAGGCGATGAGACGAAGCTGCGACGCGCCGCTTGCGAGGCGCTCGAAGACCTCGTCGACGCCAAGATCTTTTGGTGAAGTCTGGAGAACGCAAAAAGCCGCCCGAAGGCGGCTTCTTGAAAATCAGACCTTGGGTGCGGGGACAGGATTTGAACCTGTGACCTTCAGGTTATGAGCCTGACGAGCTACCGGGCTGCT
>NZ_JBQUZP010000003.1:526264-560924 GCF_056313785.1 Caulobacter sp. DMC95 | reverse complement strand
CGTGAAGGCGGCCGCACCGTCGGCGCCGGCGTCGTCGCCAAGATCGTCGAGTAATCGACCTTCTGAGCTTCGGCTGAGAAATGCGAAGGCCCCGGAGAGCAATCTCCGGGGCCTTTTGCTTTTTCGTCGCGTGACCTCGCCTATGTCGGCTACCCGCTTGACGCCTATTCGGCTTTCCCTCACCAGAGAGCGCAGCGGGGAAAAGCTTGGCCGTGAACGCGCTCATTCGTGGAAAGATCGGGGGGCATGTCTTCGCCATTCTGGCGACGCTAGTCGCCTGGGCGCTGCGCTATGCGCTGAACGATTGGTTCCCGCCCGGCTTCCCCTACCTCACCTTCTTTCCAGCGGTCGTGATCACCGCGTATTTCGCTGGCCTCGGGCCGTCGATCCTCTGCGCCGTATCGTCCGGGATCACCGCCTGGTACTTTTTCATTCCGCCTTTCCATACCCTCAGCATGAACTTCCCGACGACTGTGGCGCTGGCTTTCTACGCCTTTGTCGTGGCGGTCGACGTCTTCTTCATCGATGGCATGCGCAAGGCCTTGCGGCAGCTCGAGGAGGAGCGCGCGCGTTACGCCGCGCTCGCTGAGAGCCGCGACCTGCTGTATCGCGAGTTGCATCACCGAGTGAGCAACAACCTGCAGGTCGTCGGCGCGCTGCTACGGCTCCAAGGCGCCGGGATCCACGATGAGGATGCGCGCCACGCTCTGGCCGAGGCCGGGGGGCGTATCGAGCTGATCGCCAAGATCCAGCGGGAACTGCATAACGCCGTAGGGGGGCCCGCGCCGTTCCGCACGTTCGCCGAGGTTGTCCTGGCCGGCGCCGCCGCTGCGGCGGGCGCAAAGGTTGTCCTGACGATCGACGGCGGCGAGGAGCCGCTGCACCCTGACCAAGCCACGCCGGTCACCCTGGTGATGCTTGAGAGCTTCAACAACGCGTTGGAACACGGTTTCGGTGAGGGCGGCGCGGGCCGCGTTGAGGTCATGCTCGATCAGTCCGGCCTGACCCATGTGCTCACGGTGCGCGACGACGGTGCGGGTCCGCCACAGGACTTCGACCCCGCGCGATCCAAGAGCCTGGGGCTCAGAATCGTTCGCGCGATGGCCCAGCAACTGGGCGGTAAGTTCGAGATGGGGCGTGAAGACGACTGGACGGTCTGCCGGCTCAGCTACGCCCCCAAGCGCGACTAGAGTCCCTTTCGGTCTGATCGAACCAATCAGATCGGAAAGGGCTCTAACTCAAAAGTTTGGAGCATTCCTGGATCTGATCACCGTTTCACACTGATCGGAGAACACCCTAGGGCGCCCAACACCAAGGTGTTGGGCGCTCAAAGCCGTCGTCAGCCCCGGGGAACCTATTCCGGCGCCTCGCGCGGGGTGATCACTCGAGCCAGCTTCGGCTTCAGCCACATCTCGAAGTCGTCGACGATCTCGTAGACGACGGGCACTAGCACCAGCGACAGCACCGTCGACGTGATCAGCCCGCCGATCACCGCCACCGCCATCGGCTGACGGAACTCCGCGCCGGTGCCGATACCAAGAGCCGTGGGCAGCATGCCGGCCATCATGGCGAGGGTCGTCATCACGATCGGGCGCGCGCGCTCATGGCACGCGTCGAGGATGGCCTCGCGCTGGCTCATGCCTGCGCGCTCCTGTTCGATGGCGTACTCCACCAGAAGGATCGAGTTCTTGGCGGCCAGACCCATCAGCATCAGGAAGCCGATCAGGGACGGCATCGACAGGGATTGGCCCATCACCAAGAGGGCGAAAAATGCGCCCCCGATCGCCAGCGGCAAGGCCGAGAGGATGGTGATCGGCTTGAAGAAGCTGCGGAACAGCAGCACCAGCACCCCGAAAACGAGACCGACGGCCGACAACAAGGCCACCGCAAACCCGGTGAACAGCTCGACGAACGCCTCCTGGTCACCGGCCGACGCCGGTCCAACCCCTGGCGGCAGGTTCTTCATGGTCGGCAGGTTGCCGACGTCGGCCATGGCCTCGCCCAGCTGCGCGCCGTTGCTGAGATCGGCCTCGATGGTCACCTGACGCTTCCGCGCGAAACGGTCGATCTTGGCGGGGCCGGCCTGGAATGACAGGTCCGCCACGCTGTCCAGACGCGTGCTGCCGCCGTTCGCCGTGGGAACACGAAGCGCGCCAAGCGCCTCTAGATCCTGACGGCTCTCCGCCGGGAGGCGAACCCGGATCGGGATCCGTCGTTCGCCCTGGGTCATCTTGGCGACATTGGCGTCGATGTCGCCGACCGTGGCCACCCGGGCGATGGCGGCGATATCGGCCGAGCTGACGCCGAGGCGGGCGGCTTCGTCCGCCTTCGGACGGATCAGGATCTCCGGCCCGCTGGGCGGGGAGGAGGGACGCGGGTCGGCCACGGTCGACAGGCCCTGCATCTCGCGCTCGATCTGGGCGGCTGTCCGCTCAAGCAGAGGGCCGTCTTCCGCAACCAGAATGGTCTGCACCTCCGAAGAGCCCCAGTCCCCCAGCAGATTGACGCGGGCGTCGGGAATGTCACGAAGACCGTCGCGCACCTCCTGCTTGATCTCGGTGACGCTCAGGTCGCGGTCTCCGGTCAGGACGATAGTGATCGTCGCGTCGCGGATGTCGGCGCTGCTCTGCCCGCCCCAGCCGCTGCCGATGTTGGAGCCGACCTGCGCGAAGACGTGGGTCACCTCGGGGCGCTTACGGAACATGGTGGTCACCGCCTGCACCGTGCGGTCCATGTCGGCGACGGTCGCGCCCGGCGGACCCTGGACCTTGAGATAGTAGTAGTTGTTGTTCGCTGCGGGTTGGAACGCCGTCGGCAGCAGGCCTGCGAGCATAATGGACCCGATGAAGATCAGGCCGCCGATGACGCAGGCCAGGATCCGATGGTCCAGCGACCAGTCCAGGATGTTGCGATAGAGCCCCTTGAACGGCTTGCGCGCGTGCGGCGCCTTGGCGGGCTTGAGGAAGTAGGCCGCCAGCAGCGGCGTCAACAGGCGGGCCACGACCAGGGAGAACAGCACGGCAACGGCGACCGTCAGGCCAAACTCCTTGAAGAACTGACCGGGCATGCCGGGCATGAAGGACACCGGAACAAACACCGCCACGATCGTGAAGGTGGTCGCGACGACGGCGAGGCCAATGGCGTCGGCGCCCTCCATGGCCGCCTGGAACGGTCTTTGTCCTCGCGCGACCCGTTTCTCGATATTCTCGATCTCGACGACCGCGTCATCCACGAGGATGCCAATCACCAGAGTCAGGGCCAGCAGGGTGACGACGTTCAGCGAGAAGCCCATGAACGCCATGAACGCGAAGGTCGGCACCAGCGAGACCGGCATGGCGATAGCGGTGATCAGGGTCGCCCGCCATTCGCGCAGGAACAGGAACACCACCAGCGACGCCAGCAGCATGCCTTCCAGAAGGGTGTGTTCGGTGGCCTTGAAGCTGGCGCGGGTCTCGTCGACGGTCGAGAAGATCTTCACGAACGTCACGCCAGGGGTCTTCTCCGCTAGTCTGTCGACGGCGACTTTCACGCGATCCTCGACGGCGACGTCGCTGGAATCCCGGGTCTTCATGACCTGGAACGCCACCACGGACTTGCCGTCGAGGCGCGCGAACCCGCGTTCCTCTTCGGAGCCCTGGCCCACCTGGGCGACGTCGGTCAGCTTCACATAGCGTCCGCCAGCGACCGGAATCGTGATCTGGCGCAGCTGCTCGATCGTGGTCGCCGCGCCTAGCACGCGCAGGGTCTGCTCGCGTCCGCCGATGCTGGCGCGGCCGCCGGGCGCGTCGACGCTGAAGCTGGCCAAGGCCTGATTCAGTTGCGGGGCCGTGACGCCGAACGACGCCATGCGGTCAGGGTCGATAATGACGTTGATCTCACGATCGACGCCGCCGACCCGGGCCACCTGAGCGACGCCTTTCTCCCCCTGCAAGGCGCGGGTCACCGTATCGTCGATGAACCAGGACAGGTCTGTCGCGCTCATACCGGGCGCCGAGACCGCGTAGGTGATGATCGGCGCGCTGGTGATCTCCAGGCGCTGGACGAGCGGCTCGTCCACCTCCCGCGGCAGAACGGCGCGGGCCTGGTCGACCTTGGAGCGGACCTCGTCGGTGACCTTCTGTAGGTCTTCGCCCAGGTTGAACTCAATCGTCGTGGTCGAGGCGCCTTGAACCACCGATGAGCGGATGGTCTTGACGTTGGAGATGCTGGCGACCGCGTCCTCGATCGGACGCGTGACCTGGGTCTCCATCTCGCCGGGCGCCGCGCCGCTCTGGGTGACCGTGACGGTCACGGCGGGGAACTCGACGTTCGGGAATTGCTTGATGGGCAAGCCCAGATAGGCCCCCACGCCGGCGATCATCAGGGCGATGAACACCACGGCCACAGGGATGGGGTTGCGGATCGCCCAAGCCGAAACGCGGAGCTGACCGCTGGGGTGCTCGCTCGTATTGTTCTGATCAATCATCAGCGCGCCGCCTGCTGCGCCGGGGCCGGACGGACCACGTCACCATCGCTGACAAAGGCTGCGCCGCCGAGGACGATGCGCGTGCCCGGTGCTGGTCCTTGCAGCACCTGGGCCCAGCCGCCGCCCTTCTGGCCGATCTTCACCGGGACCTGCTTGGCGCGGTTGTTGCTGTCGACCGTCATCAGGAACAGGCCGTCAGCTTCGTAGCGAATGGCGGATTCGGGGACCGCCGTCACGGGCGCGCCGGACGCGCCGAACGTGGCGCGGCCAAAGCCGCCAGGCCGCAGGTCGGGGCGGACGGGCAGGCGAATGCGCACCTTGCCCAGTCGGCTGGCGCTGTCGACACGCGGACTGATCAGGCGCACGATCCCCGTCAGGGCCTGACCCGCGGGCAGCGATACAGCCACTGATTGGCCAGGGCGAACGCCGCCCAGATCGGCTTCGTTGACCTCGGCGTCCAACTCCACCAGCCCGTCGCGGGCGATGGTGAACCACGGGGCGGTTCCGCCGCCGGCGATCTGGCCGGGCTGGACGCCGCGCGACAGCACCCGGCCGCTGACGGGCGCGGTGATCGTCATGCGCGACGCGCGCGTCCGCAGCTCCTTCAGCGCCGCCTCCTGGGCCTTGGCCTGATAGCGTCGCGTCTCGATCTGTTCCTGGCTGAGGACGCCTTGGCCATCGAGGCCAGACACTCTAGCCGCCTCGGCCTGCGCTTGGGCGGTCACCGCCGACTGCTGGTCGATCTGGGCGCGCAGCAGGGTGTCGTCCAACTGGACCAGCGGCTGACCGGCGCGGACCCAGTCGCCCTCGTCGGCATAGAGCCGCGCGACGCGGTAGCCGGTCAGCTCAGAGCCGACGGCGGCCTCCTCGCGGGAGACCAGCAGGCCTGAAGCCTCCACGCCGCCCCCCAAGGGGCGCGTCTCGACGCTGCCGACGCTGACGACCCGCGCGGACGCGGCCGGCGTGGTCTTGTCAGTCGCGGCGTCCTTCTTGCCGCCGCAGGCGGTCAGGCCCACGCCGGCGCAGACCAGGGCGGTGGCGATCATGTAGCGGGTCGTCATCGGAGCGGATCTCACTGCGCGGAAGCCTTGTTCGGGACAGCCTCGGGCGACCAACCGCCGCCGAGAGCCTTGTAGGTTTGAACGGCGCGTTGCAGCGCCTGGGTCTGTGCGGCTGTTGAGGCGGAGCGCACCGCGCGCCAGGCCTGTTCGGCCTGCAGCGCCGTGGTCAGGTCGGTGAGCCCGGCCGCATACCCCTTGCGGCTGGCCTCGTACGCGACAGCTGCCCGTCGCTCGCCAGCCGACAACAGCGCGACGCGGCGCTCATCGGCGGCCAACTGCACCAGGGCGTTGTCGGCCTCGCCGAACGCGGTCTGCACCGTCTTCTCGTAGGTGATGGCGGCCTGCTCTACGCGAGCATTGCTGGCCTTGATGTCGGACATCAGCTTGGGGATGTTCAGGATCGGGATCGAGAGGTTGGCCCCGACAGTCCAGGCCGAACTCGTCGTCGAGGTCTCCGCGCCGGCTTCTAGGAAGCTGGGCGAGATCGACTTGGATACTCCAACGCCCGGTGTGAGCGTGAGGGTCGGGAAAAGCGCGAGCTCACTGATGTTGAGGTTGCCCGAAGCCGACGCCAGTCGCGCTGCGGCCTCGCGCACATCCGGACGCCGGGCTAGCAACTGTCCGGGCGTCGCGGCCGGGACGGCTGGGGGTTTGGCCAGCGCGGGCGTGATGGGCAAGGATTCCAGCGGGTCGACGCCCTTGCCCACCAGGATCAGAAGGGCGCGGCGCGCCGTCCGCAGTTGGGCCTCCAAGGCGGCCGCCTGAGCTTCGGCTTGGGCGAGGTCCGCAGCGGCGCGTTCGCCTTCAGACGTGGCCGTCAGGCCCCGCCGCCCCCGTTCGCTGGCGGTGTCAGACAAGGCCTTGGCGATCCGGACGCTCTCGCGGGCGTCATCCAGCTGAACCGCCAGCCCGCGCGCTTCGAAGTAGGATTGAGCCACATTGGCGGCGAGAGCCGCGCGGGCGCCTTCATAGGCGAAGCGGGCCGCAGCCATGTCGTTCTTCACCACCCGCAGCGCGGCGAGGCGACGCCCGACAAGGTCCAGCTCCCAGGAGACGTCGAAATTGGCGGCGTAGGTCTCGCTCACGCCGCCTTGGGTGAAGCCGCCCGTGCCGCTCTGGTCGCTGATGTCGGTGTCGGTTCGTTGGGCTGAGCCGACCAACGGCGTCTGCGGAATGAAGATTTGCCGCACCTGGCCTTGGCGGACCGCTCGCGCCTCATCCAGGCGCGCGGCCGCCAGGCGCGCGTCCGGGCTTTGCGTCAGCGCCGTGGTCACCAGGTCGTTCAGAACCGGGTCGCCGAACTGCGTCCACCACTGGTCGAGGGCTTGCGCCGCCAGCGGGGTCGCGCCGGGGACGTCATAGGCGCTGGGAAGCGGAAGGTCGACTTTCCGCGCAGGTGTCGTGCAGGCCGCCGAGCCGACCGCCAGGAACGCGAACGTCGCGATGTAAGCGCCGGTCTTGGCGTGACGCATGTCGTTCAACCCGATTGTTATGACGCCCAACGCGCCCTGGCGACCAATGGTCTCCCACTTAGGGGGCTGGCTCCGGAAGGGGAACCCCCAGATGTGAGCTTTAACGGGCGCGTGGAGCCGCTGGACGCAGGCTTGCCCGCCCTTGATCCCATACCTGTCAGCAGTGTGGTGGATTGACGCGACGCCCACCTCCCGAACCCAGCGCAGGTTGACGCGACGGCAAAACATACCGCATCATCGAAACGGGTGTTCGACATAGTTCGTGGGGCGCCTGACTCGTCGCATTTGGCGAGCCTGTTGCGTGGCTTTTCAGGCGTTCTGGCCCGGGGGACCAAAGCTTGTCGGCTTGCTACGACGCATCTCAAGGTTTCGAAAAAGAACCGACTGAGCGGCGCGGCTGCATCCGCGCCGAAGAACGCGTGCGCGCCGGCATTGTGTCGGGAACATCGCCGCCGAGCTGAACACGACATGGCCCCGCGAAAAGACGACCGGCCAATCAAGAACGAACCGAGGGAGGGAATACGAATGAACAGAAGCAGCTTCCTGCGCGGAGGATCATGTCTCGCGCTGGCTCTGGCGATGGCGGGCGCGGCCCAGGCCCAGGAGGCCCAGAAGCCGGACGCCTCGACCCAGGTCGAAGAGGTCGTCGTTACCGGCTCCTTCATCCGCGGCACGCCTGAGGACGCGGCCCTTCCCGTGGAGGTGATCGGAGCCGAAGAGCTGCAGAAGCGCGGTTCGCCGTCCACCGTAGAGCTGCTCAAGGCGCTTTCGGTTTCCAACGGGGTTCTGGGCGACACCAACCAGTTCGACAGCCGCGCTCAGGGGTCGGAGGGCTCCGGCTCTGTGAACCTGCGCGGCCTCGGGTCCCAGCGGACCCTGGTGCTATTGAACGGGCGTCGCCTGGCGATCAACCCGTTTGGCCAGGCCGGGGCGGGCATCGTTGACACGAACATCATTCCCTCGGCCGCCATCGGTCGTCTGGAGGTGCTGAAGGACGGCGCGGCCGCCACCTACGGCTCGGACGCCATCGCCGGCGTCGTCAACTTCATCACCAAGAAGAATTTCGAGGGCTTGGAGGTCGGCGCCGACTACCGTCACATCAACGGCTCGGACGGCGATTACGGGCTGAACTTCACCTGGGGCAAGGTCTGGGAGAACGGCAATGTCCTGGCCAGCCTTGGCTGGCAACATCGCTCGAAGCTCTCGGTCGCCGAGCGGGACTGGGCCAATCGGTCGTATCTGAGCAATCCGGAAGCGGGCTGGTCCGCCGCCGGCAACCCGTCGACCTTCATTCCGCTGGCCAGCACGACCAATGGCATGCGCGACCCCGCCTGCTCCAGCCTGGGCGGCTTCGCGGGCTTCAGCGGCCTGACGCCGGTCTGCTATTGGCACTACACGCCCTTCGACAACCTGGTCGAAAAGTCGAACGCCATTCAGGCCTACGCCGAGGCCAACGCCGATCTTTCGGCGACGACCAAGTTCCACGTCGAGGTCCTCTACGCGCACACCGACGTGCCTGAGTGGAACACCTCGCCGTCTTACGCCGCCCTGGCGGTGCCGACCGCCGAGGCCTCGCCGATCCCCGGCCGCTACATCGTGCCGGCCTCCAACCCTGGCTTGATCGCCTTCATGGCGGCCAATCCGACGGTGCAGCTGTCCAGCCTGGCGACGGGCGCGGTGTCCACCGTTCCCAGCTCCGTCTTCGCCTTCGGCGCGATCAACGCGGCTAACCGGCCGTTCGGCATCGGCGGTAACCCGAAGTTCGGCTATGGCCCCTCGATCGGCGCGCGGTCGTTCGACGCCTTCCGGGTGTCGGCTGATCTGTCCGGCGAGTTCGAGAACGGCATCGGCTGGGACGTGGCGCTGACCTACTCGCAAGAGATCGGCATCCGCACCGGCTATGACACCTTGGTCAATCGCTTCGCCTTGGCGTTGCAAGGCCTGGGCGGCCCGCTCTGCGACAGCAATCCGTCGCTGCCCGGCGTTCAGGGGACCGCTGGGGTCGGCCAGTGCATGTACTACAACCCCTTCGCCAGCGCGATTCCGGGCAACGCCATCACCGGTCAAGCCAACGCCGGCTACAATCCCGCGCTCGCCAACAACAAGGACCTGATCGACTGGTTCTTCAAGAAGCTGTCGACCAAGCAGGCCTCGCGCCTGTTCGTCGGCGAGGCCGTGCTGAACGGCAAGACCAACATCACCCTGAAGGGCGGCGACATCGCCTGGGCCGCCGGCGTCCAGTATCGCCGCAGCTACTTCACCGCCGACTACAACGACATCAGCAACGCGGCGATCAACCCGTGCGTCAATACGCCGGACTTCGGCGTCACCACCTGCACCGGCTCGGTGCGCAACGGGCCGTTCATGTTCCTGGGCGTTGGCAATGAGGCTGACAATCAGAGCGACGTGACGGCGGCGTTCGGCGAGCTCTCGGTGCCGATCACCGACGACTTCCAGGCTCAGCTGGCTGCGCGCTTTGAGCAGTACGGCGGCGCGGTGGGGTCGACCTTCAACCCGAAGGCGTCGCTGCGCTGGCAGGCCACGCCATGGCTCGCCCTGCGCGCCTCGGCCGGCTCGACATTCCGCGGGCCGCCGGATCCGCTGACCACCACAACCTCGGTGACGTCGCTGCAAGGCATCCTGGGGGTGTTCCGCGCCGTCGACATCTACGGCAACCCGAACCTGAAGCCGGAAAAGGCCCAGACCTACAACTTCGGCCTTCTTTTCAAGACGGGCGAGTTCAAGGCTAGCGTCGACTACTTCTACTTCGACTTTAAGGATCCGATCGTCGCCGAGCCGGTCGCGGGCATGGTGGCCTCGCTCTATCCGAACGGTGCGGCGGGAGCCAACAACTGCGCGAACCCCGCCTATGCGGGCCTCGTGGCGCGGTTCACCTTCACCGGCGCCTGCGCCACGCCGACGACCAGCATCGCGCGCCTACGCACCAACTACATCAACGGCGCCCCGGTGAAGAACGCGGGCTTCGACTTCTCGGCCGACTATCGGTTCCGGGATGTCGTGGGCGGGGATGTCTCGATCGGCGGCTCGGCGACCTACATTCAGAAGTACAAGGTCGGCGCCACGGAGGTGGAAGGCATCACGGTTGAAAAGGCGTTCGACGCCGTGGGCCTGCTGAACTATCAGACCACCGTCGTGCCGATCCCGAAGTGGAAGGGCGACGCCTATGCGGAATGGAATTCGGGACCGCACAACCTGCGTCTGTCGGTGCACTATATCGGCTCCTACACCGACCAGCGCACGGCGCCGTTCGCGGCCAACGCCTACAAGGACACCACGGGCGCCGGCGTCACGGTGAGCGCGGGCAAGAAGATCGAAAAGCAGGTCCTGACCAACCTCGCCTATCGCGTCTTCCTGCCCTGGGACACCACGGCGACCCTGGCGATCACCAACCTCTTCGATAAGGATCCGTCCTACGCCCGCCTCGACCTGGGCTATGACCCCTTCACCGGCGATCCGCTGGGCCGCACCTACAAGGTGGGTCTGCGTAAGAAGTTCTAGTTCCTCGGAGCGTGTGGGAACTTGCGGCGCGTCCTTCCCCCAAGGACGCGCCGTCTTCTTGTCTGAAACGGGGCGTCGAGGCGAGCTCGCACCAAGGGCGCGTCTGGAGCGTTCTCCGAACACTTTGAAATGGTGATCGGACCGAAGAACGCTCTAAACTTTTAAGTTAGAGCCAGTCGAGCAGGCTGGAGGGGCCGGCCACCGAGCCGTCTGCATTGAACATCTGCGCCAGCTTTTCGCGCGAGGCCTGCAGCTCGGTCATCTTGGCGTAGAGGTCGGGCGTCCAGCCGGCGGCTTGCCGTTCCTCGGTGGTCATGGCGGCGTAGCGGGTGATCATGGCCTTGCCGAAGCCGCCGGCCTCATCGGCCGTGGACTGATAGCTGGCCTTGATGGCGGCGCTGTCACGGGAACGGAGCTCCGCCTTGGCCTGGGCGATCTCGTGGGTTGAGAACTGGTCGTCCTTGTTCAGGGCGATGGCGGACAACGAGCGATCGTCGAACCGCCGGAAGTCGATCTCGCCGCTATCGGGATCCTTGGCCGCCTCGGGGGCGAAAGCCAGTTCGTACTGCTTGTCCAAGGCGAGGCGGACGTCGCCGGCGACCTTGCTGAAGTCGCGGGTCTTGGCGCCGGCGACGGCGCTGCCAGTCTCCTTCATGTAGGCCGCCACGCTGTCATTCTCGATGCCTGCGGGCGCCAGGCCAGGACGGGCGAAGGCCTGCTTGCGGCCTTCGACCAAGGCCTCGTGGTCACGGCCCCAGGCGGCGGACGCCTTCTCCTCGGGACCTGCGGTGTCCAGATGATCCAGCGCGGCCTGGTAGAGGCTCGTGTAGTCGCCGGTGAGCCGGGCGTGAGCGGCGGGGGCGGCCAGCACGGCGTCCTGCTGCGACTTCAAGGCCAGGGCGGCGACGACTTGCTGCTCCATCGGGAACTGCCCGCCCTTGTTGCTGGCGACGGCGTAAAGCGAGCGCCGATCCAGCGCCGTCAGGTCGATGGCGGGCGCGCCGTCCTTCAGCGCGCTGGCCGCGCCGGCCGCCTTGAGGCGCGCGGCGATCTGGGTCTTAGCTTCGGCGACCACCGTCTCGATTGTTCGGGAGTCGGTCTGGGCCTTCAGCGCCGCCTGGGCTGCGGGCGAGAGGGTGACGTTCACCGCCGGGGTGTTGATCGTCTCGCTCTGGTCGCGGGTCTTGGCCTGGGCGGCCGCTTGGCTGGCGCGTTGCGCCGCCGTCTGGCCTGCGGTCAGGCCGGGCGCATAGGTCGACGCATACGGATTGATGGTCGTCATGGCGCGCGACTTCTAGCGAATCGAGACGCCAATGGTAGCAGTCGCCTGGCGGCTTGGGCGCCCTATGGTTAACGCGCCATAGTCGGGGGCTGCGGCTTAGCTGAGGACGCCGGTCAGCAGCGGCCGGGCGAACAGGTTGGCGGCCTCCTCGCGCTTCAGTCCAGGCACCCACGCCTCAAGCGAGGCGGCGGCGTTCAGCATCGAGTTGATCATGTGGGCCGCGATGCTGGCGTCGACCGCCCGGATCGATCCGTCAGCCACGCCGTCCGAGATGATGGATGCGAAGCGTTGCCAGCCCCGCATGTATCCGTCGGCCATGTCGCTGCGCAGCGGCTCCGGCAGGGCGCCGAGCGACGAAGCGCGCAGCAGCGGGCCATGCTCAGACAGCTGGTAGCTGGTCAGGCCGGCGGCGGTCGACACCAGCTGCGTCCAGCTGTCGGTCGGCAGCGCGCGCGCGTCGAGTTGCGAACGGCGGGTCACCGTGAAGGTCCGCTCGAAGCACTCGGTCACCAGCGCGTCCTTGTCTTCGTGATGGTGATAGAACGAGCCCTTGGTGACGTTCAGCGCTGCGGAAATGTCCTCGACCGAGGCCCCGCGATAGCCGCGCTGGTTGATCAGGCGTGTCGCCGCGACCAGGAAGGTCTCGCGCCATTCCAGGCCCTCCGGCGACACAGGCGTCGGATCGGGCAGGGAATGGGGCTCCCATGCTCGGTTTGTGACAGGCAGGCCCTTCAGCAGGATGTCGCTCATCCGCTCAAGCACCCGGCCGTAGTCCTCGATGTCGTAGCGGCGTAGCCAGCGTCCGGACCAGAACACCTGTTCCATCAACAGATGGGTGCGCGCATTGCGCTGAGGTTTGTCGAGATGCGCCAGGGACGGGTCGTCAAAGAAGCTTCGCACCCGCCGGAACAGGTCGTTGAACGCACCGACGACCGAGCCGCGCAGAGGCTCCTTGAGGGCCTTGATCTCGGCGAAGCTGGTCAGCGGCGTCGCTTCGCCTAGACGCACCCGGCGGTTAAGGTCGAGATAGAGATCCAGAAACTTGACGATCCGTTCCGCTGGGCGCGCCTCGGCGGCGGCCTGCTCGACCATCGCTTCGAAGCGCTCGAGCCCGCGCATGAAGCAGGCCGCGGCCAAGTCGTCCTTTTTGCGATAGTAGTAGGTGACGCTGGTGGTGTTGAGGCCGACGCTGGCGGCGACATCGGCCAGGGTCATGCCGCGGACGCCCTGGCGGTTCAGGATCGCCGTGGCCGCCGCCAGGATCGTCTCCTTCTTTTTCGCGTAGCGCGCCGTCGCCGCTCCCGCGATCCGACCGTCGTCCATCGCCTTCAAATCCCCGGGGCCCTATGACGACCGACGGTCGCGCCGGCCATTGGACTCTCGCGTCCAATCTAGGCGTCCATGGGGCTGGCTTAAAGGCCAACGCCGTCTGTCACGGGACAATAGTGGCTGCCTACAGCCCAGATTTGTCAGGATTGTTTCAGGCGAGATTGCTCTGAGAGCGTTCTAGGAGACTTTCCGCTGAGTTGGTCGATCCGTTGTCATGACGGCGGCGATCGTCTGCGCCAGGGCCATCGGCGACAGCGGCTTGGCGACGGCGCCGTCCATCCCCGCCGCAAGATAGCTGGCCTTCTGGTGCGCCATGGCGTTGGCGGTCATGGCCAGGATGGGCGTGGCGCCGGCCGGGCCCTTGATGGCGCGGATGCGATGAGTGGCCTCGACGCCGTCCATCACCGGCATCTGGATATCCATCATGATCAGGTCAAAGCCCTCGCGCGCCGCCGCAACTCCCTGCGCGCCGTCTTCAGCGGTAGCGACCCGCGCCCCGAGCGCCTCAAGCATGCGCGTCGCGATCAGTCGATTGGTGGCGTTGTCCTCCACCAGCAACACCCGGAGCCCTTCGAATAGGGCGCCATCGGCTTGTGCTTCCTCCAGGTCGGGGCGCGCGCTGGCTTGCGCTTCCACCTCAAGCCAGAAGGTCGAGCCCTTGCCGAGTTGGCTCTCAAAGCCGACCTCGCCGCCCATCATTTCGGCCAACCGTCTGCAGATTGCGAGGCCCAGGCCTGAGCCCCCGAACCGCCGTGTGGTCGAACCGTCGCCCTGCCGAAAGCGCTCGAACAGCCGAGCGCCGGCCTCCTCGTCGATGCCGACGCCGGTGTCGTCGATTTCGAACCGCAGCCTTAAACGCGCGCCTTCCGGGCTGTCTATTCTGTGTCCGGACAGCCGCGCAACGACGCCGCCCTCCAGCGTGAACTTCACCGCATTGCCGATCAGGTTGAACAGGGCCTGACGCAGGCGAAGGGGGTCGGTCGCGGCCCAGCCAAGATCACCGGACGCCTCGACTCGAAGATACAGTCCTTTGGCCTCGGCCTGCGCGCGAAGCATGTCGGCGACGCCGCGCAACAAGGTCGCCGGGCAGACGGGCTCGGCGGACAACTCCAGCTTCCCGGCCTCGATCTTGGAGAAGTCGATAATGTCATTCAGCAGCGCCGACAGCATTTCGCCGCATCCCAGGGCCTCGGTCAGCAGCCGGCGACCGTCGTCGGATAGCTTTTCGTTCTTGAGGAGGTGCAACACACCGAGCACGCCGTTCATCGGCGTCCGAATTTCATGACTCATATTGGCCAGGAACTGCGATTTGGCCTCGGCGGCGGCGAGAGCTGCGTCGCGCGCCGCGACGAGTTCGGTGACGTTTTGGGTAATGCCGATGACGTCGAAGGCGTCGGGGCTGGATCCGCGCACGCCGCGCCAGGCCACGTGCAGGTGAATCCACGCCTCGGCGCCAGGGTCGAGGTAGCGGTAGTCAAGCTCGACGTGCTCGCCCGTGTGGAGGGTTCGCGAAAAAGCCTGCCACACCCGCGCGCGATCATCGGGGTGAATCGACAGGGTCATCTCGGGGACCGTCATCGTCCGAGCCCCGCCCTCGGGCGCGCTCGGGGTCGGTATGTCCTGGTCGAAGACGTAGACGCCCTTGCGCGGATTGAAGCGCCAGACATAGACGCCGGCCGCGTTGCGCAGCAGCTCGTTGGAGCGTTCGGCCTGCAGGCGGGCGGCCTCGCGTGCTCGGTCCTCGCTGATGTCCTGAAAGACGATCAGCTGTCCGCCGCCTTCGAGCAGGGTCGATTGCGTGCGGACCCAAAGCCAGCCGCCGCCCTTTCGGGCCAGGCGGTTTTCGCTGTGGGCGTGGCCGACGGTTCGCAGCGTGTGGCCGGCGGCGGTCAGAACCTCGGTGTCGTGCAGATGGAAGAAATCGCGGATCTGCCGTCCCAGGGTCTCTTCGGCGCTCCAGCCGGCCAATGTTGTCCAGGCGGGATTGACGCGGATGATCCGGTCGTCGCGCAGCACGACGAACATCTCGAGGCTGTTCTGGAAGAACCAGTCAGCCGCGGCGGCCTCGATTCTGGTGGCAGCCTCGGTGTCCAAGTGCTTGCCCATCCCGCTTCGCTCGTCTTCAATCGATGATGCGCAGGGTTGGGTAAAGTTTACGTTGCGGCATAATGCCTCGGCGCGAGTCCTGGTCCGAGCCAATCAAGACGTGAAAAAGGGGAGAGCAGGACGTTGAGCACGCCAGAAGCCGTAGGACTATCGTCAGAGCGCCTGAAGCGCATCGATAGCTTCATCCAGGCCAAGTACATCGACTCGGGAAAACTGCCCTGCGCCTTGACTCAAGTCTGGCGACGGGGGCAGCTGGCCCATACCTCTGTGTTGGGCAGCGCCGACGTCGAACGCGGCAAGCCCCTGAAGGCCGACAGCCTGTTCCGCATCTATTCGATGACCAAGCCTGTCACCAGCGTCGCCTTCATGATGCTGGTCGAGGAGGGGCTGGCTTCACTGGATGATCCGGTGCACCGCTTCATTCCGGCCTGGCGCGACCTCGGCGTCTTCCAGGCGGGTGTCGCCGGCGCGTTCCAGACGACGCGCACCAAGGAGCCGATGCGCACCATCGACCTGCTGCGCCACACCTCGGGCCTGACCTACGGCTTCCAGCAGCGCACCAATGTCGACGCGGCCTATCGAAAGCTGAAGCTGGACGGCGTCGACAGCGAAGGCGGCCTGAAGACCTTTGTCGAGACCCTCGGCACGGTGCCGCTGGAGTTCTCGCCAGGTGAGGCCTGGAACTATTCGGTCGCGACCGATGTCCTGGGTTACCTGGTCGAGGTGATCTCTGGCATGCCGTTCGACGTGTTCCTGAAGACCCGCATCTTCGATCCGCTGAAGATGGTCGACACTGGCTTCTTCGTGCCTGAAAGCCAGCGCGCGCGCTTCACCGCCTGTTACGCCCTGACGCCGTCGGGCAAGGTGGTGCTCCAGGACGATCCCGAGAAGAGCAGGTACCTTTCCGACCCGTCGGTGAAATCGGGCGGCGGCGGTCTGGTGTCGACGGCCGATGACTACATGCGGTTCTGCCGCATGCTGCTGAACGGCGGCGAACTGGACGGCGTGCGCCTGCTCAGCCCCAAGACGATCAAGCTGATGACGATGAACCACCTGCCCGGCGGCCAGGAGCTGGTTCAGGCGTCGAAGTCGCTGTTCAGCGAAGCGGTGTTTGAAGGCCTCGGATTTGGCCTCGGCTTCGCGATGACCATCGATCAGGCCCGGACCAAGAATCTGGGCTCGCATGGCGAGTACTTCTGGGGCGGCATGGCCTCGACGGCGTTCTGGATCGATCCGGTCGAGGACTTGGCGGTGGTGTTCATGACCCAGTTGATGCCATCGACCTCGTACCCGATCCGTCGCGAGTTGCGCACCCTCGTCTATTCGAGCTTCACCGAGGCTGCGGGGTAAGGCCGGAGCTGGGAAGCGCCCCCTCCGTCACGCGGCGGCGCCGCGCGCCTCCTCCCCCGTTTCATGAGGGAGGAGGAAAGCTCTCCCTACTGGCCCGCGTGCGGGGGAGGTGGATCGGCGCGAAGCGACGAGACGGCGGGGGGCTTAGCCACATCAAGAAAACGGCGCGGGAGGGCCTCCCGCGCCGAGTTGCGCTTTACCAAAGTCCGACGCATTGCGAGCAATACGTCACGCTCGCGAAATCCATCAACTTCGAAACGTCAGGACGCGTGCAAGGCGCGCCCAAAGCCTATGGAATCCCGCGAACGCCCTCCCCGGCGCGGATCATTCTCTCTGGATTTCAGGAGGGTATGCGCCGGTCAGCCCCCCGGCGCCGCCTCCGAGCCCACGGATGATCTCGGCCGAACTTCTGATTTCGAATTTGTAGTATGCATTTCCGGCCGTCAACCTGGGGCGCCCGCGAAATGGGCGCCGTTGCGTAGGTCTGGACATCCGCGGCGGAGCATGCACGCTGCGATCAAACAACCGTTCAAACCAAGAAACAGGGGTGGAAGCCGCCATGGCCGCGATCAACGCCGTCACCGATTTTTCCGTCGAAGGCGACATCGGCGTCGTCACGCTGAATTCTCCGCCGGTCAACGCGCTGTCGGCCGCCGTCCGCGAAGGCCTGGCGGGCGCGTTCGACGCCGCCATCGCCGATCCGGCCGTCAAGGCCATCGTGCTGATCTGCGACGGCAAGACCTTCATCGCCGGCGCCGACATCACCGAGTTCGGCAAGGCCATGACCGGTCCGTCGCTGCAGGACGTGCAGAACACGATCGAGAACTCACCCAAGCCGGTGATCGCAGCCATCCACGGCACCGCTCTGGGCGGCGGCTTGGAGGTGGCGCTGGTGGCCAACTATCGCGTCGCTGTTCCGTCGGCCAAGGCTGGCCTGCCGGAAGTGAACATCGGCCTCTTGCCCGGCGCCGGCGGCACCCAGCGCCTGCCGCGTATCGTCGGCGTCGAGAAAGCGCTTGAGATGGTGACCAGCGGCCAGCATGTGCCGGCCAAGGCCGCTCACGCCATGGGCCTGTTCGACGAGCTGGTCGAGGAAGGCAAGCTGCGGGAGGGCGCCATCGCTTTCGCCAAGGCCGTCGTCGCCGAGAACCGTCCGCTCAAGAAGGTCCGTGACCTGAACGAAAAGGTCGAGGCCGCGCGCGGCAAGCCCGAGATCTTCGAGGCCTTCCGCAAGGCCAACGCCAAGAAGTTCCGGGGCTTCATGGCGCCCGAGAACAACATCAAGTGCATCGAGGCGGCGGTGAACCTGCCCTTCGACGAAGGTTTGAAGGCCGAGCGCAAGCTGTTCATGGAGCTGATGACCGGCAGCCAGTCTGCCGCCCAACGCTACGTGTTCTTCGCCGAACGCCAGGCGGCCAAGATCCCCGACGTGCCGGACGACACCCCAACCATCCCGGTCAAGAAGGTCGGCGTGATCGGCGCCGGCACCATGGGCGGCGGCATCGCCATGAACTTCCTGAACGCCGGCATCCCGGTGACGATCATCGAGGCCAAGCAGGAGAACCTCGAGCGCGGCGTCGGCGTCATCCGCAAGAACTACGAGAACACCGCCAAGAAGGGCCGCCTCACTCAGGACGACGTCGAAAAGCGCATGTGCCTGCTGACTCCTTCCATGGAGATGGAGGCCCTGGCCGACTGCGACCTGATCATCGAAGCCGTGTTCGAGCTGATGGAGATCAAGAAGGAGGTCTTCGGCAAGCTGGACAAGATCGCCAAGCCGGGCGCGATCCTGGCCACCAACACCTCGTACCTGAACGTCGACGAGATCGCCGCCTGCACCAGCCGTCCGGAAAGCGTGATCGGCACGCACTTCTTCTCGCCGGCCAATGTGATGCGTCTTTTGGAGCTGGTGCGCGGTGATGCGACCTCCAAGGAGGTCATCGCCACCTGCATGAAGCTGTCCAAGACCATCGGCAAGGTGCCGGTGCTGGTCGGCGTCTGCTATGGCTTCGTCGGCAACCGCATGCTGGCCCAGCGCCAGCGCGAGGCCCAGAAGCTGATCCTGGAAGGCGCGATGCCGTGGGATGTCGACCGGGTGCTCTACGATTTTGGACTGCCGATGGGGCCGTTTGCGATGAGCGACCTCGCCGGTCTCGACATCGGCTGGGATCCGGCCAAGACCAGTTCCTCGACCGTGCGCGAAGTGCTCTGCGAGATGGACCGTCGCGGGCAGAAGAACGGCAAGGGCTTCTACGACTACGACGAGAACCGCAACGCCAAGCCGTCGCCGGTGGTTGAAGAGGTGATCCGCGACTTCGCCGAGAAGCGCCAGATCCAGCGCCGTGCGATCAGCGACCAGGAGATCCTGGAGCGCTGCCTCTATCCGATGGTCAACGAGGGCGCGAAGATCCTCGAGGAAGGCAAGGCCATCCGAGCTTCCGACATCGATATCGTCTGGATCAACGGCTACGGTTGGCCGGTCTATAGCGGCGGCCCGATGTTCTGGGGCGAGCTCGTGGGCCTGGACAAGGTCCTGGCCAAGATGAAGCAGTTCCACGCCGAGCTCGGAGACGACTTCAAGCCCTCAGCTCTGCTCGAGCGCCTAGTGGCTGAAGGCAAGGGCTTCAAGGACGCTTAGTTGAATTCCCCTCCCCTTGATGGGGAGGGGTAGGGGTGGGGTGATGCGGCGGTTGAAGCCGCGCCCCCACGTCTGACGGTGTCACCCCCATCCCCAACCCTTCCCCCATCCAAGGGGGAAGGGGGTTTTGTAGAGGCGTTTTGCATGTCCACCCTCGCCGCCATGATCGCCGCCGACTACGGGACCATCGGCGAGATTCTGCGGATCCGCGCCCAGGAGAACCCCGAGCGTCCGGCGGTGGTCATGGAGACCGGTGAAGCCGTCACCTACGCGGCGTTCGACGCTCTGGTCGATCGCGTCGCGGTGGCTCTGCAACGCGACGGGATCAAGCCCGGCGAGGCGGTGGCGGTCTGCGCTCTGTCGTCGATCCCCTATGCAGCCCTGTTCCTGGGCGCGTTGCGCGCCGGCGTTGCGGTGGCTCCGATCGCGCCGTCGTCTACACCGGAGTCGATCGCGGTGATGGTCGCCGACTGCGGCGCCAGACTGTTCTTCCTGGATGCGGGCGTCGCGGAGGCCCAGAAGCCTGCGCCCATCCCGGTGCGCCAGATCGCGCTCGACGGCTCCGCCGCCCGCGAGGCCTTTGACGCCTGGCTGGCGCCAGATGGCGCCACGCCCGCACCGGTCGAGATCGGACCCAAGCACCCGTTCAACATCATCTATTCCAGCGGCACGACCGGCACGCCCAAAGGCATCGTCCAGTCGCACGGCATGCGCTGGAAGCACATCTTCGTCGGCGACGCGATCGGCTACGGCCACACGCCCGTCAGCCTGTTGTCGACGCCGCTCTATTCGAACACCACGCTGGTCTGCTTCTTCCCCACCCTAGCGGGCGGCGGGACCGTGGTGCTGATGAAGAAGTTCGACGTGGTCCGCTATCTGGAGCTGGCCCAGAAGCATCGCGTGACCCACACCATGCTGGTGCCGGTGCAGTACCGCCGGCTGATGGAGCATCCGGACTTCGACGCCCATGACCTTTCGTCCACGCGGATGAAGTTCTGCACCAGCGCCCCGTTCGCCGCAGACCTCAAGGCCCAGGTGCTCAAGCGCTGGCCCGGCGGTCTGGTCGAGTACTTCGGCATGACCGAGGGCGGCGGGACCTGCATCCTGATGGCCCATGAGCACCCTGACAAGCTGCACACGGTCGGCCGCCCAGCGCCCGGCCACGACATCCGGCTGGTCGATGAAGACGGTCAGCAGGTCGGCCCAGGCGTAGTCGGGGAGATCGTCGGTCGCTCGGCCAGCATGATGAACGGCTACCACGGCCGCCCCGACAAGACCGCAGAGGCGACCTGGATCTCGCCCGAGGGCTGGACCTTCATCCGCACCGGCGATGTCGGCCGGTTCGACGAGGAGGGCTTCCTCACGTTGATGGACCGCAAGAAGGACATGATCATCAGCGGCGGTTTCAACATCTATCCGTCCGACCTGGAGGCGGTGCTGGTGCAGCATCCGGCGGTGGTTGAGGCGGCGGTGGTCGGCGTGCCCTCCGACGCCTGGGGCGAGACGCCGGTGGCCTTTGTCGCGCTGAAGAGCGGGCAGACCGCCGAGGCCGACGCCATCAAGACCTTCGTCAACGGCCAGGTCGGCAAGACCCAGCGCCTCGCCGAGGTTGTGATCGTCGATAGCCTGCCCCGCAGCCACATCGGCAAGGTCCTGAAGCGCGAACTGCGCGACTCATGGCAAAACTCGCCCAGTCAGTAAGCTTGAGCGGCGCTTTTTGCCGCGACCGCGCGCCGCATTAGGGCGAGCGGAATCGATGAATACGGTTGCTTAACCATATGGTGCGGCCATCAGGTCGCCCGGTTCGTCGTGGATTGCGTTCAAGCTCATGAGCCCGAAGCCCGTCGCCGCTCCGATTAGTACGCTCGCCGACTTGGCGCGTGAGGCGAAAACCCTTGTCCGTGCGCCAGGTGGACCCATCGATTTCGATGCGGTCGCCAAGGCGCTCGGCGCCGCAGGTTACGCCTCAGATCTGGAACAGCGGCTGGCCGCTCGTTTCGTCCGGCCGGTCGCCGCTCGCGCCTTCGCGGCTCGGAGTGAGGCCACAGCGGCGGCTCTGAGAGCCCTGGGCGTGCGCTCGGGCGGTGTTTGCGTGGTCTCGGCCCTGGCCGATCCGGAGACGCTCGCTGGCGTCGCCGCTGCAGGGCTCAAGGCCTGGCTCGTCGACGTCGACCCGTTCAGCGCTATGTTCGACACCGACCATCTGCGCGAGCGGCTGCCAGAGGCGCCCGGACCTCTGGAGGCGATCGTGCCGGCCGCAGCCCACGGCCGGGCGCCCGACATGCGGGCCTGGGCCGCCTTCCGGGACGAGACGGGGCTGCCGATCCTGGTCGATGCCCACGGCGCGTTCGACGTGATTATTGAAGCGCCGGTGCCGGTGCTAGTGGGTCTGCCCAGCGGGCAGGGCGTGTTCCTGGCCTGCGAGGACGCTGTCCCGGTCAACGCTGTCGAAGCCGCACCGTTCGCGGGCGACGACGGTCTCGCCGCCTGGCCGGGCCTGCGCCAGCGCCTTTGTGGCGTGGCCCAGCAGCTTCGCGTCCTGCTGCTCGACAGCGGCGTCGGTTTCCAGCCCGGTTGGGGCATGAGCTGGATTTCGCCGGTCTGCGCGCTGAGCCTCCCGACCGACGACGCCGGCGCGGTGGCCTGGAAGCTCCAGGCGGCCGGTGTCGCCGCCAGCTGCGCTGTCCGGGATCGCACGCTCGCCGCTGACGAGACCCCGAACGCAGATCACCTGGCGGCCTCGACCGTCGTGCTGAACCTGGATCCCGGCCTCGACATCGAGGGCCTGGATCGCCTCTGCGACGCGCTGCGCGCGGCGTTGGGGTAGAGGCCGCCGCCGACTTGGCCTAAGCATCGGCGCGTCGTTTTCACGCCGAGAGATCCGATGGCCAAGGCCCCTCCCGAGCCGCTTTCCCTGGACTGGGGCTTTGGGCTTCCCGACGAGGTCTTCGCCTTGCCGGAGGCCGAGCTTGATGCGCAGGTCCGCTATGACGACGACCTCTGCCAGTGGGGCGATCGCTACTTCATCCGCTGCATCCTGCCGGTGCCGCTGAAGGGCCAGGACGACTATTTCGGCTGGGGCGCCTGGGCCGAGGTCGAGGCCGACGTGTTCCAGCGCTACCTCGAGCTCTACGAAGAGGACGGCCGCGAGGAGCCGCCGCACCCGGCCAAATTGGCTAATCGCCTTGCGCCCTATCCGGGCACGACCCTGGGTACGCGCCTGCTGATCCAGTTTCAGACCCCGGACGAGCGGCCGACCTTGTTGCTGCTGGAGGGCGACAAGAGCCGGCTAGCCGACGAGCAACGCAATGGCATCGACGCCGCGCGGCATCGCGAGATCGTCGAAGTCTGCGGGGCCTAAAGCCAGCCCGCCTTCTTGAAGCGCCGATACAGCAGGCCGCACACCACGACGATTCCGCCGATCACCGCCGGGTAGCCATAGGCCCACTTCAGTTCGGGCATGTGCTCGAAGTTCATGCCGTAGATCCCGGCGATCGCCGTCGGCACCGCCAGGATCGCGGCCCAGGCCGCCAGCTGGCGGGTGATCACGCCCTGGCGCTGTTGCTCCAAGAGGCTGGCGATTTCGAAGACCGAGGTGAGCACCTCGCGCAGGCCGTCGACCAGGATTTCGGTGCGCTGGATATGGTCGCGCACGTCACGGAAATACATCCTCACTTCCGTGTCGATGCAGGGGAGGTCGTGATGCTCGAGCGCGCTGGCCACCTGGGCCATCGGACCCAGCATCTTCTTGAACTTCATCAGCGAGCGCCGCAGCGCGAAGATGCGGGTGATCTCGGACCGGCTGAGGAAGGCGTCAAGGGCGCGCTGTTCGATCGCCTGCAGGTCTTCCTCGATCTGGTCGACAATCGGCATGTAGCCGTCGACGATGAAGTCCAGCACCGCGTGCAAAACGTAGTCGACGCCATGCGCCAGCAGGCCTGGCGTCGCCTCCAACTGGGCGCGCAGTTCGGTGTGAGCCCGGGCGCTGCCGTGGCGGACGGTGATCAGGTGCTGACGCCCGACGAAGAAGTCGGTCTCGCCATAGGCGATGCGGTCGCCTTCCAGATGCGCGGTCTTGGCCACCACGAACAGCTGGTCGCCATACACATCGACCTTGGGCGTCTGACGCGCGTTCAGCGCGTCCTCGACCGCCAGGGGGTGCAGGCCAAACACGCGACCCAGGACCTGCATCTCGTCCGGCGTCGGCTCAACCACGCCGATCCAGACAAACTCGCCGGCGCGCGCGGTCAGCGCTTCGGGCTCGGCGAGGTCCAGCGCGCGAACGGGCTGGCCGGCTTTGTAGGCGGTCGCGGCGATGACAGGCATGGCCGCGGACTCAGTGGGCGGCCGCGTAGGCCTCGACCCCCGCGATCCGCTCGGCCTTTTCGGCGTCGCTCAGGAACGAACCCGCGAAGCTGTTCTTGGCCAGGGTCACGATGTCCTCGCGAGTCAGGCCCACGGCGTCGGCGGTGGCCAGGTAGTTCTCCAGCAGATAGCCGCCGAAATAGGCCGGGTCGTCCGAGTTCACCGTGGCCTTCAGGCCAAGCTCCAGCATCCGCTTGAGCGGGTGGACGGCCAGGCTGGGCACGCCGCACAGCTTCAGGTTCGAAAGCGGGCAGACGGTCAAGGTGACACCGTCCTTGACGAGACGCGCGGTCAGGTCCTCGTCTTCCAGCGCGCGGTTGCCGTGGTCGATGCGGTCGACCTTCACCAGGTCGATGGCCTCCCAGACATAGGCCGGCGGGCCTTCCTCGCCGGCGTGGGCCACGACCTTCAAGCCGAGGTCCCGCGAGGCCTGCAGCACGCGGGCGAACTTGGCTGGCGGGTGGCCGACTTCGGAGCTGTCCAGGCCCACGCCCGCCAGCTTGGCGAGCCAGGGCTTAGCCTGCTCCAGCGTCTCGAACGCGGCCTCTTCGGAGAGGTGGCGCAGGAAGCAGAGGATCAGCTTGGAGGTGACGCCCAGAGTCTTCTCTGCCTCGTCCATGCCGGCGAGCAGACCGTTCATGACCGTGTCGAAGGCGATCCCGCGATCGGTATGGGTCTGAGGATCGAAGAAGATCTCGGCGTGGGTCCCGCCGTCGGCCGCCAGGCGCTGGAAATAGGCCAGCGCCAGATCCTTGAAGTCAGCTTCCGTGATCAGAACTCCTGCGCCCTGGTAGTAGATGTCCAGGAAGTCCTGCAGGTTCGAGAAGTCGTAGGCCGCGCGGATCTCCTCGACCGAAGCGAAGGGCAGGGTGATCCCATTGCGCTTGGCCAGCGCGAACATCAGTTCGGGCTCAAGGCTGCCCTCAATGTGCATGTGCAATTCGGCCTTGGGCAGGCCCCTGACGAACTCGGCGGAGGCGATGGGGGCGAGGGAAGCGTCGGTCATGCGGCAGTTATGGGCCGCCATCGGCCCCGGTTTCAAGCAAGCCGGCGCGAGAAGGTTGGCGCCGTCCGCGCGCGAGGTGAAATTTCGCCGGCTACGAGCAGTCCCAGCCGACCCCGCTAGCATCTGCGGGACCCGGATTTTCGGTTGCGTTGCTCGTTATTTCGCCGGAAGCCATAGTCTCGAGCTTGGGCAGGTTGGCATGAACCGCAGAAACTTCATCATCGCTGGCGCGGCCTTGGCCGCTTCTCCGGCTCTCGCGCGAGCCGACCTTGGCGGTCTCGTGATCCCTGCTTCCTCGACTGACAGCGAGCTGCGAGGACTTTCGCCCTCTGGCGGCAAGACCTTCTGGGCGTCCGGCTCCAAGGGCTGGGTTGTGCGGGGCGAGCGTCAGCATCAGGACGCCTTCCGGATCGTCGGCGCCGAGGCGCTCGACTTCCGGGGGCTCCATGCGTTCGATGACCAGCATGTCCTGGCCATGAGCGCTGGCCCAGGCGAGGCCTCGCAGCTCTGGCGCACCCGGGATAGCGGCAAGACCTGGACGCGGATCGCGATCAATCAGGATCCGGACGGCTTCTGGGACTCGATCGCGTTTGTCGACAAGAAGCGCGGCTACATCCTTGGAGACCCGACCCAGGGCCGCTTCACCGTGCTCTACACGGAAGACGCGGGCCAGACGTGGGCGAGGCTGAAGCCTGGCGGCGTGCCGCTGGCTGCGGCGAACGAGGGCGCTTTCGCCGCCAGCAACGGCTGCGTCGCCATCGGCCGGCGGGGGCAGGTCGCCTTCTGCACGGGCGGTGCGGGCCGGGCGCGGGTCTATCTGTCGCGCGGCGGCGGGGGCGTCTTCGTGGCGATGGAGACGCCGATCCTGGCGGATGCGCCGTCAAAGGGCGCGTTCGCCGTGACCTTCGCCAAGGATGGCGCGCTGTGGGTCTGCGGCGGCGACTACAAGAGTCCCCAAGGCAAGGGCGTGAACCTTGCGCGCCTGGCGCCGGGCGCCCTGGCGTTCGAGCCGGTTGCAGCGCCCGCCGGCTATCTGTCCGGGATTTCGGCGAAGGGCGGCACAGTGATGGCCACCGGTCTGGCCGGGACTATCGTCAGCCGGGGCGGCGGCGCGTTCGAGCGCGTCTCGGCGGCGCCGATGAACAGCGTACGTATGACCTCTGAGAAGACCGCGGTGCTGTGTGGTCCGAAGGGAGCGATCGGTCTCTGGAAAGGCTAGGAGGAGACGTGGAACCCTCGTTGGTCGCCTGCGTTCATCCCCCATGCTCAAGCTCGCCGGTCTCCTTCTCGCGCTCATGATCCTGTTCGGGGTTCTCGGCTTCGTCGTGGACGTGGCCGGCGCGATCACCAAGGTCGCCTTCTTCATCTGCTTGATCGGGTTGGGCGTCTCGCTGGCCATGAAGGCCTTGCGCAAGGGCTGATCGCGGCATTCACGCCGCGTTACGAATCCCCCTTTCCTTCTTCATCCTGTTCCCCTATATCCCCGCGTTCACGATTACATCGGCGGAGCGCTTACGCGCGTCCGTATTACGCCCCGAGGCGCGGTCAGCCGCCCTCCGACCAGCGCGAAGGGGCGCCCGTCAGGCTTCCGGTCCCGGTCGCCCGACAGGGGAATTCCAGCGTCCGCAGCTCTCCGAACAGGGGAGCGGCGAGGGTGGACGCAGCGGATATTCGAATTCACGCGCGGACTCCGTCCGCGCCGCAGGGAAACAACATGGCGCAATCCTTCACCGGCAAGAAGCGGATCCGGAAGTCGTTCGGCCGCATTCCCGAGGCTGTGCAGATGCCGAACCTCATCGAGGTTCAGCGCTCCTCCTACGAGCAGTTCCTTCAGCGCGAGACCCGTCCGGGCCTGCGTCGCGACGAAGGCGTCGAGGCGGTCTTCAAGTCGGTGTTCCCGATCAAGGACTTCAACGAACGCGCCGTGCTCGAGTACGTCTCGTACGAGTTCGAAGAGCCCAAGTACGACGTTGAAGAGTGCATTCAGCGCGACATGACCTTCGCCGCGCCGCTGAAGGTCAAGCTGCGCCTGATCGTGTTCGAAACCGAAGAAGAAACCGGCGCCCGCTCGGTCAAGGACATCAAGGAGCAGGACGTCTACATGGGCGACATCCCGCTCATGACGGACAAGGGCACCTTCATCGTCAACGGCACCGAGCGCGTCATCGTCTCGCAGATGCACCGCTCGCCGGGCGTGTTCTTCGACCACGACAAGGGCAAGACCCACGCCTCGGGCAAGCTGCTGTTCGCCGCCCGCGTGATCCCGTACCGCGGCTCGTGGCTGGACTTCGAGTTCGACGCCAAGGACATCGTCTACGTCCGCATCGACCGTCGCCGTAAGCTGCCGGCCACGACCTTCCTCTATGCTCTGGGCATGGACGGCGAAGAGATCCTGACCACGTTCTACGACGTCGTTCCGTTCGAGAAGCGTTCGGGCGGCTGGGCCACCCCGTACAAGCCGGAGCGCTGGCGCGGCGTGAAGCCGGAGTTCCCGCTGGTCGACGCCGACACCGGTGAAGAAGTCGCTCCGGCTGGCACCAAGATCACGGCGCGTCAGGCCAAGAAGTTCGCCGACGGCGGTCTGAAGACCCTGCTGCTGGCCCCGGAAGCCCTGACGGGCCGCTACCTGGCCCGTGACGCCGTCAACATGGCGACCGGCGAAATCTACGCCGAGGCCGGCGACGAGCTGGACGTCACCTCGATCCAGGCCCTGGCCGACCAAGGCTTCAGCACCATCGACGTGCTGGACATCGACCACGTCACGGTCGGCGCCTACATGCGCAACACCCTGCGCGTGGACAAGAACGCCATCCGCGAAGACGCGCTGTTCGACATCTATCGCGTCATGCGTCCGGGCGAGCCGCCGACGGTGGAAGCCGCCGAGGCCATGTTCAAGTCGCTGTTCTTCGACGCCGAGCGCTACGACCTGTCGTCGGTGGGTCGCGTGAAGATGAACATGCGCCTGGAGCAGGACGTGTCGGACGAAGTCCGCACCCTGCGCAAGGACGACGTCCTGGCCGTGCTGAAGGTCCTGGTGGGCCTGCGCGATGGTCGCGGCGAAATCGACGACATCGACAACCTGGGCAACCGCCGCGTTCGCTCGGTCGGTGAGCTGCTGGAAAACCAGTACCGCGTCGGCCTGCTGCGCATGGAACGCGCCATCAAGGAACGCATGTCGTCGGTCGATATCGACACGGTCATGCCGCACGACCTGATCAACGCCAAGCCCGCCGCCGCCGCTGTCCGTGAATTCTTCGGCTCCTCGCAGCTGTCGCAGTTCATGGACCAGACGAACCCGCTTTCGGAAATCACCCACAAGCGTCGTCTGTCGGCCCTCGGCCCGGGCGGTCTGACCCGCGAGCGCGCCGGCTTCGAAGTCCGCGACGTTCACCCGACCCACTACGGCCGGATCTGCCCGATCGAAACGCCGGAAGGCCCGAACATCGGTCTGATCAACTCGCTGGCCACCCACGCCCGCGTGAACAAGTACGGCTTCATCGAGAGCCCGTACCGTCGCGTGAAGGACGGCAAGCCGCAGGACGAAGTCGTCTACATGTCGGCGATGGAGGAATCCAAGCACGTCATCGCCCAGTCGAACATCAAGGTCGACGGCGGCGAGATCGTGGAAGACCTGGTTCCGGGCCGCATCAACGGCGAACCGACCCTCCTGCAAAAGGAGACGGTGGACCTGATGGACGTGTCGCCGCGCCAGGTCGTGTCGGTGGCCGCCGCCCTGATCCCGTTCCTGGAAAACGACGACGCCAACCGCGCCCTCATGGGCTCGAACATGCAACGTCAGGCCGTGCCGCTGGTGCAGTCGGACGCCCCGCTGGTCGGCACCGGCATGGAAGCCGTCGTCGCCCGTGACTCGGGCGCCGTCGTGATCGCCAAGCGCACCGGCGTGGTCGAGCAGATCGACGGTACGCGTATCGTCATCCGCGCCACGGAAGAGACCGACCCCGCGCGTTCGGGCGTCGACATCTACCGCATGTCGAAGTTCCAGCGCTCGAACCAGTCGACCTGCATCAACCAGCGTCCGCTGGTGAAGGTGGGCGACAAGATCCGCGCGGGCGATATCATCGCCGACGGTCCGTCGACGGAGCTGGGCGAACTGGCCCTGGGTCGCAACGCGCTCGTCGCGTTCATGCCCTGGAACGGCTACAACTTCGAAGACTCGATCCTGATCTCCGAACGCATCGTCCGTGACGACGTCTTCACCTCGATCCACATCGAGGAATTCGAAGTCATGGCCCGCGATACCAAGCTGGGTCCGGAAGAAATCACCCGCGACATCCCGAACGTCGGCGAGGAAGCCCTGCGCAACCTCGACGAAGCCGGCATCGTGGCGATCGGCGCCGAAGTCCAGCCGGGCGACATCCTGGTCGGCAAGGTCACGCCGAAGGGCGAAAGCCCGATGACGCCGGAAGAAAAGCTGCTGCGCGCCATCTTCGGTGAAAAGGCTTCGGACGTCCGCGACACCAGCCTGCGCCTGCCCCCGGGCGTCGCCGGCACGATCGTCGACGTGCGCGTCTTCAACCGTCACGGCGTCGACAAGGACGAGCGCGCGCTCGCTATCGAACGCGCCGAGATCGACCGCCTGGGCAAGGACCGCGACGACGAGTTCGCGATCCTGAACCGCAACATCTCGGGCCGCCTGAAGGAACTGCTGATCGGCAAGGTCGCGCTGTCGGGTCCCAAGGGCCTGTCGCGCGGCGAGATCACCGCCGAGAACCTGAGCCAAGTGGCTTCGGGCCTGTGGTGGCAGATCGCCCTGGAAGATGAAAAGGCGATGGGCGAGCTGGAGTCGCTGCGCCGCCTGTTCGACGAGAACCGTAAGCGCCTCGACCGTCGTTTCGAAGACAAGGTCGACAAGCTGCAGCGCGGCGACGAACTGCCCCCGGGCGTCATGAAGATGGTCAAGGTCTTCGTGGCCGTGAAGCGCAAGCTGCAGCCGGGCGACAAGATGGCCGGCCGTCACGGCAACAAGGGCGTCATCTCGCGCATCCTGCCGATCGAGGACATGCCGTTCCTCGCGGACGGCACGCACGTCGACGTCGTTCTGAACCCGCTGGGCGTGCCTTCGCGCATGAACGTCGGTCAGATCTTCGAAACCCACCTGGGCTGGGCCTGCGCCAACCTCGGCAAGCAGATCACCAACCTGCTGGAAGACTGGCAGGCCGGTGGCCAGAAGCAGGCCCTGATCGAGCGTCTCCGCGACGTCTACGGTCCGGATGAGGAACTGCCGGAAACCGAAGAGGAACTGGTCGAGCTGGCCAAGAACCTGGGTAAGGGCGTTCCGATCGCCACTCCGGTGTTCGACGGCGCGCGCATGGATGACATCGAGGATCACCTCGAAATGGCCGGCGTGAACCGTTCGGGTCAGTCGATCCTGTTCGACGGCCTGACCGGCGAGCAGTTCAAGCGCCCGGTCACGGTCGGCTACATCTACATGCTGAAGCTGCACCACCTGGTTGACGACAAGATCCACGCCCGTTCGATCGGTCCGTACTCGCTCGTCACGCAACAGCCGCTGGGTGGTAAGGCCCAGTTCGGCGGTCAGCGCTTCGGGGAAATGGAAGTGTGGGCTCTGGAAGCCTACGGCGCGGCCTACACCCTGCAGGAAATGCTGACGGTGAAGTCCGACGACGTGGCCGGCCGGACCAAGGTCTATGAGTCGATCGTCCGTGGCGACGACACGTTCGAAGCCGGTATCCCGGAAAGCTTCAACGTGCTGGTCAAGGAAATGCGCTCGCTCGGCCTGAACGTCGAGCTGGAGAACAGCTGATCCGGATCTCCCTCCTCGCCTGAAGGGCGGGGAGGGGCCTCCTTTCAGCCCGCTCTCCCTCAAGAATTTTCGCGGGAAATCCCGCAGAAGGAACCAAGATGAACCAGGAAGTCCTGAACATCTTCAATCCGGTCCAGGCCGCTCCGACCTTCGACCAGATCCGCATCTCGCTCGCCTCGCCGGAAAAGATCCGCTCGTGGTCGTTCGGCGAGATCAAGAAGCCCGAAACCATCAACTACCGTACGTTCAAGCCCGAGCGTGACGGCCTGTTCTGCGCCCGTATCTTTGGCCCGACCAAGGACTACGAATGCCTGTGCGGCAAGTACAAGCGCATGAAGTACAAGGGCATCATCTGCGAAAAGTGCGGTGTTGAAGTCACCCTGGCCCGCGTCCGTCGCGAGCGCATGGGCCACATCGAACTGGCCTCGCCGGTCGCCCACATCTGGTTCCTGAAGTCGCTGCCCTCGCGCATCGCCATGATGCTCGACATGCCGCTGAAGGACATCGAGCGCGTCCTCTACTTCGAATACTACATCGTCACCGAGCCGGGCCTGACGCCGCTGAAGCAGCACCAGCTGCTCAGCGAAGACGACTACATGCGCGCCCAAGAAGAGTACGGCGACGACAGCTTCACCGCCGAGATCGGCGCGGAAGCCATCCAGAACCTGCTGAAGGCCATCGACCTCGAAAAAGAGGCCGAGCGTCTGCGCGAGGAACTGTCCGGCACCGTTTCGGACATGAAGCAGAAGAAGTTCAGCAAGCGCCTGAAGATCCTGGAAGCCTTCCAGGAGTCGGGCAACCGTCCCGAGTGGATGGTGCTGACGGTCGTTCCGGTCATCCCGCCGGAACTGCGTCCGCTGGTGCCGCTGGACGGCGGCCGCTTCGCGACCTCGGACCTGAACGACCTGTATCGCCGGGTCATCAACCGTAACAACCGCCTGAAGCGCCTGATCGAGCTGCGCGCCCCCGACATCATCATCCGCAACGAAAAGCGGATGCTGCAGGAGTCGGTCGACGCCCTGTTCGACAACGGCCGTCGCGGTCGCGTGATCACGGGCGCCAACAAGCGCCCGCTGAAGTCGCTGGCCGACATGCTGAAGGGCAAGCAGGGCCGCTTCCGTCAGAACCTGCTGGGCAAGCGCGTCGACTACTCGGGCCGTTCGGTCATCGTGGTCGGTCCCGAGCTGAAGCTGCACGAATGCGGCCTGCCCAAGAAGATGGCGCTGGAGCTGTTCAAGCCGTTCATCTACGCGCGTCTGGACGCCAAGGGCCTGTCGGGCACCGTCAAGCAGTCCAAGCGCATGGTCGAGCGCGAGCAGCCGCAGGTGTGGGACATCCTCGAAGAGGTGATCCGCGAGCACCCGGTGCTGCTGAACCGCGCGCCGACGCTTCACCGTCTGGGCATCCAGGCGTTCGAACCCAAGCTGATCGAGGGCAAGGCCATCCAGCTGCACCCGCTGGTCTGCGCCGCGTTCAACGCCGACTTCGACGGCGACCAGATGGCCGTGCACGTCCCGCTGAGCCTGGAAGCTCAGCTGGAAGCGCGCGTCCTGATGATGTCGACCAACAACATCCTGTCGCCCGCCAACGGTCGCCCGATCATCGTGCCGTCGCAGGACATCGTCCTGGGCCTGTACTACCTGTCGGTCGCGCGTGACGGTGAGCCGGGCGAAGGCAAGATCTTCGCCGACCTCGGTGAAATCGAAGCCGCCATGGACGCCGGCGTCGTCTCGCTGCACGCCAAGATCAAGGCGCGCCACACCGAGATGACTCCGGACGGTCAACTGCTGCGCAAGGTGATCGACACCACGCCGGGCCGCATGAAGATCGCCGCCCTGCTGCCGCACCACCCGCAGATTGGTCACCGCCTGATCGAAAAGGCGCTGACCAAGAAGGAAATCGGCAATCTGATCGACATCGTCTACCGCCACTGCGGTCAGAAGGCGACGGTCATCTTCGCCGACAAGGTCATGGGTCTGGGCTTCAAGGAAGCCGCCAAGGCCGGCATCTCGTTCGGCAAGGACGACATCATCATCCCGGCCCGCAAGACCGCGATCGTGGAAGAGACCCGCAAGCTCGCCGAAGAATACGAGCAGCAGTACGCCGACGGCCTGATCACCAAGGGTGAGAAGTACAACAAGGTCGTTGACGCCTGGGCCAAGGCCACCGATCGCGTCGCCGACGAGATGATGGCCGAGCTTCAGATGAAGCATAAGGACGAGAACGGCCGCGAGAAGGAAATCAACGCCATCTACATGATGGCCCACTCCGGCGCCCGTGGTTCGCAAGCCCAGATGAAGCAGCTGGGCGGCATGCGCGGCCTGATGGCCAAGCCGTCTGGTGAAATCATCGAGACCCCGATCGTCTCGAACTTCAAGGAAGGCCTGACCGTTCAGGAGTACTTCAACTCCACCCACGGCGCCCGTAAGGGTCTGGCCGACACCGCGCTGAAGACCGCCAACTCGGGTTACCTGACCCGTCGTCTGGTCGACGTCGCGCAGGACTGCATCATCGTCGAGGAAGACTGCGGCACCACGCGGGGCATCACCCTGCGCGCCGTCGTCGAAGGCGGCGACGTGCTGGTCTCGCTGGGCGCGCGCGTCCTGGGCCGCTTCACGGCCGAGGACGTCAAGGATCCGGGCACCGGCGAGTTGGTCGTGCCGGCCGACACCTATATCGACGAGAACATCGCCGACGCCATCGAGGCTGCGGTCGTTCAGTCGGTGAAGGTCCGCTCGGTCCTGACCTGCGAAGCCAAGATCGGCGTCTGCGGCGCCTGCTACGGCCGCGACCTGGCGCGCGGCACCCCGGTGAACATCGGTGAAGCGGTCGGCGTCATCGCCGCCCAGTCGATCGGTGAGCCCGGCACGCAGCTGACCATGCGTACGTTCCACATCGGCGGCACCGCCCAGGTGGCCGAGCAGTCGTTCTTCGAAGCCTCGAACGAAGGTACGGTCCGCGTGATCGGCCCGACGGTCGTGGGTTCGGACGGCGCCCTGGTCATCATGAGCCGCAACACCACCGTCAGCGTTCTCGTCGACGGCAAGGAGCGTGAAACCTACAAGCCGCCGTACGGCGCCCGCCTGCGGGTGAAGGACGGCGACAGCGTGAAGCGCGGCCAGCGCCTCGGTGATTGGGACCCCTACACCACCCCGATCATCACCGAAGTGGCCGGCAAGATCCGCGCCGAAGACCTGGTCGATGGCCTGTCGATCCGCGAGGAAGTCGACGAAGCCACCGGTATCGCCCAGCGCGTGGTCGCCGACTGGCGCACCTCGGCTCGCGGCTCGGACCTGCGTCCGGCCATGGGCGTTCTGTCGGAAGACGGTTCGTACAAGCGTCTCAGCAACGGCGGTGAGGCTCGTTACCTCCTGTCGGCCGGCGCCATTCTCTCGGTCGCCGACGGCGACGAGGTGAAGCCGGGTGAAGTGATCGCGCGTATCCCGACCGAAGGCGCCAAGACCCGGGACATCACCGGTGGTCTGCCGCGCGTCGCCGAACTCTTCGAAGCCCGCCGTCCGAAGGACTGCGCGGTCATCGCGGAAATGGACGGCCGTGTCGAATTCGGCAAGGATTACAAGAACAAGCGCCGGATCAAGATCACGCCGGACGTCGACGCCGACGGCAACCAGCCCGAGCCCGTCGAATTCCTGATCCCGAAGGGCAAGCACATCGCCGTCCACGACGGGGATTACATCACCAAGGGCGAGTACATCATCGACGGCAATCCGGATCCGCACGACATCCTGCGCATCCTGGGCGTCGAAGCCCTGGCCAACTTCCTCGTCGACGAGATCCAGGAGGTCTATCGTCTGCAGGGCGTGCCGATCAACGACAAGCACATTGAGACGATCGTTCGTCAGATGCTGCAAAAGGTCGAGATCATCGAGCCCGGCGACACCGGCCTCATCAAGGGCGATCACCTTGATAAGCCGGAATTCGACAAGGAGCAGGAAAAGGCGATCGCCCGCGGCGGCCGTCCGGCTGTGACCCAGCCGGTGCTGCTCGGCATCACCAAGGCCTCGCTGCAGACCAAGAGCTTCATCTCGGCCGCGTCGTTCCAGGAAACGACCCGCGTCCTGACCGAAGCCTCGGTGCACGGCAAGACCGACACCCTGGAAGGCCTGAAGGAAAACGTCATCGTGGGTCGTCTGATCCCCGCCGGTACGGGTTCCTACCTGCGCAGCCTGCAGCGCGTCGCCGCCAAGCGCGACGAGCAGCTGGCCCAGCAGCGCGAGGATGCGATGGAGCCGCTGCCGGCCGAGATCGCGCTTTCGGACGC